>JAGAUN010000054.1 GCA_017620715.1 Muribaculaceae bacterium | reverse complement strand
TGCTGCTTGATGAAATTCAGAATCTTCCCGATTGGGATTTGTGGGTAAGCAAACTCTACCGTCGGGGAAAGAATCTGATAATAACGGGTAGTAATGCAAAAATGTTGAGCAGTGAAATGGGAACTGTTCTGACGGGGCGTTATCTTCAGATTGAGATGTTGCCTTTCAGCCTTGAAGAAACTATGAGTTGGAAAAACATCAGTCCCGACCGGGAGGGACAGGCGGGACAGGCGGGACAGGCGATAATGTTGGCTGATGACTATATGCGAAACGGCGGGTATCCTGAAACAATCCCGGCTCGTAGTATTACCAAGAGTTATCTTTCCACACTGTTTGATTCAATTCTGCTGAAAGATGTTGCGCAACGTCATAAAGTAAGGAACACCACCGACCTATACAACCTTGCCACATATCTGCTGTCAAATTTCTGCAATCCGATTTCTGCCAATGAACTTGCCGGAGAACTGGGGCTGTCAAGTGTGGCGACTACAAAGAAATTCTGCGACTATCTCAACGAGCCTTACTTGTTCTTCTATTTGCCACGCTTCAACAACAAGCTGAAACTGATGAATAAGGCTCCGAAAAAAGTATATGTCGTTGACAACGGTTTTGTGCAAAGCACCGCGTTCAATTTAAGCGAAAACCTCGGCAGACTGTTGGAAAACCAAGTCTTTGTGGAACTTCTGCGTCGTGGCTATATCCCCGGACAAACGCTGTTCTATTATCGCACCCGTAATGATAAAGAGGTAGATTTTGTCACCCGTAAAGGCGCAAAAGTAGAGCAACTGATTCAAGTTTGCTACGACATGACCTCCGAGAAAACCCGCAAACGCGAACTTAATGCCCTCGTCGAAGCCGCCGAAGAACTCCACTGCGACAACCTCCTTGTAATCACTAATTCTGAACAAAATGAATTACTCTGGAAAGAGTATACAATATTAATTCGTTCAATAATATAATAGAATTTATCAGGGGGCTATTTTTTCTGCATTGTATTATACTCTGTATTATTATTTGAGGGGGGTAGGAGACACCGGCGTAATATGCCGAAGGAAGCTACAGATCACGTCATAAAGGCAATAAACGCGGTTGGGTGCTCTATATCGCAAAATGTTTTATTTGCATTTGATGGCTTCAAAATTTTCAACAGCCCATCCTATCAGATTCTCAATATGCGGCATAAGGCTACGGCCAAGTGCTGTAAGAGAGTATTCAACCTTAGGTGGAATTTCGGCATAAAGTTTTCTCGAAACCAACCCCGACGCCTCAAGATTCTTCAATGTGTCGGTAAGTACTTTCGGTGAAATATCCGGTATTGCCTTGTCTACTTCATTGAATCGTGTAGCCTCGTTTTCCGATAGCACGCACAATACCAGAATCGACCATTTGCCTGAAAAGCGGGCTATAACATTTCTTATTGGACACGACTCCGTGCCGGTATATTTTTTTAAATTTTCTTTGATTGGTAATGCGTTCATAATCAGTTATTGCTTACCTTGAGGTAAGTATCTTTCGCCAACGTAACGTCTTGCAAATTGGTAATTTAGGTATTAGCTTTGCACTATCAAAATAATAGTGGCTTTCTGTCGCAAAGTTAATCACTAATTCTAAAACACAAATTATGAACCAAGTAAAAACTATCAATTCGGGCGATAAGTACGTCCACATTTCAGTAGGTAATCTTCAATCTTTCGAAGGGAAACAGTTTGTTAAAGATGCCACCGGCGCCACCTCGTGCGAGATATCGTTCGGCACCTTGCCTGTGGGCGAATCAGTACCGTTCTTTCACAGCCACAGGAAAAATGAGGAGAACTACATTATTCTCTCCGGAGCCGGAAAGTTTCAGGTAGATGGAGAGGTGTTTGATGTGGCTGAAGGATCGGTGATTCGCGTTGCGACCAACTGCGACCGCAATCTCAAATGTACTTCCGCCCCAATTACATACATCTGCATCCAGGCAAAAGAGGGTAGCCTCGATGCCTATACAATGACCGATGCTGAAATTACTACACGAGAAAATCTGATGTGATAGCATCCCACATGTACGGCATTGCCGAATAATCCCGCAATCAAGAGCAACAATACCCTCGTGTAAATGTTTAGTTTACATAAATTTCTGCACCGCAATGGATGTCTTCTATGGACATTCATTGCGGTGCAGCTTATAGGTGGATGCACGCTGTTTTGGCTCGGTTCGCTCTCGGCGGCGTGGTGAGGCTCCCGCTTGGTGTGGGCGGGTTTTATTTGAATACGTATTGCTGCGAGATTGACTCGTTGTTGTGCACGCGTCGGATGGTATCGGCTATGAGATGAGCTACCGAAAGTATGGTGGCTTTCTTGCAGTCTTTGGAGTAGGGGATGGAGTTGGTGAATATCATCTCGGTCATGCCCGACTTGTTGACCAGATCGGTGGCGGGGTCGCTCATTATGGCGTGAGATGCCAGGGCACGTACCGATTTGGCTCCGTTGGCCAGCATCAGGTCGACTGCTTTGGTTATGGTGCCGGCGGTGTCGACCATATCGTCGATGAGTATCACGTTTTTGTCTTTCACATCGCCTATCACTGTCATGGTGGCCACTACGTTGGCTTTGGCGCGCTGCTTATGGCAAAGCACCAGAGGCACGTTGAGGTATTTGGCGTATGAGTTGGCGCGTTTGGCTCCTCCCACATCAGGAGTTGCTATCACCATGTCTTCGAGTTTGAGGCTCTTTATATAGGGGATGAATACCGATGAGGCGTAGAGGTGGTCGACGGGTACGTTGAAGAATCCCTGTATCTGGTCGGCGTGGAGATCCATCGTGATTACGCGGTTTACGCCGGCGGCACTGAGCAGGTCGGCCACGAGCTTGGCGGCGATGCTCACGCGGGGTTTGTCTTTGCGGTCCTGACGTGCCCAGCCGAAGTAGGGTATCACGGCTATCACCGAGTGTGCGCTGGCGCGTTTGGCGGCATCGATCATGAGCAGCAGTTCCATGAGGTTGTCGCAGTTGGGGAAGGTAGACTGCACAAGATATACTTCACATCCGCGCACTGTCTCTTCAAACGATACCTCAAATTCGCCGTCGGCAAAGTGCTGCACGTTCATTTTGCCTAATTCTACACCGAGGTCTTTACAAATCTCTTCGCCCATATAGCGTGAGGCTGTACCGGCGAAAATCTTGATAGGATGTACGATTGATTGCATAGCAGATTGATGGGAGGGTTTTGGATGGCACAAAGTTACAAAAATATATTTACTCTGTGCGGTAATGTGGCGCGTTTGATACATCTTTTTTGGCGTTATGAGCGTTTAATAGTAACTTAGTGTCCGCACTGCAAACTGCCATCAGGCCCGTTGATATTTATTTATGAGATTTTTAGGATACGACATAAAAAAGCGCCGACAGCCCAATTATCCCTATACCATGGGCTTGGCTTTGGGCGGTGGCGGGGCGCGCGGATTTGCCCATGCGGGCGCTATAGAGGCGCTCCTTGAGGTGGGATTGCGTCCCCAGATTTTGGCCGGCGTGAGCGCGGGGTCGGTGGTGGCGGTGATGCACGCGGCCGGCATAGCCCCGAAGCAGATGCTCAAACTGTTTGAGAAACTGAAGTTTTCGAGTCTTACATCGCTGGGTATGCCCAAGGGGGGATTGTTCGGGCTGGAGAAGTTTCAGGATTTTCTGCATAAGAATATTCCCTACGACCGTCTGGAGCAACTCCCGGTGCCTACGGTGGTGTGTGCTACCGATTTCGAGAAGGGCCGCAAGGTGGCTTTTACCGAAGGGCCGCTGCCGGAGGTGGTGGCTGCGTCGTGCTGCATACCCATAGCGTTCAAACCTATCGAGATTGATGGCGTGAGGTACGTCGACGGGGGAGTGCTGGCCAATCTGCCCTGCTGGGCTATCCGCGACAAGTGCCGTTTTCTCATGGCTGTGAATGTGTCGCCGCTCATAGAGCGTCCTGTGGCCAATACGCTCATAGATATGTCGATGCGCTCATACGAGCTTATCACCAAAAACAATACTACCGACGATATGGCCATGGCCGATATGCTTATATGCACCAACGATATTGCCCAATACAAGGTGTTTGACCTTAAGGGTATCAAAGAGGTGTACCGGTCGGGCTACCGCGACACCATGCGCAATCTGCAGAGCCGCGGCATAGACACTGCCCGCAGGCAGGCGCAAAAAAAATCGTGAGGCCCGGTGGCTTCACGATTTCCAACATTTATGAGAGGTTTTCTACTATGGTGGGTGCTGAGGGATTCGAACCCCCGACCCTCTGCTTGTAAGGCAGATGCTCTGAACCAGCTGAGCTAAGCACCCGAGGTGTGATAATGATTATTCGGCGAAGTAGAAATGTACTCTCTTTTTATGTCTTTGCGGTATCTTGAGCGATATCGACTTTTGAGTGGGTGCTGAGGGATTCGAACCCCCGACCCTCTGCTTGTAAGGCAGATGCTCTGAACCAGCTGAGCTAAGCACCCTTTGTTGACCTGACCTCTCATGGAGGTGTTTGGCACAAAAGCGTTGCAAAGGTAAGCATATTTTTTATATCGGCAAGTATTTTGGCTAATTTTTTTTGAATGAAATAACTTTAAGCCCAATTTTCAATCGATTTGCGTAGGCCGTTGTTATTTTTTTGTTAGCTTTGCCTGTTACCTTTAACAGATACCCTAACTGCCATCTCTCTAATATGTCGCATCGCAATTTCATGAGCAATATGCACCGCTTCGGTGCCCGGGTTGTCGACCTTTACGTCGACGGTTTTCGCTCCATGAAATCGACGGGGCGCACTCTGTGGCTTCTTATAATACTTAAGGCTATACTGCTTTTTGCGGTGATGAAACTCTTTTTCTTCCCCGACCTGCTCGCTACCAACTACGATACCGATGCCGAGCGGGCTCAGGCCGTGCGCTCATCGCTCACCCGCTGATGCCTCATACCTGCTGAATATTTAACACTCATCATAACCAACTTTTAAGTATCATGAACGATTTGATTAGCGTGGTCGGCTGGTCGAGGGCTCAATTTGCCCTTACAGCCATGTATCACTGGCTTTTTGTACCGCTCACCCTTGGTCTGGGAGTGATTGTTGCCATCATGGAGACAATCTACTACCGCACCCGTTCGGAGCGATGGCTTGCAATTACGAAATTCTGGATGACCCTCTTTGGCGTGAATTTTGCCATAGGAGTGGCCACCGGCATTATTCTGGAATTTGAATTCGGCTCCAATTGGTTGAACTACAGCTGGTTTGTAGGCGATATATTCGGGGCTCCGCTGGCTATCGAAGGCTTGTTGGCCTTCTTCCTTGAAGCAACCTTTGTAGCGGTGATGTTTTTCGGCTGGAAGAAGGTGAGCGCCGGATTTCACCTCACAGCCACATGGCTCACTGCTATAGGCGCCACCCTGTCGGCGCTGTGGATTCTCGTGGCCAATGCCTGGATGCAATATCCTGTGGGAATGGAGTTCGACCCCGCCCAGATGCGCAACGTGATGGACGATTTCTGGGCCGTGGCCCTCTCTCCTGTAGCCGTGCATAAGTTCATCCACACGGTATTCAGCGGGTGGATACTCGCCGGTATCTTCGTGATTGGCGTGAGCTGCTGGTTCCTCTACAAGAAGCGTAACACCGAGATGGCGCTGCGTTCCATCAAGACCGGCGGCTGGGTGGCCGCGGCCGGTATGCTCATCACCCTTTGGTCGGGCGACAGCTCTGCTGTAGATGTGGCTCGGGTGCAACCCATGAAGCTCGCTGCGATGGAGGGCCTTTACGACGGTCAGTGCGGTCAGGATCTTGTGGGTATCGGTCTGCTTAACCCCGACAAGAAGCCCGGCGACAACCTCGACCCCTACCTTTTTGATATAGCTATACCCAAGGGGCTGTCGATACTGGCCACGCACAGCATCAATGGATTCGTGCCCGGCATCAACGACCTTATCAACGGCATAGAACTTACCCCCGAAGGCGATACAATCCGCACCGTGAGCTATGCCGAACGCATAGCCATGGGCCGCGAGGCGCAGGAGGCATTGCGTCGCTACGACACCGCCATGAGCACCGGCGACACCGCTGTCATGCAGGCTGCCGTGGCCGATTTGCGTGCCAACTACAAGTATTTCGGCTATGGCTACCTCGACAATCCTCAGCAGGCTGTTCCGCCGGTAGGCATCACATTCTACGCCTTCCGCCTGATGGTATGCATAGGCGGACTGCTCGTGCTCATCATAGCCGTGATGCTCTACGGAGCCTATCGTAAGAAGGGATGGCTCAATAAGAAGTGGCTCCTCTGGGTGGGTATGCTCGCCGTTCCGTTGGTTTATATTTGCTCTCAGTCGGGGTGGGTTACCGCCGAAGTGGGCCGTCAGCCCTGGATTATACAGGATCTTATGCCTGTTCAGGCCGCCATTTCGGCCATTCCTACCGCTACGGTGATACTCACATTCTGTCTGTTTGCCCTGATATTCACCGGTTTTCTGGCTGCCGAAATAGGCATTATGCTGCGTCAGATTTCAAAAGGGTCGAAAATTGATTACGAATCACTTAAAGATTAATACCCGATGGATACACTCGTTTGTCTACAACAATATTGGTGGCTGCTCATAGCCGTGCTCGGCGCAGCCCTGGTGTTTCTGCTGTTTGTGCAAGGCGGTCAGTCTATGCTCCTTTGCGGCAATTTCACCGACACCGACCGTGCTCTTATGATTAATGTGCTCGGCAAGAAATGGGAATTAGGGTTTACGACCCTGGTGGTATTCGGCGGCGCGTTTTTCGCCTCGTTCCCTCTGTTCTACTCCACAAGTTTCGGCGGGGCTTACTGGCTGTGGATGCTCATACTGTTCAGCTTCATACTGCAGGCTGTGAGTTATGAGTTCCGCTCCAAGCCCGGAAATCTGTTCGGCACACGCACCTACGATGTATTTCTGTTTATCAATGGCTGTGTAGGCTGCATACTTCTCGGCGAGGCTGTGGCCATGATGTTTTTCGGCGGCGACTTTACCGTGACAAAGACCAACCTGCTCGACGGCACCGCTCCCGTAATCTCGCAGTGGGGCCCCACGCATGGTCTGGAGGCTATAGTGTGCTGGAAAAACCTTCTCACGGGAGTGATGATACTTATGCTCGCGCGCACTCTTGCCGCATTGTATATGCTGTGGGGAGTGAGTCACGACGAGGCGTTTCACCGTAAGATGCGCCGGCAGTTGCTTTTCAACGCCGCAGTGTTTGTGGTGTTCTTCCTGATATTTCTTGTAGTGCTGCTCACCGCCGAGGGCGTGCAGGTGATGGCCGACGGCACTATGGAGTGGGTAGCCAACAAATATCTTTACAACTTCTTAGATATGCCGGTGGTGGCTATACTGTTCCTGATAGGAGTGGTGCTTGTTCTCTGGGGTATAGCTGCTCCGCTGCTGCGCAAGGGCTACCGCTACGGCTTCTGGTGGTCAGGCGCAGGCTCTGCTATTGTGGTGGTAAGCCTGTTCTGTATTGCCGGATTCAATGGCACGGCCTACTATCCGTCGACGGCCGACGCCGGCTCATCGCTCACACTGGCCAATTCAAGCTCGTCGCTCTTCACACTCACGGTAATGTCGTGGGTGTCGGTGCTCGTGCCCTTTGTACTCGCCTATATAGCCTACGTGTGGTATAAGATGTCGGGCAAGCCCGTTACACCTCACGAGATAGAAGACGGCACTTCAACCTATTGACCGGACTTATTTTGTAATTTCACCGATGAGGGTTGCCGACGTTGCGTCGGTGACCCTCACTGTTACGTACTCGCCTACCTTCACGTTGCCGCGGGCAAACACTACGGTGTGGTTTTGCGAGGTACGTCCCACCATCTGCTCCTTGCTGCGTTTGGCCACACCTTCGGCAAGCACCTCAACATCCTTGCCTACGTAGCTGCGGTGAGCGGCGAGCGAAAGCTCGTTCTGCAGGGCAATCATGCGGTTGAGGCGGTCTATCTTCACCTCTTCGGGGATATTGTCGGGCATGGTACGCGAGGCCAGAGTGCCCGGACGCTCGGAGTATTTAAACATAAAGGCGCTGTCGAAAGCTACAGTGCGCATCAGTTCGAGGGTGAGATTGAAATCCTCCTCGGTTTCGCCATGAAACCCCGTGAAGAGGTCGGTGGTGATGGCACAGTCGGGCATTGCCGTGCGTATGGCTTTTACGCGGTCGAGATACCATGCTGAGGTGTATTTGCGGTTCATGGCCTTTAGCACCGAGTCGCTTCCGCTTTGCACCGGCAGATGTATGTGTCGGCAGATATTGGGGCGCGAAGCTATGGCTGCTATGATATCGTCGGTCATATCTTTAGGATGCGAGGTGGTGAAGCGTATACGCATGTCGGGAGCTGCGTCGGCCACGGCTGTGAGCAGTCGGGCAAAGCTCACCTCATCGCCGTTGTCGGCCACAAAGCGGTAGGAGTTGACATTCTGCCCCAGGAGGGTAATCTCGCGGTAACCCTTTGAGCGGAGGTCGGCAACCTCGCGCAGTATGCTCTCCACGGGGCGCGAACGTTCGCGCCCGCGGGTATAAGGCACTATGCAATAGGAGCAAAAGTTGTTGCAGCCGCGCATTATCGACACAAACCCGCTTATCTGATGGCCGGCCAGACGCACAGGTACCACGTCGCGGTATGTCTCAGTGGTAGATAGCTCCACGTTGATGGCCGGCTGTCCCTGCTCGGCCGCCCCGAAGAGGTTCGGCAGGTCGAGATAGGAGTCGGGCCCCGCAACAAGGTCAACGCCGTGATTGGCAATCAGCTCATCTTTCACGCGCTCGGCCATGCAGCCTATCACCCCTATAATCAGGGGGCGGCGGCGTCCGCGCTTGCGGCGCAGCGACGCCAGATATTGCAGGCGTGAAATGATTTTTTGCTCGGCATTGTCGCGTATCGAGCACGTATTGAGGAGTATGGCGTCGGTGTCGTCAGTGAGTTCCGGAGCGAGGGTATATCCGGCAGTCTGCATCACGGCGCCTACCACCTCGCTGTCGGCCACATTCATCTGACAGCCGTAAGTTTCGATGTATAAAGATTTTGATTTCATACTTAGCACAAATTTTGATAATGTGCGCAACAAATAGTAATTTTGCACAAAATTACGAAAACTACCACTAATAAACCACAACCTCACACCATTTTCATCCATACCATGGCATTCCCTATTCTCACACCTCAGGAGGCCGCCGAGCTTGTCAATCACAACGACAATGTAGGCTTTTCAGGATTCACCGCCTCAGGTTCACCCAAAATAGTGCCCTCAGCCATAGCCGCACGAGCCGAAAAATTGCACGAGAGCGGCGAAGAGTACAAAATCAATATCTTCACAGGAGCATCGACCAACAACTGGGCCGACGGTGCTTTGGCACGCGCCAACGCCATCAACCGTCGTACCCCCTACCAGAACACCCCCGACCTGCGTAAGCGTATCAACTCTCACGATGCCCACTATTTCGACCTGCACCTCTCGGAGCTTGCCCAGAAATTCCGTTACGGATTCTACGGCGACCTCGATGTGGCCATTTTTGAGGTGGCCGATGTGATGGACAATGGCGAAGTGGTGCTTGGCACCGGCGTGGGCAATGTGCCTACCTATGCCAAGTATGCCAAGAAAATCATACTCGAGCTCAACTCTAAGCTCCCCCGCGACATGTACGGCCTCCACGACATATATCTGCCGCTCGATCCGCCCTACCGCCGCGAGATACCTATATATAAAGTGAGCGACCGCATAGGTTCGCCTACCGTGAAGCTCGACCCCGAAAAGATAGTGGGCGTGGTGCACAGCGACAGCTACGACGGTATCAAAGGATTCACCGAGCTCGACGACACCACTCTGCAGATCGGAGCCAACGTGTGCGGCTTCCTTATCGACGAGATGCGCGCCGGCCGTCTGCCCAAATCGTTCCTGCCCCTCCAGTCGGGCGTGGGCAATGTGGCCAACGCAGTGCTCTTCGGTCTGGGCGATGCTCCCGAAATTCCTCAGTTTGAGATGTATACCGAAGTGATGCAGGATGCCGTGATAGAGCTGATGAAACTCGGCAAGTGTAAATTCGGCAGCTCATGCTCGCTTACCCTTTCCGATAAGACTGAGGCCGATGTGCTCAACAACCTCGAATTCTTCCGCGACAAGATAGTGCTGCGTCCCTCCGAGCTCTCCAACAGCCCCGAGATAATACGCCGACTCGGTGTCATAGCCATGAACACCGCTCTCGAGGCCGACATCTTCGGCAATATCAACTCCACTCACGTAGTAGGCACACGCATGATGAACGGTATCGGCGGCTCGGGCGATTTCACCCGCAACGGATATCTCTCCATCTTCTCGTGCCCCTCAATCACCAAGGGAGGTCTGATAAGCAATATCGTGCCCATGGCATCGCACGTCGACCACACCGAGCACTCCGTCGATGTTATCATCACCGACCAGGGCGTTGCCGACCTCCGCGGACTCGACCCCGTGCAGCGCGCTCACCGCATTATCGACAATTGCGCACACCCCTCGTACAAAGAGTTGCTGCGCGATTACCTCAAGCTCGGCAAAGGCGGTCAGACACCCCACACCCTCGAGGCGTCGCTCGCATTCCACACAGCCTTCAAGGCCACCGGCGACATGCACAACGTCGACTGGTCGCGCTACGAATAACCCGCCTCCCGCACCAACACAATATTTTCAGGAGGCTGCCCCGAATCAGATTCTACGGGGCAGCCTCCTGTCTCTTTTAAACAACCGGCTACATGCTTAATATTGACCGGCCGCGCGCCGCTATGTTTGGAAGAATTATTTAATACGGAAGATTGATAATAAACAATCCGAATAAGATTTGCTCCAAAAGTTGATACACCACATATAATAAGACCAGGATTAGACCTACCACAATAATAGGCCCGTACATAGAGCTTGTAAAGATTGCTTCTATCACACCATGCAGCAACAGAAATGGAACAACAATCACTATAAGTATAACGAGCGCCAGAATCACTCCAAGCGAATCGAATATGCCTAAATGAAAGTAAGCAGTGCGGTCAAGGCTTATCGATGTATTGGGAGAGATGTATGAGGTAATCAGACATCCATCTTTCGTTACTTGGTATGCCGGACGCCAACCCGTTCCATTCTCTTGCCCCACAATAAGACTTTTTGTGGTCTGTTCTAAAACCTCGGATTTTGCCGAAGAATCCGCATAGAGTTTTATCGTAGTTTCCTCTTTTTTCCCTTCCTTTTTTTCAGCGCTCGCAATCCATAGATTTTCAGGCAAAACATTGGGAATGCCCCACGGAAAAGCAATAGTTTCGCCATCGTTTGTATCTCTAACTCTCAATGCAATGGTCTGGCGACCATCTTTGTCAACCGGGAGGCCGATACTATTGAAATACGCCATTAATGCTGGGGTTGTGTTTTCCCACTTAATAGAGGCCTTGATATAGCGTTCTTCACCGGATTCTACCGTTTCATAATCCTCTATCTCAATAAAAGTATTAGGTGCCAGTGTGATTACTTCTTTTGCAAAGAATGCAACGTTCATGCGGTCGCTCGGATATACATAGGAAGCAGCAGAAGCGTATTCGGCCGCATTGAAGCGACTGACAAATTTTTTCAGCATTCTGCCGTCGGAATAACCTTGACACGATTGGAGTAATAGCAGAATAGTTAGTAACGCTACAGATTTTATTAATTTAGAAATCTTCATTTTATCTTCTTTTTGTAGGTTCCGAATAAATTTTCCATTGTTGACATCGAAGGGAGTTCTTTCGCAAAAGCATATAGCCCGATTACTATTATGCGGTATTTCTCTCCGTCGTAGTTAAAAGTGATGATTTTCAAATCGGGTATACTGTAAACCAATATGCTTGCTCCCACTAAAGAAATATCGCCTAAAATACCATTTATCTCCTCCTTGATACGTTGATCAGAAACACCCACTACTTCTCTTACATTATTGGTGTCATCTGGCGCCTGATTAAAAACAGTGGGGCTCATTTTGCAAATGTCATCACGAAGCATCATGGCATCGAAGTCCATACTCTCATCGTCGGGCAAATATAGTTCACCCTTAATGTAAGGGTAATAAGATTCTTTCATACGCTTCACTTTCTGTGCATTTTTGGCTCCCTCCAATGTTCCGGAACCATGGCACCAGAGGCAGTCCATAAGCCCTGTTTCGCCACATTCATTACATTTGAAATAGCCTTTTCCCCCACAACTCGGGCAGGGGTCTGAAAACTCAAGCCGATAAGTACGGTTTGTTAATACACTATTCAGGAAACCTTTTTTACCAGGTTCCACATCATAGAACCCGCCTTTCCCATGACAGTCGGGGCACTCGCCGTTGCCTATTCCATGACACGATACACATTTAGTTTTTCCTGTGCCATCACAGTGGGTACATTTTGGCGGTTTGGGTAAGTCTTTAACTGATAGTATTATGTCGGGGTATTGTTTGCCTTCGTTCTTACTAGACGATGAGTATGAACCGAGAATTTTTTTGTATTCTGTTAATGATAAGCGAAATGCCCGTTTTTCACCGTCTGTTTCTGTTTCTTTGTGATGCGTATTTAGCTCCGTGGCAGTTGTAACTTCACGATTCACGTTTACACATCCATAGCAACAAATAGTAGCCGGATTTTCCGATACGTGGGCTTTGAAATCAGCCAAATGGCTTATTCCACGTGATAAGGAACTTGGCATGGGTTCGTCGGTGGGTTCGAGCCATTTGGCTTTGGCCAATTGTGTCAGGAGCCTGCCGCTGTCAGTTTCCCATTCTGATTCGGTTGTACAGTGGTAGTAACAATTCTCGTCAAGCAAGCCCTCCGCAATAGTGGTGATGATGGCGGATGGTGCCTCTGAAACAGTTAGATTGGTTTTCATCTGCTTTAACTGAAGCCATTGGGTTCACATCAATGGCTGTTGGTGTAAAGTGAATAAAGGAAAAGCGTGAGAACCATCTCTGTCACCCGTCCCACAAGCAGAGGCCCTGGAATTGCCCATCGTAGTTGAACGAGCAACGCGGAAGCCTCACGCAGAATATATGTATACAAATACCTGACAGGCACTCCCGTGTCTATGTCGGTACGTGAATATACATAACCGCATAAGCTGCCTACCGTTGCCTCATTCCTGACTACGATTGAAATTTTCCAGATTTCTGCTTGTCAAGAAAGAGCGCTGAGTAAACGCTTTTTTCAAAATATGTCTCGACCTAAGCAAATGTGTGCCGTTACAATTGGCCAACAGCACTATGCTGGTCGGTGGCAAATTTACGAAAAATATAGATTAGGATGAGGGGGTACGATAATTTATTTTCGCATGCCTGCGTGCACACGAATCTCCGCATGTATCAATTTATTACCGAATAATCAGCAGTCGGGGGTTAGGTCGGCGGCGAGGAGGGCCTGGCGGCGCTCGATGCAGGTGGCGCAGCGGCCGCAGTGCTTCTCGCCACCTTTGTAGCACGAATAGGTGAGCGAATAGTCGACACCTAAGGATGCTCCACGGCGCGCTATGTCGTTTTTGGTCAATAGGGTGTAGGGCGCTTCAAGTTGTACTTCATTGCCGGTGCCTGTGGCAATGGCTTCGCCCATCGATGCTATGAATGAGGGGCGGCAGTCGGGGTAAATCTCATGGTCGCCACCGTGGTTGGCTATCATCACGCGGCTCAGACGGCGGCTCTGCGCCAGTCCGGCAGCTACCGAGAGCATGATGCCGTTGCGAAACGGTACTACCGTCGAGGCGATATTGTCAGGCGCGTACTCCGCTTCGGGTATGGCATCGGCTCCCTCGAGCAGCGAGCTTTTGAAATACTTCCCCATGAAAGCGAGGTCTATTTCAATAAGCTCTATGCCGAGATGCCGGCAATTGGCGCGGGCACATTCGGCCTCCCGCGCGTTGTGATTGGCTCCGTAGCTGAAGTTGACGCAAGCCCCTATGCGCTCCTTGTATTCATATAGCATTGTGGTGGAATCCATTCCACCCGACAATACCAGTAGGGTATCTTTTGTATCCATGATTTACTTGTCGCGAAAAGAGGCGAGCAGCCGTGCCTTTACCATATCCTGATGGTCGGCGTCGCCATAGTTTGCGAAAGGATATATCGATATGCCGCCGCGAGGGGTAAACAGGCCTGTCACTTCTATGTACTTGGGATCCATGAGCTTGACGAGGTCTTTCATGATAGTATTCACGCAGTCCTCGTGGAAATCGCCATGGTTGCGGAAGTTGAAGAGATAGAGTTTAAGGCTCTTGCTCTCAACCATTTTGATGCGCGGAATATAATTTATGATAATCCGCGCAAAATCAGGCTGGCCGGTAATGGGGCAGAGCGAGGTGAATTCCGGACAGTTGAGAGTCACCAGATACTCATTGTCGGGATGGCGGTTGATAAATGTCTCGAGTATTGTGGGGTCGTATTGAGTAGGGTAGTTGTGATGCCCGTTACCTAATAGTGTGAGATTGTCGGTGATGCGGTCGCTCATTTCTTTTTCGATTTTTTGGTTTTTATTTTAGGTGCGTCGGCTGAGGTAGAGAAGGAGTAGGGGCGTGATTCCACTGAAGTGGCGCGTACGGTGTTGGGTTTCGGACTCATGTCGAAGTCGAGGGTCGCGCCATTGTACAGCATCGGGTATGTGATATAGGTTTTGTCGTAGGGCTTGCCATCGATGGTGAGCGCGTCGACATAACGGTTGGTGTCGGAATTGGCGGGCGCGTCAATCACAACGTCGCGGCCGCTCTGCAGGTGTATGGTGGCTTTTTTGAAAAGCGGCGCGCCTATCACAAACTCCCCGGTGCCGGGAGCTACGGGGTAGAATCCGAGGGCCGAGAATACATACCATGCCGAAGTCTGGCCGTTGTCCTCATCGCCGCAGTAGCCGTCAGGGTTAGGGGTATACATGCGGTTCATCACCTCGCGCAGCCAGTACTGGGCTTTCCAGGGCTGACCGGAGTAGTTGTAGAGATATATCATGTGCTGTATGGGCTGATTGCCGTGAGCATAGTTGCCCATATTCATAATCTGCATCTCGCGAATCTCGTGTATGGGGAATCCGTAGTAGCTGTCGTCGAATATCGGGGGAAGTTTGAATACTGAGTCGAGCATATTGTTGAAGGTGTCTTCGCCGCCCATCAGGTTGATGAGTCCCTGCGGGTCGTGGAATACCGACCATGTGTAGTGCCAGGAGTTACCTTCGGTAAAGGCGTCGCCCCATTTCAGGGGATTGAACGGCGACTGGAAGGTGCCGTCGGCGTTGCGGCCGCGCATCAGGTTGTGCTCCTTATCGAAGAGATTGCGGTAGTTCATGGCCGCTTTGGCGTATGGCGCGAGCTCTTTCTCCGACTTCCCGAGCGCTTTGCCAAACCGGTATATGCACCAGTCGTCGTAGGCGTATTCGAGTGTGCTCGCCGCGCTTTCGTTTATACCTACATTGTAGGGCACATAGCCCAGCTTGTCGTAATATTCATGGCCGAGACGGCCGGTGGAGCTGACGGTGGGATGCACCTTGTGGGCGCCCGCAGTCACGGCTTCCCACAGTTTCTCGTAGTCGTATCCGCGTATGCCGTTGATATAGGCGTCGGCCACAACCGAGGCGCTGTTGTTGCCCACCATGCAGCCGCGGTGACCCGGGCTGGCCCATTCGGGCAGAAAACCGCTCTCGAGATATGCGTTGACAAGGCCGTCTTGTATCTTTACGCTTTCATTGGGGTAGAAGAGATTGACCAGAGGGAATAGGGCGCGGAAGGTATCCCAGAAACCGGTGTCGGTAAACATGTAGCCGGGGAGCACTTCTCCATTGTAGGGGCTGTAGTGCATTATGTCGCCCTGAGCCGTGATTTCGTAGAAGGCGTGGGGAAAAAGAAGTGCGTGGTAAAGGTTGGAGTAGAAGGTGCGCAGGCGGTCGAGCTGGAAAGAATCGCTCGGGTCGGGAGCGATTTCCACAACCGAGAGCACCTCGTTCCAACGGGCGCGGCCTTCGGCGCAGATGCGGTCGAAATTACCGTCGCCGAGTTCCTTGAGATTCTGCAAAGCCTGCTCGGGGCTTATAAACGACGATGCTACGCGGGCATTGACCTGCTGGCCGCGTGTAGTGGCGAATCCTATGATGGCGCCGGCGTGATTGCCGGCAGCGCTGAGTGAGCCGGTCGAAATCACGCTGTCGAGTACCGATGCGGTGTAGGAAAAAGGGGTGTCGAACTCAATCACGAAATAGTTTTTGAAATTCTCCGGTACGCCGCCCGAATTTTTGGTTGTGTAGCCGGTAATGCGGCGGGCAGCAGGGTCAATGGTCACAGCCGAACCGTCGTTGTAGGCATCGATTACCACGGTCGACAGTTTAGCTTCAGGGAAAGTGAAACGGAAGGCCACGGCGCGCTCGGTGGGAGCGAATTCGGTTGTGATGTCGTGGTCTGCAAGGTATACGCTGTAGTAGTAAGGGGTGGCTTTCTCAGCCTTGTGCGAGAACCAGCTTGCACGCTTCGACTCTTCGAAAACCGGAGTGCCGCATACAGGCATCAGCGAAAACTGGCCGTAATCGTTAATCCAGGGCGACGGGCGGTGCGTCTGTTTGAGTCCTACTATCTGGTCGGCATTATAGGTGTATGACCAGCCGTCGCCCATAGCGCCCGTCTGGGGCGTCCAGCCGTTCATGCCCCAGGGCATTGTGACAAGGGGGAGCGTATTGCCGGTCGAAAGTTCGTATTTCGATTGGGTGCCTACAAGTGTGTTGACGTAGTCAACCGGTTGGGTCGCAGCTGATGTACACAGGGCGCCGCATATACTCAGAGAAAGAAATAAGGATTTCATGGAAATATGGGAATGAGGGTATACATCTTCGGTTATACTGCAAAAATACAATCTATAGCCGATACGGCCAAGTTGATTGGCCGTATTTGGGAAAAAACTATTAATTTTGCGTTAATTATGGAAAAGAAGGATTTGAAGATTGTGTTTTTCGGCACCCCGGAGTTTGCGGTGACTTCGTTGAAGGCGCTTGTAGACGGTGGCTACAATGTGGCAGCGGTGGTGACGATGCCCGATAAGCCCGCGGGCCGCGGCAAGCACCTCAGCCAGTCGGATGTTAAGCGTTACGCTATAGAAGCCGGTATTCCGGTGCTTCAGCCCGAAAAGCTCAAAGACGAGACTTTTGTAGAGCAACTCAGAGCCATAGGCGCCGACCTGTTTATAGTGATTGCCTTCCGTATGCTGCCCGAGGTAGTTTGGACTATGCCTCGGCTGGGCACCTTCAACCTTCATGGCTCGCTGCTGCCCCGATATCGCGGAGCGGCTCCCATCAACTGGGCCGTGATAACCGGCGACACCGAAACCGGAGTCACTACCTTCTTTCTCAAGCACGAGATAGATACCGGCGATGTGATTGACCGCTGCCCAATGCCTATAGCCGATGATGAAGATGCCGGCTCGGTGCACGACCGCATGATGCACCTCGGTGCACGGCTTACCGTAGCCACCGTCGACCGTATTCTTGCCGGAAATCTCACCGCCACGCCGCAATCGCAGCTCGCAGCCGGCGAGACACCCACCCCCGCACCCAAGATATTCAAGGATACCTGCAAGATTGAATGGACACGGCCGGCTGATGAAATACGCAATCTCATACGCGGACTCTCGCCATATCCCGCCGCATGGAGCCGCCTGATGGCCGATGGTGCCGAAGCAGGTACCTTTAAGCTGTTTGCCTCGCGGCTTACCGACACTCCGGCCGTAGAGCCGGGCAAAGTGCGCATCACCGCCGATGGCCGGCTCACCGTAGATTGTGGCGATGTCTGCCTCGAAATACTCAGTCTGCAGGCTCCCGGCAAGCGCCGCATGGATACTCCCGAATTCCTTAGAGGCTGTCGTCTCAACGATATGAAACTATATTGATGATGAACCGATTATTTCACCTTATTGCCCTCATTGGCGCAAGTGCGTGCGCCTGGGCTCAGACTGCCGACTCTACCGCTGTGGTTGTAGAGGAGGAAGTATTGGTAGCCGACACCGTGCCGGCCGAAGATGCACCTGCCACGGTCAAGCTCCACCCCTATGAGTATTTTGCTTTGGCGCAGGCCGGCGTAGCCTCAGGCGAGCATAACCCTTTCTGGTTGGTGGCCAATCGCTTCGGTCTGGCCTCGATTGACAAGACCAACGGATATATCCGTGCCGGGCTCATACGTCATCTCGACCCCAACCCCCGCTTTTCGTGGGGCTTCGGTGTTGATCTGGCCGGCGCATTCAACTATACATCAAAGTTTGTGGTGCAACAGCTCTACGGCGAAGTGCGCTACCGCTCTCTCAACCTCACCTTAGGCTCGAAGCAATGGACCAACGGTGTTGTTGACCCGGCCCTTTCGTCGGGCGACATGCTTTTCTCGGCCAATGCCCGCCCGATACCTCAGGTGCGACTTGAAATGCCCGACTGGCAGTGGATACCCTATACCAAGCAGTGGGCGGCTGTGAGAGGATACTTCTCGTTCGGTCACTTCACCGACTCGCGCTGGGAACGCAACCGCTGCAGGCCGGTCGACCAGACCTATGCCGAGCACCGCCTCTTTCATTCCAAAGGTCTCTTTGTGCGCGGCGGTAATCCCGACCGTTTCCCCCTGATATTCGAGGGTGGATTAGAGATGGGCTGCGAGTTTGGCGGCACAGCTTACGCGTGGAGCCCCGTAACCAATAAATACGAGATAGTAAAATTTCCCAAGGGTATTAAAGAGTGGATCAAAGCTGTGATACCAATGGGTGGCGGCGACAGCAATGACCCCAATCAGGCCGGCGAGATAAGCAATGTATACGGCAACCACGCAGGGCAATGGTCGGCCGCGCTTTCGTGGCAACCCAAAGATGCCGGATGGAGCGCACGCCTCTACTACGAGCACTTCTTCGAAGACCACTCGATGATGTTCTTCGACCACGTCTGGAAAGATATGCTTCTCGGCGTGCAGGTCAATCTTCCGGCCAATCCCCTTGTGACATCGGTGGTATATGAATATATCAACACCCGCGACCAGTCGGGCGCTGTGTATTGGGACTGGACCCCCGAGGTGCCCGACCAGATAAGCGGTGCCGACGATTACTACAACAATCCCAACTTCGGCAACTGGCAGCAGTGGGGCATGGGCATGGGGAATCCGCTTCTGCTGTCGCCCATCTACAATACCAACGGTTCACTGCTCTTCATGCACAACCGTATTAAAGGGCATCATCTGGCTTTGCGCGGCACTCCTCACCGCGACCTCGACTACCGCGTGCTCCTCACCTACACCCGCTCATGGGGTACATACCGCTACCCGGTGCGCAATATGCGCCACAATTTCAACGGTCTTGTAGAGCTTACCTACCGCCCGCATCAGCTCAAGGGGTGGGCCGCCTGTCTTGGTGTAGGTGCCGATGGCGGCAATCTGCTCGGCGGAAGTTTCGGTGCTCAGCTTACTATTTGTAAAACAGGATGGTTTTGATTATGAAAAAGATATATACTATATTATTGGTCGCTATAATAGCCGTGGCACTCGGCTCATGCCGCAAGCTCGCCCTGCACGGCGATTTCTCGGGTATGTGGCAGGTGCTCACCATAGAGTACCCCGACGGCACACTCGTTGAGTCGAATCACGATTACTATTATTGCTTCAACCGCAATGTGGTGATGCTTCGCGAGTATGGCAACAAGTATGTGATAGGCAACATGGTGTATCATGAGACCGACTTCTCGCTGCAGTTTTTTCGTGTAAGCACAAGGTATCTCAGCAACTGGGGTATGACAATGCCCGATTCAGCGCCTCAGGTTCTCGATGAATTCGTGGTGCACTTCACCGTCGACGAGCGCAACTCAAAGCACATGGTCATAACCTCCGACGAGGGCATCACCGTTACGCTGCGCAAATACTAAAAACTTATTATACTACCTTTACAATCTTGCCGGTGACCACGTACCATACGTAGCCGGTAAGATTCTCTAATCCCGCATCTTGCAGCAGCTCCATGTAGTGGCGTATCTGGCGTGCATGCGCTTGCTTATGCTCGTCGCCAAACTTATAATCGATTACTGCTACTGTTCCGTCGGGCAGTCCCACCACACGGTCGGGGCGAGCCGATTCGTTGTCGGACAGCGCAATAGCACGCTCGTTTACAAGCCACCTGTAGCCCTCAAACCAATGTCGGTCAGCCACGGAATCAAGCCGCTCACCCAACAGCTGTTGCACCCTGTCGGCCTCCTGTGCCGGGATGCGGTGCCGGTACACGGCGCGACGCACCGCTTTCGGCAGATCAGAGCGCTTGTGCACATGCTGTAATACGCTGTGAAGTAGTGTGCCATGGTCGCGCGGGTCGTAAAAGTCGAGCTCATGGTCAATTACAAGTCCCTTCCACAGCTCGGGGCGTGTTGAGGTGGAGTATGCCGGCATAGGTATCGTTACGTCGGGCTGCGTTATTTTGCGGGGACGTTGCTCAAGGGCCGGAGGTGCAGTGGGCGCACCTGTGGTGTAGCGGCAAGTACCCGCTTCGGCATCATCGTGTTCATGCAGCCATGCCATTGTGGGGAGCGCGGAGGCCAGCAATGCTTCGCAACTGCCGCTTGTCCCCTCGCAGAATGTAACCATAAGCTCCGACGCGGCGCGTGTGAAGGCTACGTAGGCCACGTTGAGCGACTCTAACTCCTGCTCGGTGACGCGTTCGCGATAACGACCTTCAAACACAGTGCCCTCCATCTTTTTCGACGGTACCATCGGTATGAGCGGCGGCACTATCGCCGGATTGATGTCAAAGAGGTTTTCGCCTGTCTCAAACCACTCGGTGCTGTTGGCGCGGAATCGCACTAACTCGTGGCGGAAAAACGGGATATGCACACAGGCAAATTCAAGTCCTTTCGATTTGTGTATTGTCATTACCCTTATGGCGTTTTCCTGTGCCGGCGAAGCGACTTCCGATTTGTATCCTTTGGCATCCCACCACTGCAGGAATCCGCGCAGGTCAGGAGTGCCCGTGGCGCAAAAATCGGCCACGGCATCGACAAAAGTGCTGATATACAGATTCTGCTCTACAGCCAGGCGCCCATTTTCAAAGGGTATGATATATTGCTCAATAATCTGTTCGGTGAGCGATTGCAGATTGAAGGTGTCGAGGCGTGTCATGGCCACAAGTTCCTCGTATCCGTAACGCTCGTCGGCATTGTCGGCGAGAGCTGCCTGCAAAGCCTCCTCAGCAGCCAGATTGCCCGATGTGAGCTGGTGGTGATAGCGGTAGGTGAGGCCGCGTATCTTCCGTCGTGGGCTCTTGCGGCGCGTTTTTGTCTCCCGGTCAATCTCCGTTTCGGCGGCAAGATAGACGAAGCGCATGATGCTTACTATCATCTTTGCGGCCGATGATTCGCCAAGTAGCATGGAGTCGTCGGAAATAACGCTTACACCCGCAAGAGCCGGGTACAGGTGCCGGTTGCGCATGATATAGCGGATAGCCTCCGCCCCCTCGTTGTTGGTGAAGGTGAGTATGGCTATATCGCACGGGCGCCAGCCCGCTTCAATCTGGCGTACTATGCCTTGCAGCATGTTGTCGAGCGCCATGCCGTCGGCATCCTTGCGGGGTATGTCGGCGTTGATGCGAAGCAGGTCGACATAGCCTGTCTGATTGGTGCGGAATATCTGTTGCTCGACGTTGGCATACTCTCTGTCGAAACCGAGTGTGGCGGCAAGGTGAGCGAACAGGCGATTGTTGAAATCAACCACGGTCGAGGAGCTGCGGTAGTTGGTGTTCTGGCCAGGCTCATCGCCTATTGTCAGGGAGCGGTCGGCAAACTCCGATGCCACTTCGGTGTGAAGCAGCGAGGGGTCGGAGTAGCGCCATCGGTAGATCGACTGCTTCACATCGCCTATAATCAGGGAGTCGGCCCCCCGCGCTATGCCCTCCGACAGCAGCGGGCGCAATATCTCCCACTGCATGCGCGATGTGTCCTGAAACTCATCAATGAGAAAGTGCTTGAGGCGTACACCGATACGCTCGTATACAAACGGTGCTTCGTCGTCGGCTATGATACCGCGCAGCAGGCCGGTTGTATCTGACAGAAGCATTGTATTGGTGTCGTTGCGGAGCGATTCTATCTCCTTGAGCATGCGACCGAAGAGACCTAAGTAAAAGAGATTGCCTGTAATAAGGTCGATGGCGCGCAGCGACGAGGCTACACTGATGTCGAGTCGAAAAGCATTGAGTATCGCATCCTCTAACTGAGGGTCGGGATTCTTGTCGAGATGTTTGGCAAGTGCCGCTATGTAAGGGCACTTGGTACCGTCTACTACCTGGGGGGGTACCTTGCTCGACGATTGGCCGTGTTCGGCTATTTTGCACAGCGCATTGTAGGAGTGACGGTCGAGTCGCAGATTCGAGGTCCCGCAGTACCCCCGCTCCTCAATGATGGTAAGTGCGGTGGTGGCTGCCTGCTTTGCTTTAGCTGTCAATGCTTCACGCTTACGGTTAAGCGTCTCGCCGAAAAACGGTATTCGGCTGCTGTCGGCAAAATACCGGCGCATGTCATCGAGACGGGGAGTGAGCGATTCGTTGAGCAGGCGCGTGAAAAATTCCACCAGACGCGAGTTGCCTTGCGAGTTTTTGTTGAAGATTGCCGAAGATTCGCCGGCCTGTAGCCGTTGACGCATGTATCGCTTTATCCATTCGGTGAGGCGCCGTGTCTCGCTGTCAGAACGCTCGGAGAGTGAAGCAAACATCTCGTCGATAGCCTGGCGTATGGTCATTTCACTGTTGAGGTCAATCTCATAGTCACCCGGCAGGTCAACCTCCCAGGCAAAAGTACGCAGTATGGTCTGGAAGAAGGAGTCGATGGTACTTACCTGAAAGTAATGGAAATCGTAAAGAAGATTGAGCAACGCTGTGTCGGCCGCTTTCTGCAATTCCGCGGGTGTACAGCCGATTTCGTCGAGAAGCATCCGGCGATAGGGCACAGCGCCGGTCCAGCCGGGTACACGGCCGGCAATAAGCGCCAGCTCATGTATTATGCGGCTCTTCATCTCGTCGGTCGACTTGTTGGTGAAGGTTACGGCAAGAATGTTGCGGTGGTGGGCGCGCGACGAGGCGTGCAGATGCCATTTGCCCTCTTCATCCTTGTATGCGAGCAGCAGTTTGATGTATCGGTAGGCAAGGGTGAAAGTCTTGCCGGAACCGGCCGATGCTTTATAAATGCTGAGCATCTACTTTACTTTATGTGAGTGGGTGGTGAGCCATCGCTTGGCCGCATCGCGGCAGTCGCCTTGCAGGAGTATCTCGTCGTCGCGCCATGAGCCGCCCACGCCCAGACTCTTTTTGATCTGTGCGGCTATGGTGGCCATCTGTTCGGGTGTGAGGGTGAAGCCGCCTATTATGGTAGCTGATTTTCCGGCGCGGCCCTTGCGCTCAAAGCGTATGTGGAGGTTCTGACGGGGTGTTTCTCCGCAGCTCTCGGTCTCAGCGGGTGTATCCGGCTCGGGAGCTCCGGCGGGCAGTTCGGAGCGAAGTGAAGCGAGTTGTTCTTGCCAGTTCATGGTAATTGCTGAAGAGAGTCTTCCTGAAGATGCATAGCGGCGGCCTCGTCGGGTATACTGTCGAGCGATGGAGGCGATATGCGCCGGGCGCTGTGCTCGGACATAGCCGCATAGTATTGCAGGAGGTCGGGCGACAGATTGTTGTAATAGTCGGCGGCGGAGTCGGCGTTGAGCTTTATGGCGCGGTCGTAGAGGTCGGTAGCCTTGTTGATATTGCTTTGCTGGTCAACACTGTCGGCCAGCTGCATGTATACAATCGACAATCGGGCCAGCTGAGAGGCCGACAGCGACGAGAGATTTTCATCGCCGAGCAGATAGTCGCCGGCCGACTGGGCGGCTGCCATGTCGCCCTTGGCAATGGCCTGTTCGGCCTGGCGCACGGTATCGGCCACGTCGACCGACATGGCGCCGGAGCATGACGCTATGATTGCTGAAATCGAAATTGCTGAAATGAGTAAGATACGATTCATTTGGGCGTTGAGTCTTTGGTTTGTGATGATGGGTTGTTTCAGTCGAGGCGCAGATTGAGTGTGCTTACCAGTTCCCTGAGGTGTGGGTATTCGGCAATCATGGTCTCGAGCAGATCTTTTTCGCTGAGGGTGTGGCGCGGGTCGGTTCCCTCTTTGTTGATGTCAACGGTGAAATCAATAAAATCGTTTGACAGTGAGTTGTGGAGCGAGGCCAGGATGCGCGGCTTCGATTCGTGCATCACTTCGGCCTGTATCTGGTTTTGCACCGTGATAGCGAAGGTGGTGCCCTGTAAATCCGTCGGCTGGGAGGCGCGCATGGTATTGCCGAGAATATGCTCCTTGGGGTTTGCGCCGATAAATTCATTCCACACGCGCGAGAGTTGCTCGAGGGTGAAACGTGAGTTTCGTTTCTGCGCCGGGTCGGCGGTGGCGTGTGGTGTGTCGGACGGTGTGGATTGGCTGCTCCCGGTTTTTATTGAGATTCGGGGCGCACGAATGGAGGCGTGCCGTGCGGGTGCGGCAGTAGGCCGGGGTACGCCCGGTACTTGACGGCTCACAGATGGAGTCGGTGCCGGAACCGGAGAAGCTGTAACGGCGGGAGCGGGAGCCACTGAAGGAGTTTGCGCAGTCGTGGCAGAAACGGGAGCTGTTACCGAGGGTTCCGATTTTGCGGCGATAGGTTGTAACCGCCCCTCTCCTTCGCCGCTATTGCTTGGGGAGGGAGA
>JAGAUN010000053.1 GCA_017620715.1 Muribaculaceae bacterium | reverse complement strand
GGCAACACCCTCCGACCCCGATGATAATTCCGAAATAGAGATAATAGGCTTCCAGCAGGAGGCTAACGAAGATGGTTCCGTAGCCAATTACGGATATATGTCGGTAGGCGGACAAAATGCTGTACTCGTCGACATTGACGGCACCGACGATACCTTCGATTATATGGTAGTGGATCTCAACAACAACCAGCAGATTGACGAGGACGAGATTATAGACATCTCCGACCAACAGCTGTCGGTTTCCGACTTCCAGGCTACCGCCGAATCAGTAGGCGCACCCGTTGTAGTTCCAGAAAACGGGCCGGAATACATCGAACATCCTGTTGAGGAATACACCACTCATTACACCGACCCCAATGAGAACTATATAGCTAATACCAACGACCTGCCTGACTATATGAACGACGTAGACCCCGTTGATTTGGCATAACGCACATATCCCTCCCCATACACCGAGCGCCGCCTGTACTTTGCAATACAGGCGGCGTCGTTTATACCTAGAGCCGGTTCGACAATAAACATAACTAAGGCCGCCCCGGGTGAGGGAGCGGCCTTGTGTGTTTATCGGGCACTACGGCTTACTGCTCGGGGTCGAGTATTACCACGCGGTAGTTGCCTTGCTTGAGGAGATCTTTTACAAAGTTCTCAACATCTTTCACTGAGAGAGAGCGGAGCACTTCGAGATCGTTGTTAAAGGTATCCTGACCGGAACGAACCCAAGTAACGATACCTGAGAGCCAGGGATTGTTTTTCTCCTTGTTTTCGGTCAAGGACTTGGTCATGTACTCAACAATCTTGTCGAACTCTTCCTTCGAAATCTCATTGCCTACGGCGGTGATGATTTTTTCGATTTCGGCGAGAGTCTCCTCTTTCATCTCGGGCTTCATGGGGAAGTAGGTGATAATCTCGGTGTTCTGCGGGCCGAGCTCCTCAATCGAGCCATAAGCGCTGAGTGAATAGGTGGCTCCCATCTCTTCACGTACTTTGTCGACGAGACGCTTGGTAATGATCTGGCCGGCTATCGAAGCAAGCAGGTCGCTGCGGGTATCGTACTTGTTGTCGCCGAACACGGTTATGTAGGCCCATGTCTGGGGGGTCTCCATCTTGGTGGTGAAGGTATCGGTAGCACGACCGGTGTTCATGAGATATTCGGGGTTGAACGATGCTACCTTGCGCTGTGCGGTGGCGGCATTGCCGGGAAGCGATGCTATGTACTGCTCAACGAGTGGTTTGAGGGTTTCAGGGTCGATGTTGCCTACGAATGTGAAGGTGAAGTCAGCTGCATTGTCTGTCATGGCTTTGCAAACCTCGAGGATCTGACCGAGTTGGGCGCTCTTTACAACCTCGGGAGTGAGCTGCTGTATGCGGGGCGAGTGGTAGAGCGACTGTAAGAGGCTCTTCGAGAAGATAAAGCTCGGGTCGGCTTCCTGGCTCGAAAGCATACGTATATTGTTGTCCTGAAGGGCTGCAAACTCTTCTTCGGTAACATTGATATTGGTAAAGGCCATGTAGATGAGTTCCATCAGAGTGGGCACATCTTTGGGAGTAGAGAAACCTGATACCGAGCGGGTATAGAGACCGAAACCGGGGCGAACGGCTACCTGCTTGCCTGCGAGGTATTTCTGCAAGTCGGAGTAGGTATAGGTTCCTAAACCATACTGACGCAATACGGTGGGCATGAAGGTAAGTGAGTTGGCGTAGTCGGCTCCGTAGGGGGCTGTGCCGTTTAAGGCCGATGCGTTGAAAAGCACCTCGTCGTCTTTAAACTTGGTGGGCTTCACAATCACGGTGGCGCCATTGGAGAGGGTCCAGACGGTAGCGCCCCATTCGTTGTTGTTCTCCTCTTTCACGATGCTGCCCTTAGCGGGAAGTGCGGGAATCAGGGGTTCCTCCTTGAGGGTTTCCTTGAGGGGCTCTATTTCTTCGGCGTCAACACCGGCAAGAGCGGCTTTAAACTGCTCCTCGGTGGGATACTGGCCGTCGGCTACGTCGGGCATCATGGCCAGAAGCACACGGTTGTCGTCGGTAACGATTTGTGCGATGGCCTGATTGATTTGCTCAAGAGAAACCATGCCTGCTATCATCTGAGCCAGTTCATACTCATCATCTTTGGTGGGTATAGGCGAATTGTCGAGGAAGTTATTTACATAAAGTTTTACGTAAGTGTCGTTTTCACGCTGGTTGCGGTTGTTATAGCTGCGTTCCTGGAGCGAGAGGTATTCGGCTTTGGCACGGTCATATTCAGATACTGTGAAACCGCCACGCGATGCGCGAAGCACCTCGCGGTATACTGCTGCGAGAGCTTCAGGCAGTTCCATGCCTGAGCTTGCGCCTGCGTAGATTGTAAAGGCGTCCATGGTCTCGGCGAGGAAGTAGTTGCCGTACGACACACCAGCTTCAGCAAAGGGTGCGCCGGGCTTCGACGAGATTTCATCGAGACGTGTATTGAGCATATGGTCAATAATATACCACACATAATTATTTACATAATAATACATGGTGTTACGCATCTCGCGGGGAAGAGCCTCGGTCTTGATCATGAGTTCGGCTACAGATGCCGACATCTCTTTGTCGTGACCGATAGCGTAGATTGTACCTTCGGTGCTGCTTACGGGGAAGTAAACACGTTCGGCGGGATTCTCGGGCATCTTTATGTCGGAGAAGAGTTCTTTGATTTTGCTTTCGATACGGTCAACGTCGATGTCACCGACTACGATTATACCCTGCAAGTCGGGACGGTACCATTTCTCATAGTAATCGCGAAGAGTCTGATACTCGAAGTTGTCAACCACCTCCATGGTGCCGATAGGCAGACGGTAGCCGTAGCGGTCGCCGGGATACATCTGGGGCAGAAGGTTCTCGAGAATACGCATTGAGCCGGTGTTGCTGCGGCGCCATTCCTCGTGTATCACTGCACGCTCGGCGTCGATTTCCTCGGGGAGAAGGAGGAGGTCGTCAGCCCAGTCATGGAGAATGAGCAGACAGGAGTCCTGCACGCCTTCACGGGCTACGGGCACATTCGAAATGTTGTATACGGTTTTGTCTACGGCAGTGTAGGCATTGAGGTTACGGCCAAACTTCACACCTACGGTCTCAAGCCAGTTGATAAGGTTTTTGCCGGGGAAGTGGGTGGTGCCGTTGAAGCACATGTGCTCGAGGAAGTGAGCCAGACCGCGCTGGCTGTCCTCTTCAACTACAGAGCCTACCTTCTGCGCAATGTAGAAGTCAGCTTGGCCCTTGGGATACTCATTGTGACGAACGTAATAGGTAAGGCCGTTGGGCAACTTGCCGATACGTACCAGGCTGTCGGCCGGGAGCTGGGGTATCTGGGGCATCTCCTGAGCGCGCGCAGCCAGAGGGGCGAGCATCAGTGCCACGAGCAGCATACCTACAGCTTTGATTGTTTTGTTCATGATGAAATATTTGAAATGTTGGTTTTGTGTATGTACTATGCAAAAAAGTATTCGATACCTTATAAGACGCAAATTTAACGAAAAACTTACAACGGCCTTGCAAAAAAATATTAAATAGCCTGCTACACCTATATATACGGATAAAGCGAGAGGCGAAGTCGCACCCCCTGCGGGGTTGACATCGCCTCTCGATAATGAGGTGAAAGAAATGTTCGTGGGGAAGGATTATTTGAGCAGATTGCTCACGGCGTTGCCGGCGTTCTGAGCGGCATTCTGGGCAGCGTCGGCTGCTTTCTGCTTGGCGTCGGTCACTACTTCGCCTACCTGCTGACGGGCTGCTGCCACGGCTGTATCGGCCTGTGACTTAACGTCGCCGGCCAGGCCTTCAGCTTTTTCGAGAGCGGTAGAAGCAGAAGCCACGGCTGAGCTCAGGCCTACTTTATCGGCGTAAGGTTTGATCTGCTCGAGATAGGTGCGGGCAGCGGCGAGCTTACCGCTCTGTATCAGCTGCTTCACATAAGCTATGCCTTTCTGTACATTTTCACTTGTGGCTGCACCTTTGATGTTGTCAAGCAACGAGGGGGCCTCCTCTTCGGTTACCACTACGCCCTCCACTACCTCTTCCATTACTACGGTCGAGTCAGCGTCGGTTTTGGCCTTATCGGCTTTATTTCCACACGATACCATCATTGCAGTAGCTACAACTGCCATTGAAAGTGCTAATGTTTTCATACTTTTTGTCAGGTTGTTGGTAAAATAATAATTGTTCGAGTGTTATAACAAGCGGTCACCTGATTTTGTTCTGCATTATTTAAAATGTATAGCTTATACCTATAGAGGGGTTGAATGCCTTCACGTGATAATCGGCTTCGAATGTCTTGCGGTATACCGACTCGGGCATGCCGGCCGATTTGAGCACGAGATCGTCGTACTGGCAGCGGGCATTGTCTTTGCCGAGACCGGCCACATACATGAATGCCAGGTCGATAGAGAGGCCCTTCGTGGGACGGAACGAGAAACCTACGGTAGGCTCTATCTTGGTCATGCCGGGTGTTTCCGGATTGTAGTATTCCGAGTTGACGGGCGATGTATCAATCATCATACCGGCACGCAAATCGAAGCGCTTGGTCAAAGCGTACTGTGCGCCCATCTTAAAAGCCCAGGCGTTGGAGTAGTTTTTGGTGATGTTCTGGTCGAAAGCGTTGAGGGGTTCGGGGAAATCGATGGTGAGGGTCTTGTAGGCGTTCCAGCCGGTGAGCTGAGCCTCCGCAGCTATGGTCCAACGGTCGGTAGGACGGTATGATGCGCCGAAATTAAGCACATAGGGAGCGGGCATCGCTGCCGAGAAGTTGGCTTTGTGTATATTGCCGAGGCTCGGCTCGAGAGTGGCCTTGACAACCTCGTTGGCATAATCGACCGACGCCTCGCCGGCCTTTACTTTCATGGTCATTTTTGTGCGGAACGATGCACCTACGCTCCACTGCTTGTTGATGTCGTAGAGCACGCCGATGTTGGCGCCGAGAGCTACCTGCGAAGTGCCTGTAAGATTCACCGACGCGGCAACCACATCGGCCAACAGCTGTTGGCCGGCAAGCATATCAAACGTCGAGCCAGGCACGAGACCTTTGTCGAGGTTCACATTGCCCCAGGTAATCATCATGCCCACGCCCACCGACAGATTGTCAATAGGACGCCATGCTATAGTGGGCTGTAATGTAAACATCTTAAGGCTGACTTTCTGCGAGAGAAGGGCGCCGGGCCAGTTTTTAGTCCAGTTGATGGCGCTGCCGTAAGGAGTGTAGAAGCTCACGCCGGCCTGCAGATTGTCGTAGATTTTAAATGCGGCATTGAATGCCATGGGAGTCGACCATCCATTTTCGGTGGGATAATTGCGGCCCTCGTAATCGGCCGATGCAATGGCTTTGATGCCGGTCACCGAACCGGTAATCTGAAATGTGCTGGTTGAGAACCCGAGTGCGCCGGGGTTGAATATCATACTCTCGGCACCGAGTTTCAGAGCTACTCCGGTGTGACCCATGCCAAGCTGACGGGCACTGAGGGTGTTAATCTGATAGCCTTCGGCTGATGCTGCCAATGCGGCACACAGGGAGGTTGCGGCTATGAGGATTTTCTTCATAATGTCTTAAAAATTGGTGAAAAACTCCACAAAGATAGTTTTATTATCCGACCCCACCAAATTCACAATAAATTGTTACATTTGCAGCAACTCATAATCAACGACTTTTATCAATTGTATCCGGGCATGCAAAAATTCGTTATCACCATATTGACAGCCGCACTGGCACTCACTCCCGCAGCGGGAGCCGTGCACTCCGTATCATCGCCCGACGGCCGCATTAAGTTCATGCTCAACAACTCGAAACAGGGCATCAGCTACGAGGTGAACGTTGACGGCACTCCGTTTATCGGCAACTCAGCCATGGGGCTGGAGGCCCGCGAGGTGATGTGGGATTACTCGCGTGCGCGCGTAGAACGTTCAGGCGCCGACGAGACCTACACTCTGCCGTGGGGCGAAAACACCAGCTGCCGGAGCCATTACAACGAGATGGCTGTGACGTTCGGACGCAAGCGCGAGTTCACCGTGCGAGTGCGTGCGTTCGACGACGGTGTGGCGTTCCGCTACGAGCTTGCCAAAGCTGATTCGCTTGTCATAACCGGCGAAACCACCCAGTTCAACATCGCCGCACCTCAGGGGCAGTCATGGTCAATCCCGGCGAGCTTCGAGACCTACGAGCTCAACTATCGCGCTCTGCCAATAGGCGATGTCACCGACGCCAACACTCCGTTCACATTCGCCACTCCCGAGGGGTTATACGGCTCGATACATGAAGCCGCCCTGTACGATTTTCCCGAAATGACGCTCCGACGCGATTCTACCGGAGTTCTACGCGCCGACCTCGCTCCTCTGCCCGACGGTGTCAAGGCCTACATCCCGGGCCACTTCAACACACCGTGGCGCTCGATACAGATTGCGCCTTCGGCCGTAGGGCTTATCAACTCATGCCTCATACTCAACCTCAACGAGCCGTCGAAGATAACTGACACTGGCTGGATTAAGCCTCAGAAATACTGCGGTGTATGGTGGGGCATGCATCTGGGCACGCAGGTATGGACTATGGGCCCCCGCCACGGTGCGACGACTGAAAACGCCATCCGCTATATCGACTTTGCGGCCGACAACGACCTGCAAGGTGTACTCTTCGAGGGTTGGAACGAAGGTTGGGAGAACTGGGGCGGCAATCAGCATTTCGACTATCTGAAGGCGTACCCCGACTTCGATATCGACAGCATCGCCGCCTACTGCCGCGCCAAAGGCATTGAACTGTGGATGCACAACGAGACCGGAGGCAACATTCCCGAATATGAAGCGGTGCTCGACTCTGCTTTCGCATACTACCGCAGCCTCGGGGTGCACACACTCAAAACAGGCTATGCAGGCGGTTTCAAAGGTGGATACTACCATCACAGCCAATATGGAGTGCGCCACTATCAGCGGGTTGTGGAGACAGCTGCCCGCTACGGGCTGATGCTCGACGCCCACGAGCCTATCAAGGAGACCGGCATACGCCGCACATGGCCCAACATGATGACCCGCGAGGGCGCACGAGGCATGGAGTGGAACGCATGGTCGGAGGGCAACTCGGCCGAATATCTGTGCACTCTGCCCTTTGTACGCCTGATCTCCGGGCCTATGGACTATACCCCCGGTATTTTCGACATTGACTATCTTACCGCCAAAGCCGACACCGGGCGCATTGAGTGGAACGGCCCTAACGCCCACTGCCGCATACGCACCACCCTCGCCCGACAGATTGCCAACTGGGTGATAATATACTCGCCCCTACAGATGGCCGCCGACCTTGTTGAGAACTACGAGGGGCACCCCGCCTTCCAATTTTTCCGCGACTTCGATGCCGACTGCCAGTGGTCAGAGGCGCTTCAGGGCGAGATAGGCCAATATATAGTGGTGGCACGCAGAGCCGGCGAGAAATACTATGTGGGAGCAGGTACCGATTCGCAGGCGCGCACCCTCACCCTGCCGCTGTCGTTCCTTAAACCCGGCGTTACATACCGCACCGTGGCTTACGGCGATGTAGCCGGCAAGCCCGCATCGGTGAGCTTCACTTCAGAGCTTCATACCTCGGCAGACACCATCACCATAGGAATGCAACCTACCGGAGGTCAGGCCATCACATTTATTCCTGTAGAATGACGCTGTGCCGCTGCTCATGGGCTATCTCGGACTCGACATTACCGACACGGGCATACGTCAGCTTCCGTCGTCAATACCCTCAAATATACAATCTATAACCGCAATCACGCCACACGGCACATTTACACATACACGTACTTCAGAAGCATTATGAAAAGAATTTCGGCATTACTGGCACTCACAGCCACATTATCACTCTCCGCCCAAACGGTGGAGCCCGACACAACCGCCACCATACCCGACAGCCTCTCGCATTCCCTCGGCGAGGTAGTGGTTGAAGGGCGCACACAGCGCGTGATAAAATTCGGTGTGGAATATATCCCCGACAAAAAAACCAAAAAGACAGCTCTCGATGCCACCAATCTGCTGCTCAACATGCAGATACCGCAGCTCAACATCTCTCCGGTGAGCGAAGAGGTGAAAACTGCCGCGGGCAAGGCTGTGGCAATGTTTATCGACTATGTTCCCGCCTCGGCTCAGGACCTGCAGGGGATGCGCCCCGAGGATGTGCTGCGCGTGGAGGTGCTCGATTATCCCGACGACCCTCGCTTTGAAAGCGCTCCTCATGTGGTCAACTTCATCATGGTGCATTACGAGTGGGGCGGCTATACCAAGCTGACCGCCACCGGCCGTACGCTCGGTACAGATGGCATACACGGCAATGTATACTCAAAATTCGTAAAGGGTAAGTGGACTTTCGACGCAAGCGCCTCCGACTCACACTCCCATCGCAACCATCACCCGGGAAGTTCGGTAAGTATATACCGCGATGTTGATTTTCAAGGTACTAACTATCCCGAAATCACCGGCCATGAGATTGCCGACCGTTACATGCTGCGCTCAAACTCCCAGTGGGCATCGTTTCGTGCTTCGCGCAAAGCCGACAAGTCGTACATACAGCACACCGTGAGCTTTAACCGCACGGCCACACCCACCCATCGCGAAGGTTCAATGCTCGCTTACACCCCGGCCATAGCCGGTTCACAGTCAATGTCGGAAGAAAACGACCAATCGATCAGTCCCTCCCTCAGAGGCTATTACCAGTTCATTTTGCCCCGCGGCAACTCCATTATGGCCTCATGGGGATTCACATACGCCTTTACGCGCCGCAATTCGGCCTATACTCTTGCGGGCAGCAACCCGATTGTCAACGATAACCGCGAACGAATATACTCGCCCACGGCCAATATCTACTATTCAAAATCGCTCGGCCACGATAATACTTTCCGCACCGCGCTTATGACCTACAACACTATCTACGACACCCGGTATGCGGGCTCGTACGACGGCCGCCAGCGACTCACCTCGTCGGAAAATATGCTCTTCCTTGAGTACATGCAGTCGTGGAAGAGGGGTATCAGCCTCTACTCGCGCGTGGGCGCATCATACGTGATAGGGCGCGTGAACGGTGTCAACACCCTGCGCCAATGGAATCCGCGCCTCGGGTTCCAGCTGCAATACGAGATAAGCCAAAGCCACTCGGCAAGCATCGAGGGATGGTGGGGCAACTCGCATCCACAGCCGTCGACGGCCAACGACGCCCTGGTGCAATCCGACGAGCTGATGTGGCTTCAGGGCAATCCCGACCTGAAAAACACCATCTTCACCAATCTCGCCGCCTCGTATACCTATATACCCAACAACCGCCTCTCGCTCTCGCTCAATCTCAACTACGAGGGCAACCCCGACAAGCAGGCATACGAGTATTATACCCTTCCGGGTCACGACGGTCTTGTGCGCCGTACCATCAACAGCGGCACCGCTCATGCCTACACCGCCACCCTTTCGGGCCGACTCTCCATGTTGCAACGCTCGTTGATACTGAGCGTATACTGCAACGCTAACCGCGCCGTGCTCACCGGCATCGACGCCATATCCAAAAACTGGTTTTCGGCCTATACGCAGCTATCATACAGCCGCGACAACTTCACGGCATCGCTCTACTACTCAACCCCGTCGAAGATACTCCATGCATGGAGCAACGGACAGCTTCTCTCGCACAAAAGCACCTACGGATGCAATGTGAGCTGCACTTTCGGAGGGTTCAAGGCAAAGCTGCAGTTCGACAACTGGTTTTCACGCAACGGATACCTCAGCGCCATATACACGTCGCCACGTTACAACTTTGCCGAAAAGGAGTGGCACTCCGAGCTGAGCCGCGCCATATCGCTTACTGTCACCTACACATTCAATTACGGCAAGAAAGTAAGCCACTCCGGCGAACTTGACAATAATTCATCAATAGGCTCCGCCATTTTGAAATAAAAGAAATTTTATTACCTTTGCATCGGCAAATCCGAATAGGGAACAGGGTGTGAAGCCCTGACAGTACCCGCTGCTGTATGTCCCCACATTCGTGCAAATGAAGGCCTCATGTGCCATTGGTGCCCATACGGACGCTGAGAAGGCGAGGATACTTCGGGACGAGTCAGAAAACCTGTCGGAATATTGTATCTGCCGTTACTGATCTGCGGGAATTTACAGATCTGCGCGCATGGATTGGCCACACCCCACCGTGGGGAGCAAGCCATCCGGACGTTTCTCAGACTGTTCGCCCGCTCGGTCCGTAAGACAATGAGTGAGCGAATTTTATTTTATTCATTTTTAACCAATTATCATAACCGACATGAAATTTTCATTACGCATTCTGAGCATAGCCATGTGCAGTGCCGCTCTGCTCACGTCGTGCAGCGACTCCGACGACGAAGGCTCCACTCCCCTTTACCACATTATCGATTTCGAGAACACAGGCATAACCCTCGCCGGCCCCACATCATATGGCGCCAACCTCTACGAGTCGTATACCGGCACCCGCTTCACTACCGGACAAATAGCTGTGGAAGAGGGGGTAGACTTTATCTTCGGCATCAATGAGAGCCTCTACGACGATGAAATAAATTTCTGGAACGGCGGCATGGTGCTCTCTCAATGGAACTATCGCTCCAACCCCGCCGACCAGAGCGGCGACTGGTGGATGAGCTACAACAATCAGTGCTCGGTATACAACACCGCCTCGACTGACGGCACCAACACCGGTGCAGGTGCGGGCGGTTCCAACACCTTCGCGGTAATCAACGGCTATCAGGACAACAACTCCATGTCGAGCATGGCGCAGTTCTCGTTCAGCGGCACCGCAAGCTATGTTGTTGAATCAGTAATGATATGCCCCCCATCGTACCTCTACGGAACAATAGAATTGGGCAACGCTTTTGGCTCCACACCGCTTAAAGAAAATGCCGGATGGTTTAAGATTATGGCCTATGGATTTGATGCCCAAGGCAATGCTACCAATGGCGGCAACGCTGTAGAGAAGTATATCTGCGACTACCGCAACGCTTCAGCCCAGGTAGCAACACCCTCCACCTGGCAAGAGTGGAACCTATCTGAACTCGGCGCCGTACACACGGTCAAGTTCCAGTTCCAGGGCTCCGACGCCGGCGCATACGGCCTCAACACACCCGCCTATATGTGTCTCGACAACATCAAGTTGCGTCTCAACCGATAGGCCTCAGCCAAGCAATTTTTCCTTATTCTGTCACTATATTTAACGGAACTCCCGGCGTCGGTGATGACGTCGGGAGTTTTATTTCGATTATTTGGCTGGAGGAAGATTAATCCTCGAGAGTGCAGATAGCCACGCGGTTCCAGTCGTTTTCGCTGAACATCTTGCCAATGCCGCAGCCTTCGGCTGTGATGCGGTCAGCGGCAATGCCGTATTTGCTTACGAGCATCGTCTTAACCGATTCGGCGCGTGCGGCGGCCAGTTTGAGGTTGAAGTCGAGATTGCCGTCGGGCGAAGCGTAACCCTTCACCACCACCTTGGCATCTTTGTGATGCTTCATATAAGAGGCTACCATCTCAACGTTGGGCTGCTGGTCGGCGGTAATCACCGAGCTGCCGATTTTATAGAATACGTAGCGCACGCTCTGCAGATTGTCGCTCACCTTCTCTATAACCTGGGGAGCACGATTCTTGCAGGCGTCGAGCTCAGCCTGAAGGGCAGCTACTGTAGCAGCATTGGCGGCCGACGCGGCCAGGCATGCATCGAGCTCGGCTCGGAGGTTGTTAAGAGTGGCATTGAGCGCGTCAATCTCGCTGTTGTCGCCTACCGATGCGCATTTGAATCCGGGATTGAAGTGGTATGTGAAGCCTACATTGAAGTCAAATCCTGCGAGAGCGCGATTGTAGGCACACGATGTATGCGATACATTGAGGGGCTCGTAGTCGGTGCCTGTCATATTGAACACCACAGCGGGTTTGAGCGAGAGTGTGAAATACTTGGTAAAGTTGAAGTTAAACTCAAGGCCTGCTTTGGTCAGGAAATAGTTCTGGTGAAGCATATCCTGATAGCCCCAGCCGGCACCTGCCATCACGTCGATATCGAAGAAACGACGTTCGCAACGCGCACCGCCGAACAGATTCACAACATTGAGTTTTGTATAGGCAGTAACACGGAAACGGTCGAGGGCCGACTTGCTATTGCCCGTCAGATCATAGCCTGCGTCGAGCACAGCCTGATTGTGCTCATACCAACTGTGGGTATTGATTGCAGCCTGAGCCTCAACGCCCACGGTGAATACAGGCGACACATGTTTCTCGAAATGCAACCCGAGCTGGGCGCGCATATCGCCGAAAAAGGCATGGTGCATCAAAGGAGTGGTAACGCCTGCATCGACGCCGAGCGACCAATTGTCGGAAAACTTAGGCATCTCATAATAGGCAGGTGTCTGAGCATTTGCTGAAAAAATTGCGGCCAGTGCAGCTACGGCCAACGATAACTTCTTCATAATGTGAGTGTAATAGGATATTTTAAGGTTTTTTATAATTTTCTGCTACAAATATAAACAAATTTGCTGACATACCTGTTTAAATAAATCCATTCCATTGCGGTATAAAACCAACAAAGGGCACGCCCGGCGTAGATGCCTTGCATGCCCTTGTGATGGAGTTGAATAACCCGCTGCAGCGGATTATGCTTCTTTCTTGGCGGGGCGACGCTCTTTGATACGGGCTTTCTTGCCGGTGAGCGCACGCAGATAGTAAAGACGAGCGCGACGCACTTTGCCTCGCTTGTTTACTGTGATTGAGTCAATGAAGGGTGACTCGATGGGGAAGATACGCTCTACACCGATGTTGTCGCTCATCTTGCGAACGGTGAAACGTTTCTTTGAGCCCTCGCCCGAGATACGAAGTACCACACCGCGATACTGCTGGATACGCTCCTTGTTGCCCTCTTTGATACGGTAGGCTACGGTGATGGTGTCGCCGGGCTGAAATTCTTCAAAAGTCTTGCCGGTAGCAAATGCTTCTTCGGCTACTTTAATTAAGTCCATTTTCGTAGTGATAATTAAAAATGTTTGTCATTATACGCAATATACGCAGGCTGCACGTCCTGCCAGAGATTACGAAATCGACCGCAAAGATATATATTTTTTCATTACGCCCATAATTTCGCTCCTACATTTTTTGTAATTTTGAATGCTTTTT
>JAGAUN010000052.1 GCA_017620715.1 Muribaculaceae bacterium | reverse complement strand
GCGCCCCTTACCGACAAGGAGAAAGACCGCCGTACCGCCGAAAAAGGGATGGAACGCATCTACATAAATCTCGGCAAAAACGACGGCTTCTATGCCGGAAACCTCATCGAGATGCTCACCCATAACGTGCCAGGCACGCGCATCGACGTGGGCCGCATCGACCTCCTCCCCGGCTACTCCCTCTTCGACGTACGCAAGCCCGACAGCCGGCGCCTCACCGAGGCCCTGCGCGGACTCGACTGGATGGGCAAGCATGTGCATTGCGAAATAGCGCAGGAGGACAAGGACTACGCCAAGGCCTCACGACGCAAGAGCACCTCACCGGTTGATAACGAAGCCGAGGAGACCATTCACGATTATTTTTTGAAAAAAAGCCGTTCTGCCGGCAAAAAAGCGGGCAAAAAGACAAAAAAGCGCTAAATTTGTAGAATCACCCTATACCGCCATTAGCGATGAAACTGATTCTACGCATTACCGCCGCTCTTGTTATATGTATCTCAACGGTAGCTGCCGCCACCGGCACTGAGCCGGTGAGAGACGCCATACTCCGCATCCCCGAGTCGATGGCACCGATGCTTACCGAATACGGCAAACTCGACATGCTCGACTATTTCGACTCAGGCATGGATACACCCACCGCCAATATAGTCGACGGCCAGATGCGTATCACCGCGCTTTCCGACAGTGCCGCCACCCTCTCTTTAGGCAATGCCCTCCGTATTGACATCTACCCCCTCGCTGCCGCAAACGATACCCTGTGGATGTACATAGCCACATACACCATGCCTGTGCCCGATTCACGGGTGATAATAGCCAAAGCCAACAATGACGAGATCACCTCGCGGGTATTCCGCGCTCCCGATTTCTCCAAGTGGCTCACCCCCGAGGGGAAAAAGCAGCGCAAACTCATCGAGTCGCTCGTACCCTACATCAGCACCGCCTACACCTACTGCCCAGCCACCGGCATACTCACCTTGAAATACTCACTCCCCGCCTCCACCTCGTCGGAGGTAAGCGAGCGCATCGCGCCGCTGCTCGTAGGCAACCTCCGCTACCAATGGACAGGTAAAAAATTCAATCTCCTGAAATGACAGAGCCGCAGGCCCTTACCCTCGTTCAGCTCAACCGCATAATCGGCAAAGCCTTGTCGCGCCCCGATTTGTCGGAGGTGTGGGTCATGGCCGAAATGTCGGATGCCCGGCTGAGCCGCGGCCACTGCTACATGGAGCTCATAGACAAAGACCTCGACACCGGCGAGGTAAAAGCACGCATCAAAGGTGTGATATGGGCTTCGGCTTTCGCACGCATCAGCGCCGACTTCGCCCTGGCCACGGGCCGCAATCTGGCCAGCGGCATGAAAGTGATGGTGCGCGGCACCGTCAACTATCACAGCGCCTATGGCATATCGTTCATAATCTCCGACATCGACCCTTCTTACACCGTAGGTGAAGTGGAGCGACGGCGCCGTGAGATACTCATGCGCCTTCAGAAAGAGGGCGTGGCCGACCTCAACCGCACCCTCGAGTGGCCGCGCGTGCCCTGGCGCATAGCCGTGATTTCAGCCCCCAACGCCGCCGGATACGGCGACTTCATACACCAGCTGTACCACAATGCCTCACACCTGCGGTTTCACACGCGTCTGTTCACCGCCGCCATGCAGGGCGCCGACACGGCTCCGTCGGTTATAGCGGCTCTTGACGCCATTGCCACCGACATAGACAGCTGGGATTGCGTTGTGATAATACGCGGAGGCGGCGCTACAAGCGACCTCGTATCGTTCGACGACTATATGCTGGCTGCCAATATAGCGCAGTTCCCCATCCCCGTAATAGTAGGCATAGGCCATGAGCGCGATGTCACCGTGCTCGACTATGTGGCCAACATGCGTGTCAAGACACCTACCGCAGCAGCCCAATGGCTTATATCGCAGGGCGAAGCCGCCCTTCAGCACCTGCGTTCTATAGGCACCCTACTGCTGCAATCGGTTACCGACCTCACCGCACACGCCATGCGCCAGCTCGCCTATATGGAATCGGCCCTCTCCACGGCACCTGCCGCGGCCATCGAGCGTGCCGACGCCCGTTGTCGCCGTGCAGCCATCACACTTGCCGGCGCCGTGAGCCGTACCACATCCGTACAATCGGCCAGGCTCGACGCCACGGCCGAGGCTCTGAAGATTGCATCCACGCGGGCCGTAGAACGCGCCCGAATGCTACTCGGCAGCCGCGCCGAGATGCTTGAGGCCCTTTCGCCGCAAGCCGTCCTCGCCCGCGGCTTCACCATAACCCGCAGAGCCGACGGCACAGCCGTGCGCCGCAGCTCCGAATTATCGCACGGCACCGAGATAATCACAACTTTTGCCGATGGAACATCCTCATCAGTAATACAATACACAAATAATTGATATGACAACCAATCAGACTGCCTTTACCGACATTGACCAGCTATCATACAACCAGGCTATCGCCGAACTCGAGGATATCTTGCGCAATATGCAGAGCGACAATTGCGATATCGACAAACTGACTCTCTATACCCGGCGGGCATCGCAGCTGCTCAATGAATGCAAACGCCGACTCACGGTGACTGACCGCGAACTGCGCGATATCCTCGCCGACATGGAGAAGTAAGAGCCGGCTCTAACTACTCCTCCGTAAGATAGCGTATCATCCGCTCAAGCCATGCACTGCACGCTTTGCAGAAAGCCGGACTTTCGTTGGTGCGCATGCGGCAGTCGTAGGCAGCGCGATAAATACCTTTCGCGCGGTATCCTCCCCCCTCATACATTTCACTTGCGGAGTCGGCTTCCCATTTCGAGCCGAAGTCTGCCAAGGTAGTGATATTCGGTTCCCAGGGTTCCACATCAAGCGGGTAAGTATCGTCAATCACCTCCCCTTCGTAAAAATACTCGTCGGCCAGTCCGCCGAAGCTATGGCCGAACTCATGCACGGCCACCGGCCCAACCTGCGGCGTGTGTGCGGCTGTCAGGGCATAGCTGTTGAATATACCCCCGCCTCCGTATTCGTCGGTATTGGCGAGCACCATGATATGCACGGCGCCCGCAGCATCGGCCGCCGTATACATGTCCCATATACGCGGCGCGGTAAGATACCGCTCCATGCCGAAAGTGTCGAAGTGCGAGCCCATGGGTGTATCGAGCCACAGCCCGTCGTGGGGTATCGACACGCCGCTGCCGCCCGACGGCAACGCTACCGCTGTAAACCGGAACCTGTCGGCGTAACGGCAGAAAGGCTCGTAGCCCAACACCTCATCTACAAACTTACGCGCATCGTCGTAAAACCTTTCCATCTCGGCTTCGGTATATCCCTCGGCAAGTATCGCCACACTTATGGGCGACTGATGGTCTGACTCATGAAGCACCGTCATCGGCACCGAAGGGCGCTTCACCTCCCGCACCATGACATCGGCCGGAGAGTAGCGCGTTACGTGGCGGCACTCCACATCGCCGCGGCGGTCAAAGAGCAACAGCTCCACCACAGCGTCGCCGTCGGGCAGTGGCACCTCGGCCGTATGCTCGAAGCTCACGCCAACCGTGTCTGATCCCGGTATGCAAAGCCACTCCTGAAACAGGGTGCTGAACGGCTGCACGTACAGCAGCTTCCCGCTGCGGGCGTCAGTCACCCGCACCTGCCCGTTGCCCTGCGCCACGGCAGAGTCAAGATTCACGCAACGGCCGCCCCAACCGGGCATCTTTACCGCCTCGTGCAACATTATCACCGGCTTGCCGGCACTCACACCCAATACATAGTCGAGGCGCAGAGTAGAATCGGCGCCCATCGACACGCCCACACCATACATCAGGGCTAAAAACAGAAGTGACAGTATACGTTTCATAGGGTGCTAAGTTACGAAATATTTTACGGCAAAACCCGCGTGCGACAATAATAACGCGCCACACGCGTTGATATTTACGTGAACATCTACGATATACGACGTTACGGCACCTACCTCTTCCTGCTGCTTTCAGCAGCGGTAATCGGCGCGTTTCTCTATTTCTCGGGCTCACTGGTCAAAGACCTCGGCATACAGGAACGCGCACGCATGCAGATATGGGCCGACGCAACCCGCGAGATAGCGCGCACCACCGATTTCGAAAACGCCAATATCGACTTTTTGCTCAGCATCATCGAGGCCAACAACAATATACCCGTACTCCTCACCGATGCCAAAGGCAATATCTTGCAGCAACGCAACTACTCCCTTCCCGAGCCTGAAAATTCGCTCGACTCGGAGGCCAACCGGCAGTTCCTTGCCGAAAAGCTCAAATCGCTCTCGCATTCCGACAATAATATAGTGATAGTGATAGCTCCCGGCGTGGAGCAGCATCTCTACTACGAAGACTCCACACTGCTGCGTCACCTCAGCATCTATCCCTACATACAGCTTGCCGTGATGGCCGTGTTCGTGCTTATTGTTTACTTTGCGGTGAGCTCGACGAAGCGGGCCGAGCAAAACAAGGTGTGGGTAGGATTGTCGAAAGAAACGGCCCACCAGCTCGGCACCCCCATCTCATCGCTCATGGCCTGGATAGAGATGCTCCGCAGCTCCCCCGGACCGATAAACACCGAGGTGCTCGATGAGATGGATAAAGATTTGCACCGCCTCGAGACCATCGCCTCACGCTTCTCCAAGATAGGCTCGCGCCCCAACATGGAGTACACCGACCTCAACGAGCTTATATCCAAGTCGGTATCATACATGCGCGGGCGCATCTCGTCGCACATCGACCTCACGCTGCACCTCCCCGACACCACTCTGTTCGCCAACGTATCGACACCGCTCATAGAGTGGGTAATGGAAAACCTCATCAAGAATGCCGTCGACGCAATGGAGGCACGCGGCGCCATAACCATCTCACTCCGCGCCGACCATCTCGCACGTCTGGCCATTATCGAGGTTGCCGATACAGGCAAAGGAATGAGCCGCAAAATGCGCAAACAGGTGTTCAACCCCGGCTTCACCACCAAAAAACGTGGCTGGGGTCTCGGCCTCACCCTCGCCCGTCGCATCGTCGAACAGTATCACGGCGGAAAAATCATAGTAAGCGACTCGCAGCCGGGCGTAGGCACCACTTTCCGAATCACCTTACCCCTGTGCGCATGAGCCGACTGTACATATCCGACCTCGACGGCACACTGCTCGACTCATACAGCCGCGTATCGCCTCTCTCGGCAGCTACCATCTCCCGGTTAAGCCGCAAGGGAGTGCTAATCAGCGTAGCCACCGCCCGCACCCCCGCCACCGTAGAGCCTCTTCTGGCGCATACCTACACCTCCATCCCCGCAGTGGTTATGACCGGGGCCGCCCTTTGGGACCGCGCATCGCAGCGATTCCTCGATATACGCACTCATCATCCCGCTACAGTCGATGCCGTATGTGCCACCCTCCGCTCGCATGGCATAAATCCATTTTATTACGCCATCGAGTCCGACTCTCCCGTAATAGACTGTTATCATTTCGGCCAAACGCTATCCGACAAAGAGCAGAAGTTCATTTCCGAGCGCAATCACCTGCCGCTAAAGCACATACATCTTCAGCCGGGACAACTTCCGCCCGAGGGGCTGTCGCAGCACACCGCGCTGATATTCGCCATAGGCAACATAGCTGACATTCAACGCGCCGCCGCATGCATAGCCCGAAATATCGACTGCTCGCTTTCGTGCTACCCCGACATCTTCAACCACCGGATAGGATACCTTGAGATTTTTGCGCCCGGGGTCGACAAAGCAAGCGCCGTGGCGCGACTGAAAGAGCGGGTAAACGCCGAGTCACTGACCGTATTTGGCGACAACCTCAACGACCTGCCCATGATGGGCATAGCCGACACTTCGGTAGCCGTGGCCAATGCCCTGCCGCAGGTGCTCGACCGGGCCGACATTGTAATCGGACCCAATTCAGCCGACTCTGTAGCAAACTATATATCGGAGCAAAACCGATAATCCGCTATTAGCAATTATTAGTGATTGTTGATGGGGATGGTGAAGAGCATACGTGCTCCGGGACCCTCGTAGGTAGTGTCGACGGTCACATCGCCTCCGAGCGCCCGTGCCACCAACCGACAGATGTTCAGGCCAATGCCGGTGCCGGGAGTCATAGAGCTGAGCTTCTCGAAACGTTCGAATATCACCTCCTCCTTGCCCTGGGGTATACCACAGCCGGTATCGGCCACCACAAAAGTCATCATATTAGTCTCGGGCACAATGAAGTAGCTGAGTTCCACCTTGCCGCTGTCGGTAAACTTGGCACCGTTGCTCAAAAGATTTACGAGCACCTGCTCCACGCGGCGGGCGTCGGTGTCAATAGTCACATCGTCAACATCACCGCCTACAAACTCCATGGTCACGCCATCTTTGCACTGCTTGCGCATGCTCATTATGGCCAGTTCGCAGATGGTGTTGGCCGACTCGGGCTTCTTGTTGATTTCAACAGCCGAATTGTCAAACTCGGCGAGCAGCAGCACATCGTTGACAAGTGCCGAAAGCATACCCGCGCACACATTCACAATCTTAGCGTAGCGCTCAAGGTATTTCTTCTTCGCTTCGTCAACATTATCCACAATCAGGTGCGCGCATTCCACCAACGTATCAAGCGGCACACGCACCTCGTGACTCATGTTGTTGATAAACTCGGTCTTGTGGCGATCGGCCTTGCGGGCATGGTCGCGGGCGGTAATCAGTTCGCGCTGTGTTTGCTGCAGATTATCTCGCTCAGCCACCAACAGGCGGTTTGAGGCCGAAAGCTTGTTAGACATCTGGCGTATACGTCTGTACAGCAAAAACATTATTATTATGGCAATGGCCATGGCAGCTATGGCTATCGACCCGTATAGCATCAGATTGCTGTGGTGTTGGGCGTGCATGTCGGCTAACTCCTGGGCTGCCAATGCCTGTTCGTTCTGCAACACGAGCATCTCGTTTATCACCTCGAGCTCGCGTTTGCGCTCCAGACGTCGCTCCTCGAGAGCTTTCCCAAGTATCTCGTTCAGATTCCTCGATGCAACCAGCTGAGCATCCTCATCTCCCACCTCGGTGGCCGCCTTAAGCATGAATCTGTAAAGCGAGTTGAGGTGCGGCTCGTTCTGTGGTAAATCAATATATTTCTTCAGCAGCGCCAATGCCCTGGCATACTGCTTGGTACCCATGGCATAATATATCTCCACGCGGCCCGTGAGATCAACGTCTCGGGCTATCTGGGTATCCTCTGCCGCAAGTTGTTGTATCTTCTGATAATAATCCTCTATCTCTTCGGGCGTCAGCGCCTCGAAGTTATTGAGCAAACGGCGATAAGTACTGTAGTTTACGCGCGAATAGTCGCGGTACCGGTGCCCGTTTTTGGCATTCGAACGGTCGAGGTCGGCCACAACCTTAAGCAACTCCTTGCACATCTTCACGGCCTGTTCATGCAGCTCGGCGTTTGTGTAGATAATCGATGCCTGCACAAGAAACATATTCTCAAGTGCATACGACCGCTCGGGCAGTGCACGTATCTGCCGGTACAGCTGGCCGAGATAGTCTATCACCATATCGCCCGGCGAGCTGCCTACCATATAGCGACATAAGGTAAAGAGGAGCACCACGTTTTCATACTGATCTTCGACTCCGGCAGCTCGGTCGCGGATAGCCTTATGCACCTTATTCTGGCGTACGGAGTCGGCAACGGCATTAAACTCGTTCATCACCTGCTGGGCGCGCATATAGGTAATGGTATTGCTGCGGTCGGTGCCTTCCGGGAGTCCAGAGGCTGTCTCTATGAGCTTGTTCATCTCCTGGCTCTGATCTGTGGGCAGACCGGCCACCGCCGATGAATATCGGCGCAGCACGTCGCATTGCAGTTCGTAATCGGAGGTGCGCAGAGCCGTACGCAGCAGCATTTCCCCTACAGCCAGACGTTGCGAGCCAACCGAAAGGTCGAAAAGATCATAAAGTATGGGTATACTGTCGGAAGTGGTTTTGGCAGTGACGAGAATCGACGATATACTGTCTACCAGTATAGCTCTCCGTTTAGAATTGTTGGCCTGTACAGTCACGGTCTGCACCATGGCCAGTAGCGAGATAGCAAGAAATAGTGTTTTGCGCATGCCTTATTGTGTAGCGGCTTCCCGACACTCAGTGCCGGTGCCTGTGTATCGGCGTCAAAGGTATGAAAAATATTCGTAATACAGCAATATCACCGGCACCTCTACGTTAATATTCTGAGGTACTCTCGCACGGGAGCGCCCGTATTATTGTAACACTTCCGCATCAATACATGAAACCAACCATATCACACCTTCACCGTATGCTCTTCACACTTTTGGCCGCTGTGGCCGGAGCGCTATGTGCAGGTGCCTTTCCTGTCGATATTTACGCGCCCGCGTCGGTACTCTCCCAAGGCCATTGGGTCAAGGTATCTGTCACCGAAACGGGCGTACAGTTCATTCCCGCAGCCACCCTCCGCAGCTGGGGCTTCTCCGATCCCTCGAAAGTAAAAGTCTACGGCTATGGCGGCACGCAGATATCAAACAACCTCTCACGGGCCAATTATATCGACGACCTTCCCGCAGTACAGTCATACGCCACCGCCGACGGCATCTATTTCTATGGCGAAGGGGTGGAGTGGTATACCAATTCGGGCAACAACATTGTGATATCGCACAACCTTTATACCGACGAGGCTTACTACTTTCTCACCACCGACGGCGCCCCGGAGACCGAAGTTCCGCAGGTAGAATCCGAGGGCACCCTGAACCAATGGGCCGAACCGGTTACCGTATTTACCCAGCCTCTTCAGCACGAGAAAGATCTTGTGACACTCTCGCAAAGCGGATTGGCATTCTTAGGCGAGGACTTCCGCTACAACCGCACACAGACATTCGGCTTCAAGCTCGATGATTTCGTAGCCGGCTCCCCCGTATGGGTACGCACATCGTTTGTAGCCAAGACAACTTCACTGAGCAATCTCTATCTGAGTTTCAACGGCCAGAGAGTGCCCGGAATGACTGTCATCAAAGCCACGAGCGGCGATGATTATGCCTCGCGAGCCACTGCCACCAAGACATACCGTCCCACAGACGATATCAGTGAGCTTGCCGTAGGGCTCGAATACTCGCCCAACGGCACTGTTCAGGCTGCTCACCTCGATTATATCACCGTCAACTATAAGCGCCATCTGCGCATACCGACTAAGACCCCGCTGCGGTTTCGCCTGTCGACCACAACAGCCGCCTTGGCCAACGCCGGCGCTGTGCCCGACGTCAAGGTATGGGATGTGACCGACCCGCACAAAATAGTAGGCATGAATCTCACCGCCTACGCCGATACGGTAGCCTTCACCAACCCGTACACAGGCACCCGCACCTATGTTGCATGGAGCGAAACGATGGCTCTACCACGTCCCAAATATGTGGGAACGGTAGCCAATCAGGACATACACGGCTATGAGGGCAACCCCGACATGGTGATATTCACCGTACCCGCATACGTGGCCCAGGCCAACCGCCTCGCCGCCATTCATACCGGCGCTCCAGAGCATCTTGATGTACTGGTAGTAGTGCAAGACCAGGTATTCAACGAGTTCTCGTCAGGCAAATTCGACCCGGGCGCATTCCGTAAGATGCTGAAAATGTTCTACGACCGTGGCCTCGAAGCGGGCAAGCCGCTCCAATACGCCATAATGTTCGGTCGCCCTACATTCGACAACCGCAACATCACCGGCCTCATACCTCCGGCTTCATCCAACGTACTTGCCACATGGCAGAGCGACGAGAGCGTGCTTGAGAGCAACTCATTCACATCCGACGACATCTACGCCATGCTCGAAGACAATTCCGGTTCCAATTTCAACGTAGCCAAACTGTGCATAGCGGTAGGCCGCATCCCGGCACGCAACGTCGATCAGGCGCGCACCTACGTCGACAAACTCATTGCCTACAACAACAATACCCTCTACTCACAGTGGAAAAACAATGTGCTCCTTGTTGCCGACAACGGCAATGCCGGAGTATTCATGACCGGCAACGAGAAATTTCAAGCCAACATCGCCCCCACTCCCCACGGTAAAAATCTGATATACAACAAGGTCTACATCGACGCATTCAACATTCAGAGCAGTATATGCGCACAGGGCCGCGAACGTTTCCACCGCCTGCTCGAAGAGGGCGTGATGTGGTGGAACTACGTGGGCCACGGCGCCATCAACACCCTCTCGTCGGAAAACATACTCACCAATGCCGACATCAACGACATGTACAACAAGCATTGGCCGGTATTTTTCGGCGCTACCTGTTCGTTCTGCCACTGGGACGGCGAAGGAGTAAGCGGTTCGGAAATTATGTCGTTCAACCCCGACGGCGGCATCATCGCCTCCATAGCTCCCACGCGCAAAGCGTATATCGATTCCAACAACATAATGGTAGAGCTGCTTGGCAGATATCTTCTTAAAACCGACGACAATGGTGTGCAACTCACATTGGGGCAGACCATCACTGCCGTCAAAAACGTTCTGATTGAAGGTGCTAACCTCGAAGGCACTGACAAACAAGTAAGCAAAAACGCAGCCGCCAACAAGCTCCGCTACGTACTGCTCGGCGACCCGGCCATGCGCCTCACCAAGCCCGACAACATTGTTCGCCTTGACAAAATCAACGACGAAGAGGTCACCGAAAATGCCCAGGTCACCATCAAGGCCCGTCAGAGAGTGACATTCACCGGCAGCGTTCTCACCCCCGACGGACAACCGATGCCTGACTTCAACGGCAAGCTGTGGATTACCCTCTACGATGCCGAATACTCCACCACCTCACAGGGCAAGCCGGCCGACGGCACCGACGGTGTGCAGGTCACCTTCGAGGAGATGGGCGCCAAACTATACGCAGGCATGGGTACCGTGAAAGAGGGTATTTTCACCGCCACAGTGGAAATGCCCTCGGAAGTGAGCGACAACTTCCGTCCCGCCACACTCAATATGTATGCTGTGGCCGATGACGGACGCCAGGCATCCGGCGCCAACCGCGACTTCTACGTGTATGGCTACGACTACGATGCAGCCGATGACGACACCCCACCCACCATAGAATACGCATACCTCAATCACGAGTCGTTTGAGCAGGGAGGCATAGTCAATGAGCGTCCCACCTTCATAGCCCGCGTGAGCGATGATGTGGCCATAAACATGTCGATGGCAGGCATAGGCCACCAGATGTCTCTGAAACTCGACGACAAACGCACATACTCCGATGTGCCGCTGTACTTCTCGCCCAGCACCGACGGCTCACCCTCGGGCACCATAGCCTATCCTATGGGTGAACTTTCGGAGGGCAACCACACACTCGCCTTCAGGGTATGGGACGCCGCAGGCAACTCCACCACCCACCTGCTCCAGTTCTACGTACAGCCCGGAGCCACCCCGCAGATTTTCGATATCTACCCCGATGCCAGTCCGGCCACCGACCGTGTAAACTTCTACATCACCCACAACCGGCCCGATGCTGCCATGAGCGTATCTCTCGACATTTACGACATGGCCGGCCGACAGGTGTGGACCACCACACAGTCGTCGCGCAGCGACCTATGGCTCTCATCGCCCATCACCTGGAATCTGTGCGACTTCTCGGGTCGACGCGTGCCGCGCGGCATATACATCTACCGTGCTACCGTAACCATCGACGGCAACGAGATAGTCTCGCCGGCAAAACGCATCGCCGTTGCCGCTCCTTGAGCACTCAGCAAGCAGCGTCACACAGCACAGGACCCTCAGATTTTTTTTGGCCGTTTACCGATTAATCTGTAAATTTGACCAAACACTAACCGCATGGAGAAATACCTTGTATCGGCCTTGAAATACAGGCCCTCGACCTTCAGCTCCGTGGTAGGCCAGAAAGCGCTCACCACCACGCTGAAAAATGCCGTAGCCACGGGGCGCCTCGCCCACTCGTATCTGTTCTGCGGCAGCCGCGGCGTAGGCAAGACCTCGTGCGCACGTATCTTCGCCAAGACAATCAACTGCCTCAACCCGACAGCCGACGGCGAAGCGTGCAATGAATGCGCCTCGTGCCGCGCCTTCAACGAAGGCACTTCAATGAATATCATAGAACTCGACGCCGCATCAAACAACGGTGTCGACGATATGCGCGCCCTTATAGAGCAGGTGCAGGTGCCTCCGTCGACCGGCAAATACCGTGTATTCATCATCGATGAGGTGCACATGCTTTCGCAGCAGGCATTCAACGCCTTCCTAAAGACACTCGAAGAGCCCCCGTCGTATGTGATATTCATTCTCGCCACCACCGAAAAGCACAAGATTATACCAACCATACTTTCGCGCTGTCAGATTTTCGACTTTCACCGCATCACCATACAGGATATGATTGACCACCTGGCTATGGTAGCCGACAAAGAGGGCATTGCCTACGAGACATCGGCCCTCAACGTGATTGCTTCGAAAGCCGAAGGCGCCATGCGCGACGCTCTCTCTATCTTCGATCAGGTGGCGGCATCGTCGGGACGCAATATCACCTACACCGCCGCCATCGAAAACCTCAACGTACTCGACCACACATACTACCACCGCCTGCTCGAGGTAATCTTAGCCGGCGATGTACTCAAAAGCTGGTTGATTTACAAAGAGATACGCGACGGTGGTTTTGATTCGCTCTTCTTTATCAACGGTCTCGCATCGTATATGCGCGACCTCATGGTGGCACGCGACCCCTCCACCCTGTGCCTGCTCGAAGCGGGCGACGAGGTGAAGGCCCAATATGCCGCCATAGCCGCCAAGTGCACCCCCGAGTTCCTCTACAAGGCAATGAATCTGTGCAACGAAGCCGACCTCAACTTCCGCACATCGTCAAACAAGCAGTTCCTCATAGAACT
>JAGAUN010000051.1 GCA_017620715.1 Muribaculaceae bacterium | reverse complement strand
GATTCTCTGAATCTTCATCGGCAATGCGCCCAAAGGAAAATCCCCGCCTCGGATGCTTACGCTCATATCGACGGCTTTGCCGAGTACGAGCATGGGGTCAACAGACTTTTGATTAGATGTGTTCTTTTCCATACTTTTCGAGAACAGTATTAATGGCAGATGTCCTGTAATAGACTTTGCCACCGACAAGGGTGGCTTCGAGATATTTGCTCCTGCGCCAATTCCGAAGAGTATTGGAGCAGACTCCAAGGATTCTCATCACCTCCAAGCGGGGAATGAGAGGATCCTGATCCACCGGCTTACGTGCCGGCAGAATCTCCTCTTTGAATTTATCCACCACACGTTCTACCGTGTGCTCGACAATTTCAAAGAGGTGTGCCAGAGGAAGCGTGATAGAGAGTCCGGCCAGCTCCTCGGGCGAAAGATTTGTGATGTCAATCATCTTTTATTCCTCGCGTCGTCTGTGTTATCATCAATGGGCACCGACAACAATTAAATGCCCAAGGGTCGCAACGCTTGACAGAATGGTTAAAAATGATGGTATCGGGTGACCGGTCTTTACCCTTATAGCATCAAATCTGTAATCTGCTTTTGCGTTTTGACGGTGCGAAGTAAGCACATTTGTTTGCTTTCTCCAAATTTACAACATTGATACACAGCGCGTTAAGTTCGCTTTAATTCGTTGCGAAGTAAAACGAAGTATTTTATGGATTTTCGAGTCGAAAATAGTACGTTCAGCCTCTCGGATAAGTACATAAAAAACGGGAGCCATCTGACACAGCGTCGGACGGCTCCCGTTTCAGGGGTCGAAGTTATTTATCAGTAAGAGTACATGTAGTCGGCGACATTGAGTCGCTCGCGGAGGTCATTATAATCCATTATATGTTCGGGTCGTTCAAAGGTCTGAATTGTTTTCTGTTTGTACTCGGTCGGTTCAAGGTAATCTTTCAAAGCACCCTGTATCCATCTATGCCCCGGAATTTCTACATTCGCCTTATCCTCATATCTGGACACAAGCGCTGCATGAAATTCTGTGACAGTTGTTCTCACCATAGCGCGACCTTTATCAAGGACAAGGTAAAGAAGTGCGAGATCTCTGCCGCTCTGACGGAGACTCACATGTTCATCAATTGATTCAAAAAGATACTCGTCGCCATTTGGCAGCAACTCTTCGAGCGAGCGGCGTTTCTTCTGTTTCCCGGGTATTGGTTTCTTCTCGGAGGTCGCTTTCATTGTCACCTTCATATCTGTCGGCAACGATTTGAATTTTGACACTACACTGGCCGTTAGTGTCGGTGTTTCTCCAATTTCATCAAGTTCTTCCACAAACTTAACCCAATCTTCTTCCGTTCTCGCCTTTATTGCAATGCTACGGTTGATGATAGCTTTGATATTAACACGTGCGAGACGGCGAAGCAGAAAATTAAGCTTGGGATTGCGAATCATCTCCTCGCCATACTCCACCATACATTCGAAACTTCTGCCAAAGAATAGCCAGCAAAGCATTGCAGGCGTGTAGCTGTCCGGGAGTTGGGCGAAGAAATGAAGTGAAAGTTGCGATATTATACCTTCATTCTTCAATAAGGTCTCTAAATCGTCAATATTTTCCGAACGGTCATTCTTCAGATACAGAAATAGTGCCTTCTCAAATTTGGGTATCATCATGATGGCTTCGGCATAGACTTTATCAAAGCCGATTCCGTTGCGGTCGTGCATCATGTCGGAGAAATCACAGTATTCTTGATAGTGGGTGCGCTGCCATTCTTTCAGCAGCTCTTTGGTAAGTCTTTTCTTGTCCTCTTTCTTCATTCAGGGGGCATTATATGTTGAACATGTTTTTACATCAATTAAGAAAACACGCCCATGCACTCAAATGTTCGACAAGAGTATTTTACCCCGACTTTGAGGGTGGCAACCCGAATATTATGAATTTTTAAGAGAAAAATTTTGTCCACGCCTCGCTAAAATGAAAATACGTGGACAATTTGCGGACAAAATTGAAAAATAAAAATCTCTATTCATCTAAATATCAGATAAATAGAGATTTATAGAGGTGGTCCCACTAGGGCTTGAACCTAGGACTCCCTGATTATGAGTCAGGTGCTCTAACCAACTGAGCTATGGGACCGATGTCGGTTTTGTTGTTTCGACGGTGCAAAGTTACCACTTTTTTTCATTTCTACAATACTTATTGGGCCGGTTGACTAATTTTTTTTGATTTTACTGCGGTATGTTCGTATTTTTGCGGGGTATGAATATTGAAGATTTGCGCGAATACTGTCTGTCGATGCCTTTTGCTACGGAGCGCAGCCCTTTCGGCCCGGAGTACTTGGCTATTGAAATCGGGGGCAAGATGTTTTGCCTTATCGACCTTACCGGCCAAAGGAATCTATATAATATAAAAGTGCACCCAGATCTGGCTACAAGTCTGGTGGAGCGCTTTGCCGACATAATTCCAGGATATCACATGAATAAGCGTCACTGGGTATCTATCCCGTTTGCCAACAATCTGCCCGCCGACCTCGAGCGCCGCCTCATCAGGCATTCATACCGCCAGACCGCTTTAGGTCTGCCACGCTGCCGCCGTCCCGAACTTCCGCCCGACGAGCCGATACTGTAGCTGCGGCCACTACCCTGCTCCTACCATCATGGCGTGTCACTTGGTTACGAATACGCAAATGGGTTGTGGAGTTTGATGGTTTCGGGCAAATTTGCTAACTTTGTGCCTCATCTTTTTAACCATCGTTTCACGGGCCTCGCCTGTACCAGGCATGTGCCTTAAGTTATTTTTAAACTGAGTTTTATGAACGAACTTGCACCCAAATACTCTCCCTCGGAGGTTGAGAGCAAATGGTATGATTACTGGATGCGTCATCGCCTCTTCCACAGTGAGCCCGATGCCCGCGAGCCTTATTGTATTGTGATTCCGCCGCCAAACGTGACGGGTGTGCTCCACATGGGCCACATGCTCAACGAGACTATCCAGGATATACTCGTGCGCCGCGCCCGCATGGATGGCAAAAATGCTCTTTGGGTGCCGGGTACCGACCACGCTGCTATTGCTACCGAGGCTAAGGTTGTGGCAAAGCTCGCCAAGGAGGGCATTAAAAAGAGCGACCTCTCGCGCGAGGAGTTTCTCAAGCATGCCTGGGACTGGACTGAAAAGTACGGTGGTATAATTCTCGAACAGCTCAAAAAGCTGGGATGCTCATGCGACTGGGAACGTACGGCATTTACCATGGACCCGATTCGCAGCAAGAGTGTGATACGCGTGTTTGTCGACCTCTACCGCAAAGGCCTCATATATCGCGGAAAGCGGATGGTGAGCTGGGATCCGAAGGCTCAGACAGCGCTGTCGGACATTGAGGTGGTATACAAGGAGGAACACAGCAAGCTATATTATCTGCGCTACAAGATTGTGGGCGAAGATGGTTATGCTATTGTGGCTACTACCCGACCGGAAACTATAATGGGCGATACGGCCATGTGTATCAACCCCAACGATCCCAAAAACGCGCATCTCCGCGGCAAACGCGTGATTGTGCCTTTGGTAGGGCGTGAGATTCCGGTGATTGAAGATGAGTATGTTGACATTACTTTCGGCACCGGCTGCCTGAAAGTGACACCGGCTCACGATACCAACGACTATATGCTCGGCGAGAAGCATCAGCTGCCCAGCATAGATATATTCAACCCAGATGCTACCATAAGTGAGGCTGCCGGTATGTATGTGGGTATGGATCGTTTTGACTGCCGTCGTCAGATAGCCATCGACCTTCAGGAGGCCGGTCTCATAGAGAAGGTCGAGGACTACAACAACAAGGTGGGCTACTCGGAGCGCAATATCGACACTGTTGTAGAACCGCGTCTCTCCGACCAGTGGTTCCTGAAAATGGAATCGCTCGCCGCTCCCGCTTTAGAGGCGGTAGAGTCGGATACCGTCCGCTTTATCCCTGAGAAATACAAGAATACATATCGCCACTGGATGACCGACATACGCGACTGGTGTATTTCGCGTCAGCTTTGGTGGGGCCACCGTATCCCGGCTTACTATACTCCGTGGGGAGAAACCATTGTGGCCGAAACTCCCGAAGAGGCTCTGCAACTTGCCCGGGAGAGCCATCCCGAGGTTAAAGCAGATGATTTGCGACAGGACGAGGATTCGTTTGATACCTGGTTTTCATCGTGGCTATGGCCTATCAGTCTCTTCAACGGCATACTCGAGCCCGGCAACAAGGAGATAAGCTATTACTACCCCACAGCCGACCTCGTTACCGGTCCCGACATCATATTCTTCTGGGTGGCGCGCATGATTATGGCCGGGTATGAGTTTACCTCGCTACCCCCCTTCCGCAACGTTTACTTCACAGGCATAGTGCGCGATGAAATAGGGCGCAAGATGTCGAAACAGTTCGGTAATTCTCCCGACCCCATCAAACTCATGGAGGAGTATGGTGCCGACGGCGTGCGCATGGGCATAATGCTCTGCGCCCCTGCCGGCAATGATATACTTTTCGACAAGAAACTCTGTGAGACAGGCCGTAATTTCTCCAATAAGATCTGGAATGCTTTCCGTCTGGTAAAGGGATGGCAGGTGGATGCCACATTGGCTCAGCCCGCCACGGCGGCATTCGCCATCAAATGGTTCGACTCTCTTCTGAGTCAGACCATAGAGGAGGTCAACGACCTCATGGCAAAATACCGCCTCTCAGAAGCGGTGAAAGTTCTCTACAAACTCTTCTGGGATGAGTTCTCGGCATGGTATCTCGAATTGGTGAAGCCGGCTTACAACACCCCGGTTGATGCCGCTACCTACCGGGCCACTCTCGACATATTCGACTCTCTGCTTCGACTGCTGCACCCATTCATGCCCTTCATCACCGAAGAGCTGTGGCAGCACCTTGCAGAGCGCACCGACGGCGAGTCAATCATGTACGCTCCCACGCCCGAGGTCACTGCCATATCCCGGGAGGTGCTCGGTATGATGGCCCACATCAAGGAGGTGGTGAATGGGGTGCGCAACATACGTGCATCGAAAAACATTCCCAATAAGGAAGCGCTCACGCTCAATGTGCTCGGCTCCTGGGATACAGCTGAAGACCCGATAATAAGCAAGCTCGCAGGTCTTGGCGCTATAAACCACAACGCCTCGAAAGATGCCGCATCGGCCACATTTATGGTTGGCGCTACCGAGGTCAACGTTCCGCTTTCGGCCAACGTCAATATCGAAGAGGAACTTGCCAAGCTACGCAAAGACCTCGACTACTACGAGGGATTCAAGCAGTCGGTTATGAAGAAGCTCTCCAACGAGCGTTTCGTAGCCAATGCACCCGAAGCTGTAGTCAATGCCGAACGCCGCAAGCTCGCCGACGCGCAGGCTAAAATCGACGGCATCAAAGCGGCCATCGAAAGCCTCTCGTAACCAAATCTATAACTCATAATTATGCCGAAGGCTGCCTCTCACGGGGCAGCCTTCTATATTCATACTATATTGATGACTATTTGTTTACTTCATCATACTCCTCGTCGGTAACCGGCTCGAGCCAAATGGTAGTACCATTCTCTCCGGGCACTTCAAAAGCAAGGTGCGCAAACCATGAATCTTTGGCGGCGCCGTGCCAATGCTTCACATTGGCCGGTATATGCACCACGGTGCCGGGAAGAATTTCAACCGCGGGTTTGCCCTCTTCCTGATACCAACCGCGACCGGCAACACCTACGAGCATCTGGCCGCCGACGACGGTGGCTTTATGAACGTGCCAGTTGTTGCGGCATCCGGGCTCAAATGTAACGTTGGCAAACGGAATCTGCTCTGCCGACACGCGGGCCAAATAGCTTTTCCCGGTGAAATATTTTTCGTAGGCCGTGTTGGGTTGGCCTATCGGGAAAATCATCGAACGCTGAAACTCCGCCATAGCATCGTTGCCGGTCACATCGTCGGCCCAAACATCTTTGGCCAATCGGAACGCTGCCCATGCTTTGGGCCAACCGGCATAAAAGGCTATATGAGTTATGGTTTCGGATATTTCAGTGCGGGTGATACCGTTTTGCTTGGCCGTCTGCAAGTGATGCAAAAGAGAGGAATCGGTAATACCCTGCGAGATGAGGGCGGTGATAGTAACGAGGCTGCGGTCGCGGAGCGATAACAAATCGTTTCTGCTCCAGACTTCCCCGAAAAGAATATCATCGTTGAGATGTGCAAACTCGGGGGCAAAATCGCCGAGCTGAGTTCGGCCGGCTGTCTGTACAATTTTCTGCTGTGCCATTGTATTGAGAGTTATTAATACTGATACTATGAGTAAAACGGATTTGACAATTTTCATCAGTTATTATTATTAAGTTGCTCATTATAATTACTATTGCAAAATTACTCGCAATAAGCAGCCTGCAATAACCAATTTTGCGCTTTATACTACCATTTTTCGCGATTTGCCTTTACATCCCGTTGCTAATTATTAATTTCGCGCTATGAAACAAGACAGCATAACACTCGCGTCGGTTCACGACTACAACAATCTTTACGGACTCGAAACACATCATCCACTTGTTTCGGTCATTGACCTGAAGCAGGCCAGTAAAACCATCAACAATCTGGTGATTACATACGGTCTCTATGCCATATTCCTCAAAAACGGCTCGCAGTGCACCATAAAATACGGGCGCCGGGAATACGACTACCAAGAGGGAACGATAGTGTGTTTCGCCCCCGGTCAGGTTGTTGGTGTGGAGGTAAAGAATCCCGAACTTGCTCCCGATGTGGTGGGGTTGCTGTTTCACCCCGACATTATATTCGACACTCCTTTGGGTGCCAATATCGATAAATATACGTTTTTCGACTACTCGCAGATGGAAGCTCTGCATCTGTCAATGGATGAACGACAACTTTTTTTGGATTGTCTCGACAAAATCAAACAGGAGACGATGCACCCGGTTGACCGCCACTCGGGAGCTCTCATCTCTTCCAACATACAGTTGCTTCTCGACTATCTTTATCGATTCTATGACCGCCAGTTTATCACCCGCCACAAAGTCAACTCGGCCGTAGTCGAAGAGTTTGAGCTGCATCTCAAAGAATACTTTGCCACCAGCGCCGCTTCGCACGGACTTCCATCTGTTTCATATTTTGCCGACAAGGCCAACTTGTCGGCCGGATACTTCGGCGATCTTATAAAAAAGGAAACGGGCATCAATGCCAAAGATTATATCTCCAACCACATCATTTCGCTGGCTCGCCATCGGCTACTCACCACGCACGATGACATATCAGAAATAGCCTACGCTTTGGGATTTCAATATCCGCAGCATTTCACGCGCCAATTTAAGCGCGTCACCGGGCTAACGCCCAAACAGTACCGAGACAGTATCAATTAAGGCTCTCTATCTCGTCGAGCCATATGCGGGCCGAGGCATCGGAAGGCATGCGCCAGTCGCCTCGGGGCGAAAGGCTCACACTACCAACTTTGGGGCCATCGGGCATACACGACCGCTTGAACTGCTGTTGGAAGAATCGGCGGTAAAACACCCTCATCCATTTCAATATAACCTCGTCGGTAAACCGATTCTGAAAAGCCTTACGCGCCATAAGATATACTCTTGCCGGTGTGAATCCGTATCGGAGCATATAATAGAGGAAGAAATCGTGCAGTTCGTAGGGGCCTACAATATCCTCGGTCTTCTGGGTGATTTTCCCCTTGTCGTCGGCAGGGATAAGTTCAGGACTTATGGGGGTATCGATAATGTCGCCGAGCACATGTTTAAGACCCTCGTCGTCGGTATGGATGGCATACCATTGCACAATATATTTGACCAGCGTTTTGGGTATACCGGCGTTAATACCGTACATCGACATCTGGTCGCCGTTATATGTAGCCCACCCGAGCGCAAGTTCCGAGAGGTCGCCTGTGCCGAGCACTATAGCACCCTCCTTATTGGCAACATCCATCAGTATCTGTGTGCGCTCACGCGCCTGCGCATTCTCATAAGTCACATCGCGATTGGCAATATCGTGACCGATATCCTCGAAGTGCTGCTTCACCGATTTCACTATCGAAATCTCGCGTATCGTCACTCCGAGCGCGTGCATCATTGCCAAAGCGTTGGAATAAGTTCGTCCCGTGGTTCCGAATCCGGGCATTGTCACCGCTATGACGTTTGACGCCGATGAACCGCGGCTCTTGAGAGTGCGCACAGCCACTAAAAGTGCCAAAGTGGAATCGAGTCCGCCCGACACGCCCACCACAATCTTATCGCTTCCCACCGTCTCGAGGCGTGTTGAAAGACCGCACACCTGTATGGCAGTTATCTCGCGACAACGGTCATCCATCTCCCCTCGGCAGGCTGGTACGAAAGGCGTAGGATTTATATGGCGGTATTGTGGAAGCACATCGCTCTTTATATCACAATCGGAAACAAGCGGCAGCGATTCAGATTCCGCTCCGAGGCGACGGGCACAATCGGCAAATGTTGTATTATGCAGACGGTCGCGGCGTATTGCCTCAATGTCGACGTCAGCTATCGCCACATTGTCGGTAAGGTAATCGAAACGATAATTTTCGGCCAGCAAACTTCCCGACTCAGCTATAATGGTTTTGGGTAGGAAAACCGTGTCGGTGGTCGATTCTCCGAATCCGGCACTCGTATATACGTATGCGCTGTAGCAGCGGGCCGACTGCTGACATACCAATTGCCTCAGATATTCATACTTACCAACCACGTCATTCGATGCCGAAAGATTGAGCACTACCTCCGCACCTTTGAGCGACAAAAACGACGAGAGGGGAACCGGAGCCCACAAATCCTCACATATTTCT
>JAGAUN010000050.1 GCA_017620715.1 Muribaculaceae bacterium | reverse complement strand
TTTGCCAAACCAATGTTACAAAGTTGTGGTTTTATATTCAAACGCCCAACGGGGCGGTTGTTTCATCAAAAAAAGTTCTCCAATTGCTATTCTGCCCACAAGGCCCTTCATTATCATCATCAAAAAAAGCTCTATCATCATGTTAATGTCTTCTTCTTCCATCCGTCTTATAAAAAAAGCTGTTTCGCTTCTGCCTCTGGCTCTCTGCTGCTTCTCTGCATCGGCACGCCAGATGTCGGCTTCTGAGGCTTACCTGGTTGGTGAAAGTGTACTCGGCGACAAGTTGCCGGCTACTATGAACAATGTGATGAGCTCGCGCTCGAATCGCTCTGTGGCTCCCGTGGTGACTCTCCGCGAGGGCAACATCAATACAATATATGCTTTCAACCGTCCGACCGGCGGATATATGATTGTATCGGCCGACGACCAGGCCGAGACTCCGGTGCTGGGTTGGTCGGACAACGGCCAGATGCCTTCGATGGACGAGATGCCTGACAATATGAAGTGGTGGCTCGAGTGCATGAGCGACCAGGCTGCTTCGAATGCGGCTGCTCAGATGACTCCCGACATGCGTCGCACCAGCTCGACTCCCATATACGCTGCCGTGGCTCCTCTGATGACTACTAAATGGGGCCAGCTTGCTCCCTACAATGATATGACTCCGGTGATTGAGGGTACTCACACTCCGGCCGGCTGCGTGGCTGTGGCTGTGGCTCAGGTGATGAACTACCACCGTTTCCCGGTGACCGGTACGGGCTCGAAAAGCTACGTGTCGAAGGGCCAGCGTCTGAGCGTTGATTTCTCGGCTGTGACTTTTGAATGGGACAAGATGGTGAACAGTTTCTCTGGCTAGACCGACGCCGAGGCCAACGAGGCTGTGGCAAAGCTGCTCTACTCTGTTGGCGTGGGCTGCAAGACTACCTACACTCCCTCGGCCAGCTCTGCTTCGGCTACAAATGCGGCCCTGACTCTGCTCAACAATTTCGGCTACGACCCGGGAATGCGCATCCTCAACCGCGAGTATTTCAAATACGACGCATGGATGGATATTCTCTACAATGAGCTCAAGGCCGGTCGTCCGGTGATATATACCGGTTCGAATCCTGAGGGCGGTCACGCTTTCGTTGCCGACGGTTACTATCTGCAGGACAATACTGACTACGTGCACATCAACTGGGGCTGGGACGGTTACTCTAACGGTTACTTCGCCATCACTGCCATGAATCCTGTGGTGCAGGGTGTGGGCGGCAGCACAAGCGGTTACAACAATGCACAGACTATGATTGTTGGCATACAGCCTGCCCGCGAGGACTCATACGCTCAGCCCGTGCCTGAGTTTACCGGCGACTTCTCTATCAGCACAAAGAGTGTGAATGTGACTGCCGACGCTACTGTACGTGTTTCGGACCCCAGCGGTATCTTCATGGTGAATCTCTCGAAGGCTTCGGCCCGCTTCGGTGTCCGTCTCGAAAATGAGGCCGGCGAGGTGAAGTTCATTCCCTGTCTGCGCGACCGTCAGCTTGTTCGCGGCTCGGCTGTTCTCTACTACGATATGGAGGCTTCCGATTTCCCCACCGAGGGTGTGTGGACTGTTTCGCCCGCCGTTCAGGACGTGGCCGGAAACTGGACCTACACCGGTATGGTGAAGATGAACAAGGTGCGCAAATGCACTCTGGTGGCTTCGGACAATGAGCTTACTTTCACCGACAATTCGGTCAGCGAGGCTTCGGCTACTCCCCTCACTCTTCTGTCGCCTGTGTTCTCGGGACGTACTTTCGGCGTGGGCGCTTACCTCTCTACTTCGAGCAACGAGTATTTCCGCCAGGTGGCTCCGGTGCTCTTCAAGGATGGTGTTCGCGTGGCTACAGGCCCCATGATCAGCGTGCAGCTCTATCCCGGCGAGGCCCAGTATATCGAGTGGGTGGGCAAGTTTGCCTCTTCGTTCGAGCCCGGCCAGTACACTATGTGTCTCGTGCAGGCCAACGGCACCGTGATCAACGACCCCGTGGAGGTGACCGTGGAGGCTACTCCCCAGGAAGAGGCCGAGATTGAGCTGGCTGTGGAATTCGACGGTCACGACATGGAGATGATGACCGGCTCGGGCAAGGCTGCCGCTCACGAGGTTTCGATTTCGCCCCTTACTGTTACGGTATACATCGAGTGCAAGTCGGGTTACTTCTGCGAGAATATCGCCGGCGTGATTTTCGAAGGAAACCAGGGCCGCGTGAAGCTCCCCGAGCAGTTTGTAGGCGTGAAGGCCGGCGAGACTGTTGCTCTGACTTTCGAATACGAGGGCGAGGAACTCAACCACGACACTACTTACAATCTCAAGACTCTTGCCTCTAACTCTCAGACTTATATCGGCAACCCGGTCTACTTCCGCAGCTCGCTCGCTACCATAGCCGACATCGACTCTGACAATACCGATACCGAGTTCGTGAAATACTACACTCTTGACGGAACTCAGGTGGCTGCTCCCTCTACCTCGGGCATATACGTGGCCATCGACGCTCAGGGCAACGCTCACAAGATTGCTATACGATAATAACCATTGACATATAATAAGCTACCTTGAATCAAATGCCTCGAAAAACACAATGCAGATTATGTAATTGACACGTTTACAATTATGGAGCGGTGAATCGCTAACGAGGAGGCGCCGGCGGCAAGAGAGCTGCACGGCGCCTCTCCCCGTTGTACAGGGAGGCTAAATTATATGGGGCGAGGGTGATTTTTGTGGGAAGGGCTATGGGGCGAGGGTTGTAGCGCCCTGCGGGGCGCTTACCCTCGTGTGGCAGCCTCGTGTGGGTTTCGGGGGAAGGCGCTGCGCACCGTATCCCCCGCCCCATAGCTCCCGGATGTGGTTTTAGGGAGGGGTCAGTCGGGGTTGATGGGGAGTTTGCGGTGGATGGAGTGGTCGAGGGAGATGAGGGTCTCGGTGCCGCTGACGCCGGGGATGGTCTGGATTTTGTTGTTGAGGAGCTCCATGAGGTGCTCGTTGTCGCGGGCAAAGAGTTTGATGAGCATTGTGTAGGGGCCTGTGGTGAAGTGGCACTCTACTATCTCGGGGATTTTCTCGAGCTCGGGCACTACGGAGCGGTACATGTTGCCGCGGTCGAGCTTGACGCCGATAAAGGTGCATGTGCGATAGCCTAAGGATTTGGCGTTGATGTTGTAGCTCGAGCCGGTGATTACGCCGAGGTCTTGCATGCGCTGCAGGCGCTGGTGTATGGCGGCACGCGATACGCCGCACTCTGCTGCGACGTCTTTGGAGGGTATGCGGGCGTTGTTGATGACGATGCCGAGTATTTTACGGTCTAAGGCGTCGATTTTTCCCATGGCGTAATATGTGTTGCTATGTGTAATGATGTGATTGATGATGGTTGACTGTGCAAAGATAAGGCATTTTTGCGGGATTTAAGTGGTTTTATGGCGTTTTTTATGGCAATTTGTACGTAAAATATAGCTTTTTGGCTACATTTTGCCATGAAAAAGGGCCGCACCTTCGGTTGGTGCGGCCCCTGTATGAGGTATGTGGGAGGATTAGTTATCCCACGACATGTTCCAGACGGCCACGCGGTCTTTGTTGTTGGACGAGGACTGTGAGTAGGCGTTGTTGACTATCTCGATTACGAAGTCGCCCTTTACGGAGCATGTGAGTGTAAAGGTGTAGACTTTGTTTTTCTCGATGGTGTCGAGGGTAACGGTGTCGGTGGCTACTACTGCGCCGCCCTGCTTGATGTTGACGGTGAAGGCTACTTTGCTTTCATTGAAGGCGAAGCCGTAGTTGAAGGTGAGCTTCGAGATGCCGCCGGTGAGGGTGGGCGATGTGAGTGAGCCCTGACGTGCCTTGGAGCCGTCGATTACGATGGCTGTGGTGGAGGCGTCGCCGAGGAAGGGGTACACGCTGCTGTTGACATTGTCGCCGCCACCTACTGCTATGCAGCACCATTTGGCTGTCCAGCCGTCGGCCTCACGGTCTTTGTAACCGTTGTCTTTACCGCCGAAGATGGAGAAGTCGACTGAGTTGCCGCCGGGTGTGGGCGGGTTGGGGTCTTCGCCGCCGCCGGTGCTGCCGTCGCCTGCCACTACGTTGTCGATACGGTAGGTGGTGTAGCCTGTGGATGTGGGTGCGTTGTATACCCAGCCGATATAGACTACGCCGGAGAAGTTGGCCAGTGAGATTGTGCCTGACTCAACCCAGTCGCTCCATGTGCCTGAGGCGGCGGGTATATTGGCGGTGAGCTTGGTTTTGGTGGCTGTGGCGGGGTCGGCCGACGAGAGTACGTAGACGTCGAGTGTGCCGCTGCCGGAGTAGCCTACCATTGATTTGAACGAGAGGGTCTTGGAGGTCATGCCGTCGACGTTGAGGGCGGGCGAGATGATCCACGATTCGAAGCCGTTGGCGCCGGGGGTCTTGTTGGAGCCGTAGCCGGTGCAGGATGCGAAGTAGTTGTTGGAATAGGATGATGTGAACCATGCTGCGTTGCCCGATACCTCTTTGGTGGTCCAGCCGGTGAGGGCCGAGATGTTGGAGAGGCCTTCGAAGTCGACGTTGAACGAGGTCACGGCCTCGCCGGGTGTGGGCGGGTTGGGGTCTTCGCCGCCTGCACCGTCGAGGGTGTATTTGGTGACGTCGCGGAATCCGGGCATGTTGAAGTATTTGCGTGCAGTGCCGTAGAAGGCGCATGCCTTACCGAGGTTGCCGGGGTTGTCGACGAGGTTGACGTTTTTGCGGATGTCGTTGGTGTTGGGGAGATTTACTACCACGCACTTGGTGTAGTCAGTCACATCGGGTGTGGTGGCTATGAGCACGTTGGTGGCTACAGTGGCGGGCACGGTGAAGTGGGTGTTCTTTTCATCGGCGTAGTTCTGCGATGAATTGTCGACCCAGCCTACGATGTAGCCTTTGACCCAAACGTTGGGCTCGTTGGCGTCGAGGCCGAGGCCTACTACCTGAGTGGGGTTGTAGGGCGATGCTTCCGAGCCGTCGCCGGTGGGGATGCCCTGGCCTTCGCCGCCGGGCACTGTGACGCCTTCGATGCGGAATTCGGATGCTGCGCCGGTGTTGCCGGTGAAGCCATTCATGCCCCATACTTCGGCGGGTGTGGCGCGCAGCCATATCTGCTTGAGGTAGTTTTCGGGATGTGTGAGGAGGTTGCCGTATTCACGCAGCGGGGTGTCTTGCGGGAGCTGTATGAGCATGCAGTCTTCGAGCGAGTGCGACTCGGCTGTCTGGCCAATGACGAGTGTGTTGTTGAGCTCTGCGTCGGTGCCCCAGATGATATCTTCAACAGATTCCACTGTTTCTACGCCGGCTTTGAGCGAGCCTACTATGTAGCCGGTATACCAGGCGTTTTTGGCGCTGGAGGCGGCAATCATGTCGATAGCCTCGGCCACGTCGTAGGGATTGGTCTCGGTACCTTTGGGGAGTGTGGGGTCGCCGAAGTTGAGCAGGTCGTCGGTGGAGCGGAGCAGGAGCTGCCATACGGTGTTGCCGCCCGATTTGTAGGTGGAGAGGATGCCCACCACGTCGCCGTGCTCGGCGGGTACGCGGGTAGCCCAGAAGTTGGCGTAGCCGCTGGTGCGTACTATGATGGAGTTGCCGGCGTCGTCTTTGAGTGTGCGGTTGGTATTGACCTTATGAGCGGTACAGAAGCTCACCTGGCCGCCCTCTTCGAAGTATACGTTGTTGAAGCGTACGAGCTGGCTCTGATATTTCATGAGGCCGTCGGAGCCGTTGCCGAGGTCGCCTATCGAGAGCTCGAGGGTGTCGATTTTCGATGGCTCGGGAAGGCCGTTGAGCTGAGCGTGCTCTTTAAAGAATTCGAGGGGCATGAAGGTGGCCTGCCAGCCGTAGGATGCGGAGTAGTCGGGGTATCCGAGCTGCTGCAGGGTGGAGTATTTGCCGATATACATGTCGGTGACGTCGATTACCACTTCCTGGCCTATGCGATACTGCACGTAGAGCGAGTTGGCGTTGATGGAGAGTGCCAGGGCTCCGGTGGCGTCCTGTATCACGAGGCTCTTGTAGATGTTGCCTGAGGCGTCGGAGCTGATTACGCGGCCTGAGATGATTACATGCTCGGAGGCGGCAGTGAGTTTCACCTGGTCGATATAGTTGTCGGCCGAGTTCCAGTAGTCGGCTTTGAGCTGGGCTATGGTGGTGTTGGGTGTGAGGGTGGCCTGAGGCACATTGATGCCGGGAGCGTCGAAGTCGTCCTGGCAGCCCGACAGGGAGGTTATCCCTACCATGGCCATCAGGAGCCAGCCTACGTATGATTTTAGTTTTTTCATATTATGCTATATATATAATGTGTAGGGAATGGGTATTAGTTGACCTTCTCATAGAGAGCGGGGAGAGTACCTTGCGAGTCGGGATAGCTTCCGAAGGAAGTGAAGTTGGCCGAATACTGTATGTATTTGTTCATTGCCACGTTGACTATCTTGAATGTGCCGTCGGACTGAGCGGTGGCGGTCCAGGTGCTTCCCTCAACGGCTGAATCGCCGAAGTTGAAGGAGTTGAAGGTGCCGGTCTGGTAGAGATACTTGCCGTTGCTCATGGTGATGGTGTAGCCGCCGGATACTGCTGTGAATGTGAAGGCGTTGGCCTCGTCGGCGGTGATTACGCCGGCGTTGTCGGTCACATCGGCCACGTTGAGGTATCCGTAGTTGCGGGTGTCGAGCTTGGCCATCTTGCCGGAGGCTACGATGAGGTATTGCTTGCCTGAGGTGATGGTGGTGACTTTGCGGAACTGTGCGCCGGTGACGGGTACGTCGGCTGTGCCCTTGTCACCCCATGCGTAGGCTGTGGAGCCTTTCTGACCGGGTTTGCCGAAGTAGCTGGCGAGGTTGCCCTTGATGGATACCTGCTTGCCGAGGTTGGCGGGGGTGTCCAAGAGGTTGAGGGCTGTGCGGGCTTCGGTGCCGGCTAAGAGCTGAATGGGTATGCAGTTGGCTACATTGGTCTCGCCGGGTGTGGCGGCCAGGAGTATGTTGGATGCCAGTGCGAAGGGCGCGGTGAAGACTGCGTCGTCAATCGATTTGTTGTTGACGGCACCTACTATGTAGCCGGTGACCCATACGTCGTTGCCGGTGGCTCCGCCTATGACGTCGGCCACGGTGTAGGGCGATTCGGCTGTGCCATCGCCTGCCGAGGGGCCGGGGGTGGGAGTGTCGCCGCCTTCAACTGTCTTACCTGCCACTACTTCGTCAATGCGGTAGGTGGTGTAGCTGTTGGCTGCGCTCACGGCTGCTTTGTAACGGAAACCGATGTAAACTACGCCGGTGTAGGAGGAGAGGTCGATGTTGCCCGAAGCAACCCACTCGCTCCACTGGCCGGTAGGCTGAGGTATGTTGGCGCTGAGCTTGGTGAGTACTGCGGTGGCGGGGTTGGCGTCGGTCATTGCGTATACCTCAAGGGTGCCGTTGCCGGTGTATCCTACCATTGATTTGAACGAGAATACTTTCTCGGCCATGTTGGCGATGTCGAGGCCGGGTGTCACGAGCCATGAGTCGTAGCCGTCGGCGCCGGCCGATTTGTTGTAGCCGGTGCAGGCCGCGAAGTTGTTGTTGGAGTATGTCTGGGTAAACCATGTGGCGCTGCCGGAGGTGTTGACGGTGCCCCAGTTGCCGAGTTCGGCAATGTCGGATACGCCTTCGAAGTTCTGGTCGAGAGAATTGACTATGGCTTCACCGCCGCCGGGGGCGTAGCTTTCGCCCTGGAAGTCGATGCAGTCTTGCGGCGACTGGAATACAAACTGCCACTTGCCGTTGAAGAAGCCGAGTATGCCTATTACGTCGCCGTGGCCTTCGGGGAGTGTCTGATCGCAGAAGTCAGATTTGTTAGAGTTGCGCACCAGCAGACGGTTGCCGTCGGCGTCGATGAGGTAGCGGTCAGTGCCCGACTGTGTGCTGTTGGCATCGCCCCAGAGCTGTGAGCCGCCGCCAATCCAGCTTACGTTGTTGATGCGTACACGCTGGCTCTGGTATTTCTGCTGGTCGTCGACCGATGTAAGGGCGTTGATTTCGGGGATTGTCATCTCAATGGTGCTGATGAGCGAGGTGTTGGGCAGACCGTTGAGCTCAGTGTGCGAGACGAAGTCGGCGGCTGACATCTTCGAGGTCTGGGGGGTGCCGTTGTGTTCGCCGGCGGCGCCTATCTGGAAGAGGCCTGCGTATTTGCCGGCATAGAGGCCGGTGACTTTGATAAACATCTCTTCGCCCACTTTGTAGCGGAGGTAGAGGTTTTTGATGGCTTCGGCCGAGCCGGTGTATACGGCTATGCAGATAGCGCCGGTCTCGTCCTGGAGCATTACGTTCTGGTAGATGTTGCCCCCTTCGTCGTTGGCTATGATGCGGCCGCCGAGTATTATCTCTTCGCCCTGGTCGTTGAGGCCCACCTGGGTGCAGTAGTTCTGGTCGGCCGACCAATATTTGGCTTTGAAGTCGGCAATGGTCATATTGGCCTGAAGGTCGGAGCTGGGTATGGCCAGAGGTGGTGTAGCGAGGTCTTCGTCGCAACCGGTGAGGGTTGAGGCGCAGAGAGCCAGGGCCAGTGATGCCAGCAGTGATTTATATAGTTTCATAATACTTATATACGTGGATATGGGTTAGATGATACGTGATTAGAATCGCAGACCGATGTTGACGAATACTTTGATACCCTGTGCGAAGAAGTAGCGGTTGGGGTATTTGAGACGGTTGAAGTCTGTGTAGTCGAAACGGCCCTGCTGGTATCCGTAGGTCATGATATTCTTGCGGTTGAGAATATTGTCGACGTTGAGGTTGAGGTTGAGGCTCACCTTCTGGCTCAGGTATATGAGCTTGCCGATAGAGGCGTTGAGGGTAAAGGCGTTTTTGAGTTTCTCCTCAGCGGTGATTTCGGCCACGGCCTGCTGGAGCTGGTCGGGGTCCGGATATACTGTCCAGAGATCGTTGAGGGCTTCGTGTCGTATGGGCGAGAGGTTGACGTAAGAGTTGCCCATCCACGATGCGTTGATGTTGAAGAACCACATTTTGGGAGCTGCCCAGTCGAGGCCGATGTTGGCTGCCATCTGAGGTGTGCCTCCTATGTGGTAGTTTTTGATGTAGACGGTGGTGGCGGTATCGGGCATCATGCCGTTTTCGTACGAACGCACGCCGGTGGGGTTGTTTTTATAGCGGTACGATGCTATGGTACCGGCAAACGATGCGGTGAGGCTGGGGGTGATGCGGTATGCCATGCCGAGCTCAATGCCCTTGTAGTTCTGACGCACGCCTTTCATCACGTAGTTCATGAAGGTGGAGTACTGGTCGTCGTAGTACGAGGTGCGCTCGGTGAGGTCGAACATATCGGTGTAGAAGCCGGAGATTGAACCGCGGAAGTTGCGGTAGTTCCAGTTGTATGAGAGGTCGGCCGAGAAGATGCGGTTCGACTGCAGGCCGTCGATGGCGGTGTCTTTGATACGTGGCGAGATGTAGGCGTACTCAAACAGAGGTGCCAGTGTGGCGTACTCTACGTGAGCCGAGATGGCGTTGCGGCCGTCGATCTTATAGGTGGCGCCGAGCTTTATGGCACCGTTGTCGAAGCGGTGTGTCTGGCCCTTACCGAAAGAGTTGAGGGGAGCGCGGCCGTTGCGCATCTTGCCGTCGCGCTGGAACTGTGTGTAGCTCAGCTCAAAGCCGTAGTTGATGTCCCAGTGGGGAAGGTTGATGGTGTTTTGCAGCCATGCTTTGGCCTGGATGGCGTTGATGTAGTAGTTGTAGCCGAATGTGTCGCCGTCGGTCACCTTGCGGTTGGGGTTGTTGAGGTCGTTCTGCAGGATGGTGGGGTTGTCGGGATAGTCGCGCTCTGAGAACTGGTCGATGTCGAGCCAGAACTGGCCGCCGAGCAGGTCGCGTATCGATTTGTAGTAATGAGCGCGGGTGTAGTTGGCCGAAACGCCGCCCTGGAGCGAGATATTGTCGTTGAGACGCATGTTGAGCACCGAGCTGAATATGTAGTTGAGCTGGTTGCTGTGACGGTTTTCGAGTATGTAGGTAGAGCCTTTCTGTGTGCCGTTGGGGTTGGCCTCGTTGGCGGCGTTGTTGAGGTAGTTGGCCTGATAGAGGGCATCCCAGTCGATCTGGCGGAACGATGATGTGTGCCACAGGTCGGTGTACATGTCGTAGGCTTCCTGATTGTCGGCGTAATACGAGGGGAGGTAGCGGTAGTAGTCGGGGCGCGGGTCGCGTGCGTTATACCAGTTGAGGGCCGAGGTGGAGTAGTTGACCGAGCGGAAAGCGAAACCGGTATTGAGCGTGGTGCCCGATTTGGGTTTATACAGCCAGTTGAGTATCACGGTGGGGTCGAATGTCTCCACTATCTTTGAGCTGCGCTTCTTGCCGTCCTGCCAGCCCCAGTTGGGGTTGTAGAGGTTGTTGTCGGCGAGGTCGTAGGCTTCGAGATAGGTGGCTGAGTTGGTGGCGCGCTGAGTGGGTGCGCCGAATGTGGTGAGGGTGAGTGAGTGGCGGGGGTTGAACTGCTTCTCGACTGAGAGGAACCAGCCGCCGGAGTTGTAGAAGGTGCCGGGTATTACGCCTTCGTTGGCATAACGGCCTATGCCGCCAACGGTGAGGCCCCAGCCGTGACGGTTGATGCCTGTTGAGTAGAGGGCCATGGCGCGGAGCATGTAGGCTGCGTTGGTATAGGCTACCGAGCCGTAGAAGCCGCGGGCGTAAGAGTCGGTGATGGTGTTGATGTTGGCGCTGCCGCCTATACCTCCGAAGCCGTAGGCTGCGGCACCCATACCCAGGGTGTTGGTGCGGTTGCGGAACATACGGTTCATGCCGCCGAGGGTAGAGTAGTTGAAGCGGCCGCGGGCCAGGTCGTTGAAGGGTATACCGTTGATATAGGTTGTGGTGAGGTATGAGTCGTAGCCACGCATGCGGAAGCGCATGAGCGAGAAGTTGTAGTTGGCTGCGTCGTAATACACATTGTCGGATGCTCCGGTGAGCACGCCTACCGACTGTGCGTTGCCCTCCTCATCCTCGAGGGCGGTCTGGTCGAAGAGCAGTTCCGACTGTGTCTCGGCGAAAGCTGCGCCGGGGTTGGCCGATGAGGCCATGCGGAGTGTGCCGAAGCTCTGCACAGAGCCGTCGGTGAGCTCCACGGGTTGAGTGAGGTCGTTGTAACCGTAAGCAGCGATGGTAATCACATCGGAGCCGGGCTTTACATTACTGATGCTAAAATCACCTGCGGGCCCGGTGATCACCACCACGCCCTGGTCGTTGAGCATGACAGCTGCTCCGGCCACGGGATTGCCCGTAGTGGAGTCGACTACCGTGCCGGTCACCCCGGCTTTTTGGGCCGAGAGCGGCAGGGAGGCTGCCAGCAACAACAGTGAAAACAGTTTGATTCTCATGAGTTGATAGAATTGGTTATTGTATTGTGTGATATAATTTATTGTATTTCAGTAGTTTGTATGCGGACACAAGGATATGCCCACAGTTTTCGACAATAACTTTCAAAATTAGTTATTATTTCTTAATCGGGGGGAATAAATTTTTCTGTTTTTCGGCATAAAATTAAGCGATGCACATTTATTTATGGGGCCGGGGTTGTAGCGCCCGGCGGGCGCTTACCCTTGTGTGGCATTCGGGGGAAGGCGGCCACGGTTGTGTGCACGGAGGTATGCGCCCGAAGGGGGCGCTGTTACCTCCGCTTCATGCTATGCAACACCTTCGGCGTTGTGCTTTTGCGGGAGGAGCTGCTCCCCACATAGCCGCGCGCTGCGCGTCTATGTGGGGTTATTTAGAAAGCAACCGCCGTCGGCGGTTGGCTTATGGTATGGGGCGAGGGTTGGTGGCAGGGTTGGTGCTATCGTCGGACGGGTCGGACTTGTCGGACAAGTCTGACTTTGAGGAGATTCGGGGGAAAGCGCTGCGCGCCGTATCCCCCCATACCAGGCAATGCGCAATGCACAGTTAGCGGGCGATGGCGCGGACGGGGGTGGGATGCTCGCGGGTGGTAATGAGGTAGGCGCCGGGGGTGAGGGTGAGCTCGTAGAGGTCGGTAATCTCGGCTATGGTGAGCACGAGGCGGCCGGTAATGTCGTAGACTCTGACTCCGGTGTGGGGATTGCTGCAGCGCAGGCGCAGCAGGCCGGGATATGACTCTACAAGGAGGGGATCGGGAGTGTCGGCGGTGATGTCGTCGATGCCGGCTTTAGGCTGCACGGTCACATAGTTGCTCATGGGCGAGCGCACGCCCAACGAAAAGCTCTGCACGGCGTAGGTGTCGTACTGACCTTCGTCAAGTCCGGTGATTCCGAGGGAGTTGCTTTCGGCTATATGCTCTTGGGTGGTGACGGTGCCGTTGGCGGCATAGCGCTTCACGGTGACTATGTAGTAGCCTACGTTCTCATCTTCGGGGGCTGCCTCCCAGTTGGCGGTGTATGTCGATTCGGTCACTTCGGTGGGGTCGGTGGCGGTGAGGGTGGTGAGTTCGGGCTCGGCCACGCACTCGCCTATGAGTTCAACGGTGCGCGAGCCTGAGAGGCCGCCATCCATGATAGTGAGCTTGGCCACATGCTGGCCTGTGGAGCGGGGGGCGTACGTAACTGTGAGCCATGTGCCTGTGGCGCTGTTGGTCAACGATGTGGGCACCGACGATGCCGATATGGTGAAGTAGCTTTTGTTGAGTCCGGTCATGAGCACCGAGAGTGAGCCGGTGCAGTTTTCGCTGCGCAGCTGTATCTGGGAGGTGACGGTGTGGTTGACGGCCACTTTCGAGAAGTCGAGGCTCATGCCCTGCGGTGGTGTGATGAGGGTGGCGGGGCCTGAGGGGGTGGTGCTTCCCATGCCGGGATAGGGCTGCCCCTTTTTGTCGCCCCAGATATACTGGGCCAGCTCGGGGTCGTCGATAAAGGGGTTGCGGTTGCCCTGCACGAGGTTGACCTGCTCATTGCGGTCAATCTCTTTCTGGCTCACGCCGTCGGCCTCGTGCCATTTGAGCAGCAGCGATATAGCCCAGTCCTGGAGCGAGGGATAGGTGCCGTTTTTCACCTGCCATGTGGTGACCCAGTTGAGGTTCTGGTAGGCGGTGACCATGTAGAAGTAGGTGCGGGCAAAGTCGCCCTTGTACTCGTCGGCCGGCTCGAACACATACTTGGCGCCGCCTGAGTTCACGCCGGTGCCTACCTGGCAGGTACCGTTATTAAACGAGGGGGTGACGCCCGGGGCTATCTCACCCAGGGGATAGTTTGACTTGGCCTGGTTGGCCTTGGCCTCGGCGGGATAGAGGTGGTAGAGGTCGACGTAAGCGGGTATGTTGGTGGCGCCGCCCCACCAGCTTTTGGGCAGACAGTGCTCACGGTTCATATACTCGCCGAAGCGTACGGAGGTGAGCACGTCGAGCTGCGAATACATATCCCACCAGTAGTTGGTGTTGGGGCGCACATCGGTTTTTTTGAAATAGTCGGGCAGATTCTGATAGCTCGACACCTGAGTGTGCTGATAGATAAGGTCGTGAAGAGCCGTTTTGAGGGCGGCGTCAGACTTGCCTTTGATTGATGAGTAGTAGCCCGAGGGGTCGTCGTAGGCCTGTGCGTAAGCTACTGCGAGAGAGAGGCAAATGATAGCTAAGAATCTACGTATGATGTGCATGGATGTAGACTTATGGTGGGTGAATTTCGGGGTTTTGAAGAGAGGGGCTACAAAAATAATAAAAAATTGGTGAAAATTGTTCAACTTCGTAACTTTGCGCCGCTATGATAAAGAACTTGCTTTTCGACCTCGGCGGCGTGATAATGGACATAAAACGCGCCGATTGCGTGAAGGCTTTCGAGGCCATCGGCATGGCCGACGCCGACAGCTATCTCGGCGAATATGTGCAGGCCGGCTTCTTTGCCGGAGTGGAAAACGGATCGCTGACGGCGCCACAGTTTCGCGATGCGGTGCGCGGTGTGCTGACACATCCGGCCACCGATACCGAGATTGACCACGCCTTCGGCTGCTTCCTCAAGGGTATTCCGGTGCACCGTCTGCGTGAGCTCGAAGCACTCGCCAAACACTACAACGTGTATCTGCTCTCGAATACCAACCCCATAATGTGGAGTCAGGGCATAGCGCGCGCTTTTGCCGCCGACGGGCACGATATCAACCACTATTTCAAGGGTATAGTGACGAGCTTTGAGGCGCGCGTGATGAAACCCGACCCGGCTATATTCGGCTACGCCGAACGCACATTGGGCATATGCCCCGACGAGACACTGTTTATCGACGACTCACAGGCCAATCTCGATGCGGCCTCGCGCCTGGGATTCCACACCCTGCTCGCCGCCCCCGGCACCGAATTTTACACCGAGCTGCAGCACGCCAACCTGATATGAAGCGGCACACGGCTACCATAGGGATGTTTGACGGTGTGCACTCGGGCCACCGCCATCTGCTTGAGAGCCTCAAGCGTACCGCGGCAGCCGAGGGCACCGCGCCTCTGGTAGTGACGATGGACCGTCACCCGCTGGCCACGCTGCGCCCCGAGCTCACTCCCCCGCTGCTGATGGAAGCCTCCGAGCGCATCTCGGCCCTTCGCGCCATAGTGCCCGATGTGGTGGAGGTGCCGTTTACCCCCGAGATGAGCCGCCTCACCGCGGGCGAGTTTATAACGATGCTGCGCGAGCGCTACGGCGTGGAGTCGCTTCACTTAGGCTTCAACCACCGCTTCGGCAGCGACCGCCTCACCACCCACCGCCAATACGCCGAAGCGGGCGCTGCGGCGGGTGTGCGCGTGACCATAGCCACCGAATACCGTACGCCCGACGGCCGCGCGGTCAACTCCTCGGCCATACGCCGGAGTCTGAGCCACTTCGCTACCGTGATGGAGGGTATAGAGATGCTCGGGCACCCTTACCTGATACGCGGACGTGTGGTTCACGGCCGCAGCGTGGGCCGCGAGATAGGGTTTCCCACCGCCAACATAGAGCCGCACTCCCC
>JAGAUN010000049.1 GCA_017620715.1 Muribaculaceae bacterium | reverse complement strand
CTTAGCCTTGGCCAAAGTAGTGAAAATGCGTTTGTGCATAATCAGAGAGATGGTCATGTTGGCCAAGAGAGCATCGCGATGGGCTTTCTTGCGGCTCAGGTGATTGAAATTTTTATTATGTCTCATCGTTAAATATTACTCTTTATCTAATTTGTACTTGGATATATCCATACCGAAGGTAAGGTTGTGGTTGGCAAGCAGATCGTCGAGTTCGGTAAGCGACTTCTTGCCGAAATTACGGAACTTGAGAAGATCGTTGCGATTGAATACAACCAACTCCCCGAGTGTTTCCACTTCGGCACTCTTGAGGCAGTTGAGAGCGCGCACCGATAAATCCATATCTACGAGCTTCGATTTGAGAAGCTGGCGCATCTTCAGTATCTCTTCATCAAACTCCTCGTTGGCCTCATTTTCAGAAGTCTCGAGAGTAATCTTCTCGTCAGAGAAAAGCATGAAGTGATAAATCAGTATCTTTGCAGCCTCCTTGAGAGCGTCCTTTGGAAGAATCGAGCCGTTGGTAGTGATTTCGATAGTAAGTTTATCGTAGTCGGTCTTCTGGTCTACACGGAAGTTCTCTACCGCATATTTCACATTTTTGATAGGCGTGTAGATTGAGTCAATAGCAATCACATTTACATCGTCGGTATCAACCTCGTTTTCCTCGGCAGGAACCCAGCCGCGGCCTTTGTTGATAGTAAACTCGAGTGTAAAGCTTGCACCGTCAATCAACTGGCAAATCACCAATTCGGGATTGAGCACCTCGTAGCCCGAAAGCGCCTTGCCAAGATCGCCGGCAGTGAACACACAGGGACCGGTTACGGTCACCGATGCTTTTTCAGATTCAGTGCCTTCTACAATTTGCTTCAGGTCTACTTTCTTGAGGTTGAGGATGATGTTGGTCACATCTTCCTTAACTCCGGGAATGGTGTCGAATTCGTGCTTTACACCGTCGATTTTTATCGAAGATATAGCGTAACCCTCCAGCGAAGAAAGGAGTATTCTACGCAAAGCGTTGCCTATTGTAATACCATAGCCCGGCTCCAATGGCTTGAACTCAAATTTGCCGAAGTGATTGTCGGCCTCCAACATCAATACCTTGTCAGGTTTTTGAAATGCTAATATAGCCATGTGGATAGGTCAGTTTTTAAACGTTTTACTTAGAATACAATTCGACGATGAGCTGCTCCTTGATATTCTCGGGAATATCCTCGCGGGCAGGCATGTGAAGAAGTTTGCCGGCCTTAAGCGATTCGTCCCATTCGAGCCAGGGATACTTCGAGTGATTGAACCCGGCCAGAGCGTCGGAAATCACCTCGAGTGATTTTGAGCGTTCGCGCACACCAACGATATCGCCGGGCTGTACTGCATACGATGCAATGTTTACAACCTGACCGTTGACGGTGATGTGACGGTGGAGCACAAGCTGACGGGCAGCCGCGCGGGTAGGAGCTATACCCAGACGGTATACTATGTTGTCCAGACGGCCTTCGAGAAGCTGCAGAAGCACCTCACCGGTAATACCTTTGGTACTTGAAGCCTTTTCAAAAAGGTTGTGGAACTGTTTTTCGAGCACACCGTAAGTATATTTGGCTTTCTGCTTTTCGCGAAGCTGAGTGCCGTACTCAGATGTTTTGCGGCGACGGTTAGGACCATGCTGTCCGGGAGGATTGGTGCGCTTTGCAAGCACTTTGTCCTCACCGAAAATTGGTTCACCGAATTTTCGGGCGATTTTGGTTTTGGGGCCTGTATATCTTGCCATTTTTAATAGATCAATTTAGTTATGCTTGTATCGAATCGTTTGTTGCGGGCTTCTGCATTGTGCGGCGACATCGTCGAGAGGGTCAGTGCAGCCGCGACCATAGAGAGGTGAAAAAAATATGGTCAATTATCACTTCTGCTTTCGGCTCATCCACGCTCAGATGCGGGCCCTGTTGCAATTACAATTCAGTTTATTGAAAAATAATGATAAGACTGACGTAGCAGAATGATTACACGCGACGACGTTTGGGCGGACGGCAGCCGTTGAAAGGAAGCGGAGTTACGTCAATGATTTCAGTAACCTCGATACCTGCGCCGGCAATAATACGTATTGCCGATTCGCGACCGTTGCCCGGGCCTTTAACGTAAGCTTTCACTTTACGCAAGCCAAGATCGTAGGCTGTCTTTGCGCAATCCTGGGCTGCCATCTGAGCAGCGTAGGGAGTGTTTTTCTTTGAGCCACGGAAGCCCATCTTACCTGCGCTCGACCATGAAATTACCTGACCTTCGGCATTGGCCAAGTTTACGATGATGTTGTTGAAAGAGGAGTGTACGTGGAGCTGGCCTTCTGCGCCTACCTTTACGTTTCTCTTCTTAGCTGCGACTGTTTTCTTTGCCATATCTTATAGATTATTTTGTAGCTTTTTTCTTGTTAGCGACTGTTTTCTTGCGGCCCTTGCGGGTACGGGCGTTGTTTTTAGTGCTCTGACCACGCACGGGAAGACCGTTGCGGTGACGGATGCCACGATAGCAACCGATATCCATCAGGCGCTTGATGTTGAGCTGGATTTCACTGCGCAGGTCACCTTCTACCTTGTAGTCGGTACCGATTACTTCACGCACGGCGGCTGCCTGAGCGTCGGTCCAGTCCATTACTTTGATATCTTTGTCCACGCCGGCTTTGTCGAGAATCGACTTGGCGGCGCTTCGGCCAATGCCGAATATGTAAGTCAAGGCTATTTCACCTCTTTTGTTTTGGGGGAGGTCAACTCCCACTATACGTACTGCCATATACTTTGTTTTGACTTTCTTTGGATAATTCTATTCTTAAATACGTGCCTTGCGGGCATTATCCCTGACGCTGTTTGAACTTGGGATTTTTCTTGTTGATTACATACAGGCGACCTTTGCGACGCACAATCTTGCTGTCGGGGGTGCGCTTCTTTACTGAGGCTCTAACTTTCATGGGATATATTTCGTTTTATTTATTTTTATGCTTGGTGTTTATTTATATCTGAAGGCTATTCTACCCTTCGACAGATCGTAGGGCGACATCTCTACACGTACCTTATCGCCGGGTAATATCTTGATATAATGCATACGCATCTTGCCTGATATGTGCGCGGTGATTTCGTGTCCGTTTTCGAGTTCTACACGAAACATTGCATTGGAGAGTGATTCCACTATTACTCCATCTTGTTCGATAGCTGTCTGTTTTGCCATTCTAAATAATTGGGATTGGTTCTTTTTAGGGTTGGATGTTGATTTGATATGCTTTAATTTTAGATAAACCGATCTTGGAGCACCTCATATACCGGCTCGAATGAAGTGAGTATCTCGGGCTTGCCGTCGACCACCGCCACCGTATGCTCATAGTGAGCCGACGGCTTACGGTCACGCGTGCGGCAATTCCACCCGTCGCGTTCTATAACAATGTGACGAGCCCCCATATTAATCATAGGCTCGATGCACAGCACCATGCCGCTGCGTATCACCGGACCGGTAGCGCGACGCCCGTAATTGGGTATCTCGGGGTCCTCGTGCATATCGCGCCCTATGCCGTGGCCGCACATTTCACGCACCACAGTATAACCGCGATTCTGGCAGTAGCGCTGCACCGCATTCGATATGTCGCCTATACGGTTGCCCTCCTTGCATACTTCTATGCCTTTATAGAGCGACTCCTTGGTAGTACGACACAACTGGTATTTTTCGTCCGATATCTCTCCTACGGGAAAAGTATAGCACATATCGCCATTCATACCGTCGAGTTCAACCACCAGATCAGTGCCTACAATGTCGCCTTCGCGCAATGTATAGTTCGACGGAAATCCATGCACCACCGTTTCATTTACCTCAATGCACACAGTAGCCGGAAAACCGGCGTAGCCCAGACACGCAGGCTTGCCACCGTTGTCGAGTATAAACTCGCGGGCAATCGTGTCGAGCTTTAGCGTAGTCACCCCGGGCTTCACCCACTTGGCGATTTCGCCAAGTGTAAGTGAAGTCAGAGCGCATGCTTTGCGTATGAGTTCAATTTCTTCCGGTGTCTTGAGAAATATCATTGAATAATCTCTGAGAGTGAATTATCGGAATATCTATATCACATTATCAATAAGCGCTTCCGGTAGTGCGACCTTTGATTTTGCCATCTTTCATAAGGCCATCGTAGTGGTGCATCATCAGGTGCGACTCAATCTGCTGAAGAGTATCGAGCACTACACCAACGAGGATGAGCAGCGATGTGCCGCCGAAAAATTGTGCAAAATTCTGGCTGATGCCGAAGAAACGCGCAAACGCAGGAAGTATAGCTACTATGCCCAGGAAAAGAGAGCCGGGAAGTGTGATACGCGACATAATCGAGTCAAGATACTCAGCCGTTTTCTTACCGGGCTTCACTCCGGGTATGAAGCCGTTGTTACGCTTCATATCCTCAGCCATCTGAGTAGGACGTACTGTGATGGCAGTATAGAAGTAGGTAAAGGCTACAATCATGATGAAGTACACCAGATTGTACCAGAAACCGTTTATGTCGGAAAAAGCTGCCACAAAGCCACTGCCCGTACCATCCGATCCGAAACCGGCCAGAGTAATAGGTATGAACATGATGGCCTGGGCAAAGATGATAGGCATCACACCTGCGGCATTAACCTTCAGAGGTATGTACTGACGCACACCGCCATACTGCTTGTTGCCTACAATACGCTTGGCGTACTGCACAGGCACCTTACGGGTACCCTGTACCAAAAGTACGGCGCCAACCGTAACGGCGAAGAGCAATATAATCTCCACGAGGAACATCACCAGACCGCCCGAAGCCATCGAGTCGCCGGGGAGACGGCTGATAAACTCGAATGTCATGGCCTGAGGCAGGCGGGCTATGATACCCACGAGGATGATGAAAGATATACCGTTGCCTATACCGCGGTCAGTAATACGCTCGCCAAGCCACATTATAAACATGGAGCCGGCAGCCAGAATCACAGTAAGATAAGCGATGGTAAGGAAGCCCATGGAGGCCTCGCCACTTACTGCAGCTACCTGAATACGTATATTTACCAGATAGGCCGGACCTTGCAGAAGCAGAATGAGCACAGTAAGATAACGTGTGTATTGATTGAGCTTCTGTCGGCCGCTTTCACCCTCGCGCTGCATTTTCTGGAACGACGGCAACACCATACCCAACAGCAGTATCACAATCGATGCAGTGATATAGGGCATGATACCGAGTGCGAAAATCGAAGCCTGGGAGAAGGCGCCACCCGAGAACATATCGAGCAGCTGCATCAGACCGCTCCGGTCAGTAAAGGCCTGCAGGGCCTCGAGATCGGAAATGCTGATACCCGGAAGCACTACCTGACATCCCAGTCGATATACAAGTACCAAAAGGAATGTGACGATCAGTCGCTGGCGGAGCTCCTCGATTGTCCAGATGTTTTTTAATGTTTGAAAAAATCTCATGTCGTTTTATTAGATTTTGGAGATGGAGCCACCGGCGTCTACGATGGCCTTTTCAGCTGCTTTCGAGAAAGCGTTGGCCTCTACAGCCAAAGCACGGGTGAGCTTGCCTGAAGCAAGTATCTTCACAAGCTGCTTCGACGAGATATAACCGGCCTGACGAAGCTCTTCCAAACCGATTTTCTCAAGATTCTTGGCGGCAGCCAGAGTCTCGAGCAATTCGAGATTGATAGCCTTGTACTCTACACGGTTGATATTCTTAAAGCCATATTTGGGCAGACGGCGCTGAAGAGGCATCTGACCACCTTCGAAACCGATTTTACGGCTATAGCCCGAGCGCGATTTGGCGCCCTTGTGGCCGCGGGTAGATGTACCGCCTTTGCCTGAGCCTTGTCCGCGGCCCACACGGGTTTTAGACGTTACTGAGCCTACCGCGGGTTGTATGTTATTGAGTTCCATAATTGGTAATAATCAGAAAGTGAATTTGATTGGTTATTGTTAGGCTTCGGTCACGGTTACTAAGTGACGTACACGATTTACCATACCCATCACGTCGGGAGTATTCTCCTTTACTACGGTGTGGTTCATCTTCTTAAGGCCAAGTGCATCAAGTGTGCGCTTCTGCACGGCAGGGCAATTGATGCGGCTTTTTGTCTGAGTGATTTTAATCTGTGCCATATTGCAGATGAGTTATTTGGGTTTGGAAATTATTTACCGTTGAATACTTGTTCTACCGAGATGCCGCGGTTCTGGGCTACCTGAGCGGGCGAACGCATTTCGCCGAGAGCGGCTATGGTAGCCTTAACGAGGTTATGGGGGTTCGACGAGCCCTTGCTCTTGCAAAGCACGTCGGTGATACCTACACTCTCAAGTACGGCACGCATAGCGCCACCGGCCTTCACACCGGTACCGTGAGAAGCGGGTTTGAGTATCACACGCGAACCGCCGAATTTGGCAACCTGTTCATGAGGAATAGTGCCTTTGTGCACCGGCACACGGATAAGATTCTTCTTAGCAGCCTCTACGCCTTTGGCGATAGCGGCGGTAACTTCGTTGGCTTTACCCAGACCCCAACCTACGATACCGTCTTCATTGCCCACTACCACGATAGCGGCAAAGGTGAATGTGCGACCGCCTTTGGTCACTTTGGTAACGCGGTTGATGGCCACGAGACGATCTTTGAGTTCGAGATCGTTGGTCGATTTTACTCTATTATTCTTATTTGCCATGATTTCTTAAAATTTAAGTCCGTCATTGCGAGCTGCGTCGGCCAGAGATTTTACACGACCGTGGAAGAGATAACCGTTGCGGTCGAAAACTACTTCAGTGATACCGGCTTCGAGTGCCTTCTTGGCGATAGCCTCGCCTACCAATGCTGCGGTAGCCGATTTGGTACCGTCGGCTGAAAGGCCCTTTGAAGAAGCGGATGCAAGGGTACGGCCTGCCAGGTCGTCGATAAGCTGCACGTATATCTGCTTGTTGGAGCGGAATACTGTCATGCGCGGACGCTGGGCTGTACCGGATATTTTGCCGCGGATGCGGGTTTTGATTTTATTTCTACGTTGTATCTTGGAGATCATGATTGCTATCTATTAGGGAAATTATTTGGCACTTGCTGATTTACCCGACTTGCGGCGTATAACTTCGCCGACAAACTTGATACCTTTGCCCTTGTAGGGTTCGGGCTTGCGGAACGAGCGTATCTTGGCACATACCTGGCCGAGAAGCTGCTTGTCGTCGCTCTCAAGTATGATGAGGGGGTTTTTGTTGCGTTCGCTCTTGGTTTCCACTTTTACTTCAGGCGGAAGTTTGAGATAGATGGCATGCGAGTAGCCGAGCGAGAGCTCGAGTACCTGACCGTTGGCGTTGGCGCGATAACCTACACCTACGAGTTCCATCTCTTTGCGATAACCGGTTGAAACGCCTACCACCAGGTTGTGGATAAGGGCGCGGTAGAGACCGTGCTGGGCACGATGCTCGCGGTCGTCGCTCGGACGGGTGATATGCAGATGGCCGTCTTCTTCAGTTATGGTGAGTTCGGGATTGAACTTCTGCGAAAGAGTGCCTTTCGGACCTTTTACGGTGATAACATCGCCTTCTACCTTTACGGTAACTCCGGCGGGAATTTCAATGGGGGCTTTTCCTATACGTGACATTGTGTTATCCTCCTATGATTAGTATACATAACAAAGTACTTCACCGCCAATTTTCTTCTCGGCG
>JAGAUN010000048.1 GCA_017620715.1 Muribaculaceae bacterium | reverse complement strand
CCACACACGGCCAGCCCCTTAGCAAATCGGGTGCCGACTATGCCGCCACCGTGCGCAATCTCGGCGGCGACCCCGAGCACCCCTGGCAGATACGTACCGAAGTGGCTCAGCTCTACAACGAGCGGCGCGCCCGGCTGCAGCGCATAGTGGCAGAGCGCCGCGCCGCGCAGGCCCAATGGCAGAAAGAGAACCCTGAAGCCGCACTGCAGCTGAGCAACTTCATTGCAGGCAATCTTCCGGCAATCGACTATAGCGCTATAGCACACAAGCCCAACGTGGCTACCCGCACCGCTTCGGCCGATGTGCTCGCAGTGCTCTCCGAAAAGGTCAAAAACATGATAGTGTCGAGCGCCGACCTCGCCAACTCCGACAAGACCGACGCCTTCCTGCGTCACACTCACGCCCTTACCCACGGCGATTTCACGGGTGCATTTCTGCACGCAGGCGTGAGCGAGCTCACCATGGCCTCGATAATGAACGGCATAGTGCTGCACGGCGCCATGATAGCCGCCTGCGGCACATTCTTCGTATTCTCCGACTATATGAAACCCGCCATACGTATGGCCGCACTTATGGAGCTGCCAGTAAAATATGTATGGACACACGACGCCTTCAGAGTAGGCGAGGACGGCCCCACACACGAACCCATCGAACAGGAAGCCCAGATACGCCTCCTGGAGCAGATACACAACTTTGCCGGACGCCGCTCGGTGATGGTGCTCCGCCCCGCCGATGCCGCCGAGACAACCATAGCATGGGAGATGGCGATGAACAATCAGCATACCCCCACAGCGCTGATACTCAGCCGCCAGGATGTACCCGACCTACCATCGGTGACCGGCTCGCGCTACACCGAAGCCGAGGGAATGCGTCGCGGCGGATACGTGGTACTCGACTCCCCCGAGGCAAAAGTAACTCTCGTGGCCAACGGCTCGGAAGTGTCGCTGCTGTGCGATGTGGCCTCTCGTCTGGCCGATGAGGGAATAGGCGCACGCGTGGTATCGGTACCCTCCATAGGCATATTCGAAGACCAGGATGCCGAATACCGCTCGAGCGTGATACCCGACGGTATACCCGTATTCGGCCTCACCGCCGGCCTCCCCTCCACTCTCGCATCGGTAGTGGGCGCGCACGGCACAGTCTACGGCATGGAGCGCTTCGGCGCCTCTGCCCCCTATAAGGTGCTCGACGAAAAATTCGGCTACACCGCCGACAATATTCTGGGCTGCGTGAAGAAATTAATCAAGGCCTGAGTGGCGCTCCGCACCCTCATCCTCACACCATGACGCGCATATTACTTGCATTATGGCTCATAGCCGTATGCGCCGCCGCCCATGCCGCCAACCCTTTGCACGGCCTCATGGAACGGCTCTCACCCGGCTTGTCCGACAAAATAGGCGTGGAGATAGAACCGGAAGGCTCAACAGACTGGTTCAGTCTTTCGCAAGGAGCCGACGGACGCCCGCTGATACGCGCCAACAGCTATCTGTCGGCGGCTGTGGGACTCAACCGCTACCTCTGCGACTTCTGTTCGGCCCGGCCTGGATGGATGCAGCCGAACATAGAATTGCCTCAGCAGTTGCCCGCTGTCGCCGGGACGCTCACAAGCCGATGCAAAGCCGATTTGCGATATTATCTCAACTACTGCACATACTCCTACTCCATGGCGTTCTGGAATCGCGAGCGCTGGCAACAGGAGATTGACTGGATGGCTCTCCACGGCATAAATATGCCGTTGGCGGCCGAAGGCACTGCGGCTGTGTGGCGAAACACCCTCCGCCGTCTCGGTTACCCCGACGAGGATATATCACGCTTCGTGGCAGGCCCCGCATATCAGGCATGGTGGCTGATGAACAATCTTGAAGGGTGGGGCGGCCCTGTGCCCGACAACTATTACGAGCAAAGCGCACAGCTGCAGAAATGGATTTTGACTGAAATGCGAAGCTGGGGCATCGAGCCAGTGCTGCCGGGTTACTCCGGCATGATACCGCACGACGCCACAACGGCTCTCGGCATCTCGACAGCCGACCCCGGACTATGGCTCGGCTTCACCCGCCCGGCATTTATCAACCCTACTTCGCCCGACTTCAGACGTGTGGCCGAAATATACTACGACGAGCAAGCGCGGCTGTATGGCACCGCGCACTTCTACAGCATGGATCCATTTCATGAAGGGGGCTCTACCGAGGGCCTCGACATGAGGCTGTGCGGCCGTGCCATATACAATGCGATGGAGCGCCATGCGCCCGGCTCGGTATGGGTACTCCAGGGATGGGGCGGTAATCCGAACGCGCAGATGATTTCGGGTATACCCTCGAAAGCCACCATGATTCTCGATCTGCAAGCTGAAAGCATACCCATGTGGCAGGTGCGTGATGAAATATTCGACACACGGCCGTGGATTTACTGCATGCTGCTCAACTTCGGCGGCAACGAGGGTCTGTACGGAAAAGCGAAAGCCATGATAGCAGGCTACGAAAACGCGCTGGCCCAATCGTCGACGCTTTGCGGCATAGGCCTGACAATGGAGGCGATAGGCAACAATCCGGTAATGTACGACCTCATCACCGAACTCCCGTGGATGCCGGCGTGCAATCTCGACGAATGGCTGGAGGGCTACGTGCGGTCGGCTTACGGCGAGGCCACCCCTGCGGCAATGCAGGCATGGCGGCTTCTCATCAATTCCGTATACAACTCCCCCGCCGAGCTGCCGCAACAGGGCACCACAGAATCGGTATTCTGCAGCCGCCCGGCCGATAATCCGCGTCAGGCATCTACATGGGCCGACGTAAAAGAGTATTACAATCCGCGTGATGTGATAAAAGCCGCCACCCTGCTGCTCGACGGCGGCGAGGGCACAGCATCGCGCGAGGCATACCGATACGACGCCGTCAATACAGTCCGTCAGGCCGTTGCCGAATGTGGCCGTCTTCTCATCAATCGCATTGATTCGGTGCGCGGCAGCGGCGACTCGCTCCTCTATCGCCGGATGGCAAATGATTTTCTTAGCCTTATAGATATACAGGACAGTATCACGGCCATGCACCCGGCGCTGCGGTTAGACACATGGCTCAACCAGGCCGAAAGTGCGGCACCCGCACCCGCCGATACAGCACTGTGGAGAGAGAATGCTCTGCGCCTCATCACCACCTGGGGGCCGCGCACAGCCTCCGACGCAGGCGGCCTGCACGACTACTCGCACCGCGAATGGAGCGGTTTGTTAGGGTCGCTTTACCGCAAACGCTGGAAGCGCTGGTTCGACGCACGCTCTGCTGAGATGCAATCGCCGCAACCGCCGCAAATTGATTATTTCGCTATTGAAGACGCGTGGGTAAAATCGCCGACCGTAACCACACCTCCCGCCGATTTCTCGCTCAGCCGGCTGCGCCGCCTGCTCGGGCGCGCCATCGAGATTGTCAGGGCAGATGGAGTTCGATGAGCTTTTCGCCGTCAATGCCCGCAGTGAAAGTGGATTTACGGCGCAGCGCTACCTGAGGCACCAGCGCTACCGGCATGAGTATGTCGCCGGTCTTGAGGGTAGCATAATGCGACAGCGCCGCTATAGCCTCGCAGGCCCATTTCAACGGCTGCTCAACCACATCGGATGTGCCGTCTACATCAATCGTAACAGGGCCGTCGGCAGCCGGTAGCGGTATCCATTTGCCCATAGCCACGGCACCGTCGAAACATCCGCACAATCCCGTAGGGCGCCCCTCTTTAGCTAATTCTTCGGTAAGAGCCACACTTTGGGGCAACATGGCCAAGGTCATGGCATCGAAATAGCGCGGGGCAAACTTTACGGCAACACCCTTGCCGAGGCGGCTGATGCGGAATGCGAGCATCACCTTACCCACCCAGGCATCATCGAAATCGGGGAGAAAAAGCGGATGTCCCGGCCACACAATGGCCGAATCGGCTATCAGCTCCACGCCCGGAGGCAACTGCATAGCGGTATCCTGGCGATGATAAAAAGCCACAACCTTCATCAGATACCCCCTTTCAAGCGGTTGTACATCACCGCCAAATCGGCGTATATCGATGTGTTCTGTATCACCGTATCGTCGGCTGTGCGTATTCTGAACGGGGTGAAATTCCACAGCGCCTTGATGCCTGCGGCCACCGCCATATCGGCCGACGCCTGCGCGTGGTCAACCGGCACCGCTATGATTGCTATCTCGGCTCCGTAGGCTTTCGATATTTCCTCAAACCGCTGCACGTCAAACACCGCCACATTTTTCAGCGTAGTGCCTACCACAGCAGGGTTGACATCAAAGCCGGCCACGATGTTGAGACCGAAACGGTCGAGACCGCGGTCGGCAATCAGAGCCGAGCCCAATGATCCCACACCAATCATCACAGCATTGTGCTGCCTGTCGAAACCGAGAAAGCTGCGCAGGGAGCTCTCAAGGGCATCAACATCGTAGCCTATACGTGTCTTGCCACGCAACTGCAACGCCGAAAGGTCTTTGGCTATCTGCGAGGCATCAACATTTATTTCGCGCGATATGGCCGTTGACGACACATATTGCACACCCTGATGGCGCAGCAGCGTCACATAGGCCAGATACCACGGCAGACGGCGCAGCGTAGGTTCGGGCACTTGACTTTTTGCTATATGTTGCTTTAAAGTTGTCATGGTCAGTGGTTTCATGGGTATAAGTATCAGGTCGGAGCAGCGGGTGTCAGCGACGCATGCCGTTGCTGCTGCGATAACCGGCGTTGCCGGGCGTGCCGCGATTCTTCAGATTGGCGTCACGCTGGCTCTTGCGCTTTCCAAACGGGTCGTCGGGGTCAACGGCCGGATTACCGAATTCATCGTAATACTGGTCGTCTTCGTACTCGTCGCCGTCGCGTTCGTTGCGTTTCGT
>JAGAUN010000047.1 GCA_017620715.1 Muribaculaceae bacterium | reverse complement strand
GGGAGGTCTTTCACACGACCGCCGCGCACCATAACGATGCTGTGTTCCTGAAGGTTATGACCCTCGCCGGGGATGTAGCTGTTAACCTCTTTGCCGTTGGTGAGGCGAACACGAGCCACTTTACGCATAGCCGAGTTAGGCTTTTTGGGGGTGGTGGTGTAAACACGCACACACACGCCGCGACGCTGAGGGCACGAATCCAAAGCAGGTGACTTACTCTTATCTTCAAGAGCTACACGTCCTTTTCTTACTAATTGCTGAATCGTAGGCATCTTAGTTCGTTTAGTTTAACTTTTCGTTTGTGATTATTAATTCTGTTGATTTCTTTCGATTGGTTTTGATGCTTTTCAGCACACACCCAAAGCCAATTATCCCATTATCCATCAAAGGATTAGCGATAATTCAGCTTCTTCTCCATGCTCAAAAGCGATGCAAAATTACAAACTAATTTTCTATCTTCCAAACATTTCACCCACTATCTTGCGTAAAATCATTCAGAAAGATTCAGGGGGAGGAGGCAGCACAGCCTCCTCCCCCTGTGAGTATGCAATTAGTGCGGCGATTGAGATTATAACGGGGTCATTTGAGGGTGGCCACCGATTTGATAATCTCGAGCATGAGGTTGTAGGCATCTTCCATCTCCTTAAGGTCGGCATACTCGCGGGTAGAGTGGATGTCGTGCTGACCGGTGAATACACACATGCCCCCGTTAAGCCCTTTGGCGGCAAACATAGAGGCGGTGGTGCCTCCACGCTCGTCGACGAAAGTAATCTGTTTGTCGAGTTTAGCAGCTGCATTTTCCACAAGTGTCCGGGCCATGGGGTGCAGTGTGTAGGCTACATTCTCATATTGAAGGCCGTCGTAAATTATTTCCACTCTTACATTGGGAAAGTTGCGCTCCACATGGGCGATGGCTCCCGAGAGCATACGGTCGAAAAGGTCGCCCTCCGCTTTATCGAAATAGCGTACGCGAGTCTGTACGGTCACGGATACTTCAACACTGTCTTTTTTGAAGCTCCAGGGATGAATGTATCCTTGTGTGCCTTCGGAGTTCTCCGGGCGGCATTCTACCGGAAAATAGGATATGAACGCTGCGGCAGCTGCTGTGGCATCGCCGAGTTTCAGGGCCTTGGCATCGCCGGGATGCACATCCCTGCCATAAAATTTCACATCGAAGCCGCGAGCGGTGAAGTTGGATTTTGTAACCACACTCCCCTCTGTACCATCAAGATCAAAGAGAATATCGGGTGAGAAGAGCGATGAGTCGATGGCATCGGCAGCGTGGCCTACATCCTCATTGGGGCAGAATGCAAACTGAAGTACTCCATGCTTTATCGATTTGTCGCTTAAGATGGTACGGATAAGCTGTATGACTATAGTGCAGCCGCACTTGTCGTCGGCGCCGAGGAGCGTGGAGCCATCGGTGCGAACTATTGTGTGACCGCTGAGAGTATCAATAATGGGCCGGATATCGCCGCCGGGGGCTTCAGGGGTGACGTCGAGATGACAACTGACGCCCATTGAAGGTGATTTCGACTTGATATTGGCCGGGATAGTGACATAGAGATAATTAGCGTCGGAGAGCGTAACCTTCACCCCGGTGGCTTTGGCGCGGGCTACGGCTTCCTCAACGTCAGCTTTCAAGGCCAGAGCCATAGTGTGCTGGCCCTGTGTGCAGACGCTGTCGCAACATGACTGACTGTTGATTGCAGCGTACTTGACAAAGCTTTGGAGCATAGAGTTTTGGATACCACTTTGGGCTGAGACGCCTAATGCCGCAAGGCATGCTAACACAATGAGATGAAATTTCATAATATGATACTGCAGCCGACTGACTCACCTGGCCGGCGATAGGTTTAGTAAAAAAAGCGTGAGAGTCTACGCAGTGGCCCTCTCTGAGGTTCAGGAAAGAGCGCAGGTATACGCTTCTGTGTGTATGTATGAATATATATATATATGCGCGCCCCGGCTCGACACATACCGGCTGAAAGCCACCGGCACGCATGGCAAACTTACAAAAACTTTTTGAATCAGCAAAATACGCAGCGGGGTTGCCGTGCGGGTGCAGTGGCTACGAGTCAAAACAGCAAAGAGAGGTGTCCGAGCTTGCGCCCGGACACCTCCGCTGATATTCAAACTGCCTAAAGGCGGTTTCAGAGATTTTTGATTTGTGTGCGTGAGCCGCCGGGACGACGGGTCATGGGAGCATCGAGGGTTTCATCGGAAGGCAATGCAATCATATTGGATGCATTGCCACGCGCCTGCGTGCTGTATTCAGAGGGTTTCACACCGGTGGAGGCCCACTTAATGGCAGCAGCCGAAAGGAGGTCGGCCATTGTTCCGAATTCGCCCGGATAGATTGTGGAGTCGTCGATATAGAGGTCGGGGGCGAAGCCGTCGCCGTAATCGCGGAATCCTTGGCCATTTTCGCAATAGAATGTGATCGGATAGAGCACAAACGAATAGTTGCCCATACGTTTCTGCCAGCCTTCCATACCGCAGTTTTTACCCTGAGTATCGGTACCAATAAGGTTGACGGTGATACCCATACCGCGCAGACCATTGATAAACAGTTCGCTGGCCGAAGCGGTATTCTCGGTGCCTATCACATATACACGGCTGAGGCCGAGAGAGCTGGTGATAGCGCTGGCTATCTTATCATAGCCTTGGGCCACCTCGGGGTTAGCAGCCTCACCGATCTTATACTCACCTACTTCGCCGGCAGCCGTACGCTTGCTGTTGTATGTGGTACGGAGATAAATCTCACCCTGATGTGCCGAACCGGCTACGAGTGTGCCGAGCACAGTGCTCGAGAGTACGTGTCCGCCATTGTTGTATCGAAGATCGACTACGAGTTCGTCGATACCCTGCGCCTTGAACTGGTCGAATATCTCGAGAAGCTGGGTATCGTAATCCATATGGAAGTTCATATAGAGCAGATAGCCTATCTTCTTATTATTGGTAGTCTGTAGGATGGATGATTTGTAGATTGCGGGATCCACATAGGATTTACGGCTAATGGTTACCGCCTCTGCGCGGGGAGTAACAGTGGCTACACCATTGTTGAACGTCACATCGTTGAGTGTTACGGTCACATTGCCATTGAGAAGCTGCTGGCCGAGGGTTTTGTAATTGCTTTGCGTTACAGCTACATTATTGACTTTGTCGATAAAGTCTCCACGACGTACGCCGGCACTTTCGGCGGCCGAGCCGGGGGTAACCCACAGTACTGCGAATCCGCAAGGATCATCGTCGTTGGCACCCAGAATCGAGGCACGAAGGAGCAGACCGGCGTCGTTGAACGTCTCGCCTGCTGCGCGCGACAGGGGATAATTGCTCTGAAGGTTGGAATAGAACATAGCGCGCGTGCCGTCAATCCAGTATCCGTCGTCGTGGTTCACGTCGTCAAACTCAGCCACACCGGTGAGGATTGAATTAAAGAAGTAGTCGTAATCGAGACTGTGATCGAGGATGAGTTCGGGGATGCGATCGTTCCAGAGGTAATACTCCGACATAATGTCGTAAGTCCACTGGTTTACTTCGCGGAAGCGGCCCGGACCTTTTTCCAGTACGCCGTCACCCTGACGTATGGTAAGCACGCAGGGCTCGGCATATCCGGCAATCTGAACCTTCACGTCGGCCGAACGGCCGAGTTTGCCTTCATTTTGGTCTACCTTAATGCGGAGCGAGCTGAGGCCTTTGAAGCCGCTGGTAGTAATCACCTGGCACCAATCCTCGGTACTTGATGCAGTCCATGAAGCAGGCGATTCAAATTCATAGATAAGTAAATCGCCGTCGATATCGGCATCGTTGACTGCCGACCACTGCGCCGACTCGATACCGGTGCCCGGTAGCGCGGGATCATCGTCGTCGCATGCCGTGAATCCGAAGCTGAGGGCGCCTAATGCGACAGCGAGAAACAGAGTTGAAAAATATCTTTTATTTAACATATTGCTTATTCAAAATATTGTGGAAAATGATAGTGTATTATTTGGTAAATCTCTCCGCCATATTGGCGCGGCCGGTCTTTACCGAAGTATCGCTGGTGCGAATCACAACAGTGCGCGGAACGGAAAGAGGTCCCCTGTGGAGATAAGCCGAATTAGCGTTGTTGCGGGTAAGCACAAGATTGGAACAGCAGCGGAACTGAATATCGCCATAAGTCCATGCTGAATAGGCAGTTACCATCGAGGGATATGCCGTGACTGAAACATTTGCATTGTAATATCCTTTTACCGTGATGGTATTGCCGTCGGCCGACACCTCCACGGGGAAGTCGTAGCAATTATCGAACAAGTTACCGTTGGGGCGCACACCTATACCCCACATATAAGAGTTTTTGTCGGTACCGAAGTTACCCATACTCCACCCAAGGGCATAATTGACCTGCATATTGGGCACTACTATACCATCTTCGCGGAATTCGATAAACCAGTGCGGACCATATTGTGTGGCCGCCTCCTGAGCTGATTTGCCGGCGGCAATGAGATCAGCGGGCGATTTGTACGGGAACTGGTCGGCAGGACCGAAGCCGAGAGCTACCAGACGGTTCAATTCAGCATATTCCGCTGATGTGGCATCGTCGGCACCGGTTGCGATTGTTACAGGGAATGTCACTGTAGCTCCGGTATCGTCGGTTGTGGATGCGATATAATGGCCGGGCATATTGCTGCGTACCTCACCGCCAAACTGAGGCTTCGGGTCGGTAGTAAAGGTGACGTAGCTGTAATTGCTCACATACTCTTCATTTATCGCCCATACTCCAAATAAGTATGTGGTATTGGCGGCAAGTCCGGAGGTTTCGAGCAGAGCGCCGTCGGCCGACAACATACCCGCAAGCTCATTTTCCTGTGCAAATGTGCCGTTAGCCTCAATAATCTTCGATAGGGAAGTGCCGTTGGCAAGCACCTCATCCACCTGTGATTTGACGAAGTATCCGTAGTGAATTTCTCTTGCGTTACGCACTTTCACCTGATAGGCAGCTCCCTTCCACGGGGCTGTTACCTGATCGGGCACTTCCGTGATGGTGATTTCAGGGCGTGGACCGGTAGGTTCGCCTGTGCGGAAGTCGATATACTTCACACGTTCGTGTCCTTCGCTGTCGAAGCCCACTATTCCTACCACATAATCGGTTTCAGGCACGAGACCGGTGCGGGAAATCTCTACATCACCGGTAAACGACCGTTTCACCGTATTTGTTTCATCATCCCAGTGTCCGATTACTACGGAGCGAAGCTGCGGCTCACCCTCACGACGCCAGTAATCGATTTCTGTGCGCTTGTCGATATATACACGGTAGTCGGTAATACCTTCATCTGGTGTAATATGCACATTGGCTGTAGTGGATGTGGTTTCTACAGAGCACTGTATATCATACGGACAGGCTCCGGCAGGACGTGTGGAGAACTCTATGCACTTAAACTTGTCGGATATCGGTTGGCCCGATTCGTCAAACTCTCCTACCATGAGAAGGAGCGGCACCTCGCTGTGCACGTGCAAATCATTAGTACCGGAAGTTTCCCCAAATATATGATGTTTTTCGACATCCACATCTGTAGTCCCTTCCACTTTGTAACCGAATACTTTTAGATACAGCTCATAAGTCACCTCACCATACCAGGCGAGGATGCTCTTGACGGCTTCATAGTCGGTTTTCTTCACCACAATGTGACGTACGTCGGTAGCCCCTTCGGGATACTTGATGTGGTATCGGAAGCCGGTGATACCTATGCGGTCGAGTGTAACAATATCGGTATATTCGATATCGGTATTGAGGCTTACTTTTTTCACCTCACTGTACACATATGGATTGATACGGCGAGTAGCCACATACACGTCAAACGTTTTGCCGCCCTCCACTTCAATAGTGCTTACATTGGCAAAACCGCCATCAAGATGACCTGTCACGCCTTTGGCAAAGATCTCCTCAGCGGTAGGTGATACGGGAGACTCTGCATCGACAACCATATAGGCATAGTCAGATGCTCCTGAAGAGAATATTACAAAATCAGCTTGGGTGCGCTGCACATCCTTGACTTCGACAACCACAGAGGGTTCCGACAAGTCAGGCAACATCTGACTGTCGTCATCGTCGCTGCAGGATTGCATCGACACCGAGAGCGCCACTGCTGCGAGCATTGACACAAAACGGGATAAAAACTTTCGCATTGTTAAGTAAAATGATTGATTATTGAATTTTTTGAAACATATTTATATGTTTAGATTTGCAAATGTACACTTTTTATCGAGATTGTCAATAAAAAAACAATCGACAATGACTTTTCCCATCATTGCCGATACAGAGATATGTACGCCCGTGGGGAGTCGAACCCCAATCGTCGGAACCGGAATCCGATATTCTATCCATTGAACTACGGGCGCTTTTTCCGAATAACAGTTGCAAAATTACACCATAATTTGTAATTTTGCAAAAATGAGTACCTAATATGGATGTACGTATCAATGCTTCGTGGAAAGATGCTCTTGCGGCTGAATGGGACAAACCATATTTTGCCGAGCTGAGCCGTTTTATTCACTCCGAATACCGTTCGGCCACGGTCTACCCCCCGGCGAGAAATATCTTCGCGGCTTTCGATGCGTGCGGTTTCACTGACACGAAGGTGGTGATACTCGGTCAGGATCCATATCACGGCCCCGGGCAGGCCAACGGCCTGTGCTTTTCGGTTGCTCCGGGCATAGCGCTGCCCCGCTCGCTCGTCAATATATTCAAAGAGGTGTCGGCCGACACCGGCGCACCCGCGCCCGTCAACGGCGACCTTACCCGCTGGGCCCGACAGGGAGTGCTTCTGCTCAACGCCACCCTTACCGTGCGCCGGGGCGAAGCAGGTTCGCATCAGGGCCATGGCTGGGAACAGCTTACCGATGCTGCCATTTCAGCCCTGAGTGCCGATGCCGCTCCAAAGGTATTCATACTGTGGGGCTCATGGGCCGGCCGTAAGTCGGAACTTATCGACAGTTCACGTCATCTGGTGCTCAAAAGCGCACACCCTTCGCCCCTGAGTGCCTCACGGGGATTTTTCGGCAACCATCACTTCACTCGGGCCAATGATTTTCTAATAGCCCACAATCGTACGCCTATCCAATGGTAACTGCAGCCCGACATATAATATTGATTGTACTGCTTGCGTGCGCCTCGGCCGTAAGCGGCAGTACACCCACACGCACCGCCATTTTCGACCCGTCGATACGTACGCTCCAGGTCGAAGCAGCAGGCATGCAAAGCGACCCGGGCATATTGATACTCAATTCCAACGACCGGCTTACCATATCGTTTGACCAGCTTACCGACGAACGCAGCTACCTGCGGTGCAGCCTCACCCATTGCGACCCCATGTGGCGCCCCGACCATCTCACGCCGGCCGAATACACTACTATAAACGAAGATTACATAGAGGATTACGCCCTCTCAGGCCCTACTATGGTACGCTACGTAAACTACCGGTTTCAGTTGCCGTCAGAACGACTCACGCTCCCTCTTTCAGGCAATTACCTGCTGAGGGTGTACGATGAATCCGAGCCCGATTCCACTCTGCTGCAGGTTGCCTTCTGCGTGCTTGATCCTAAAGTGAAAGTGCTCCCTACTGTGACTTCTCGCACCGACATAGACTACAACGACGCGCACCAGCAGGTGTCGGTAACGCTCGATTTAGGCAAGACGCGTATAGCCAACCCACCGGCCGAACTTGCAGTGATAGTGAGTCAGAACGGGCGCCCCGATACCGAAGTGGTAGTGACCACGCCTACCATGATCACCTCCGACCGGATAACCTATTCCTCCAACCGTTCGCTGATATTCCCGGCCGGAAACGAATACAGACGCATGGAGACGGTGTCGGTCGACTATCCGTCGATGCACGTCGAAGGGGTAGAGTATCTTCACCCCTTTTACCACGCCACACTGTGCACCGACTACCCCCGCTCGGCCGAACAATATATATATGACCGCACACAGCACGGCCGTTTTAAGATACGCGAGTACAACAGCGACGATTCCGACACTGAGGCCGACTACCTGCTTACCCATTTTACTCTCGACCTGCCATACCAGCCCGAAGCCGATATATTTCTCGACGGCTACTTTACATCGCATCGTTTCGACCCCGAATGGAGAATGATATATGATGAGACATCGGGCCGCTATCAGCTCACTTCCCTCCTGAAACAGGGAGCCTATAACTATCAGTATCTTCTTGTGCCCAAAGGCGAGACGCGTGGAATCACTTCGGCCATAGAGGGCGACAATTACCAGACTGTCAACGAGTATATGGTGAGGGTGTATTACCGCCCTACCGGAGCCCGCTACTACGAGCTCATCGGAGCCGGAAGTGTGACATCGGGAATCTAATATCACTAAATGCAAACCGAAGAAACTATAATGCTACAGATACAAGATGCGCTGGTGAGCCTCGACCTCGCCGAAGAATTTTTTTGCTGCGACTTAGACCGCTGTCTGGGCGAATGCTGTATAGAAGGCGATGCGGGCGCACCTATTACCGAAGCTGAGTTTGAGCAGCTGAAGAAATTAGTTGATATCGTGGAGCCGTATCTATTGCCCTCAGCCAAAGAGCGCATAGCCGAGGCCGGCGTAGGATATGTGGATGAAGAAGGCGACCTCGTGACTCAGATTGTGGATGGCCGCAATTGCGTTTTCACCACCTATGCCGAGGGAGGCAAATGTCTGTGTGCCATAGAGAAAGCATATCGCGAGGGTAAATGTGCAATGCGCAAGCCCATTTCATGCTACCTGTATCCGTTGCGCCTTACCCAATACCCTACCTTCACCGCCGTCAACTATCACAAATGGAAGATATGCAAATGCGCCCGCACCCTTGGCAAAGCAAAGGGCATCAGGCTGTACGAATTTATGCGTGAGCCTCTTATAGAGCGATTCGGGCAAGAATGGTACGACGAACTTGCGGAGGCATGCCGGGCATATCTCAGCGAGTACGGCGAGTAAGAGCCGGTTCGACAATAAAGGCCACCGCAAGGCACACTCCCCTCACCCCGAGGTAAGCTACAAAGGCGAGCCACAAACCGTGGTTGCCCATAGCACGAAATGTTGCCGCATAGACGGCAAAATATACTGCCGTGGCAAGAGCCATGCTCAGGAGCATGGCACGGGTGGCGGTGAGTCCGATAAATACACCGTCGAAGGTGAAGGCCATAAAGCCCATCAGCGGTATCGAGAGCACCCAGAGGGTATATTCCGAAGCAGTATCTACCACCGCTCCATCGGTAGTGAGCAGCCCTATCGCCACATCCGACCCCACTGCATATAGCACGGTAAACACAAGCGCCGTGATAAAGCCCGCAACAAGGAGGTAACGCACACAACGACGAAGCATCTCTTCGTTACGTGCGCCGTGATAGTGCCCCACCAGAGCCTCCCCCGCGAATGCTATTCCATCTATAAAGAAGCTGAAGAATGTGAAAAACTGCATCAGCAGCACATTGGCCGCAAGCACGACATCGCCCTGCGAAGCACCGGTACGTGTAAACCAGAGCGTTACGCCTATCAGGCAGGCTGTGCGCAACATTATATCGAGATTTACGCGGAAAAAGTGACCCAATCCGCTGACCCACTCCCTTACAGGCACCGCTCTCAGCCCATACTTACGCCGTATAAGATAGAGTGTGAGTATGAAGCCTGCCCACTGCGATGTGAGCGTACCGGCTGCCACACCCCTTATCGACATTCCAAGCCCGAATACCATCCACACGCTCAACAGTATGTTGAGCACATTTATGAAAATCGAGGTATACATAGGCAGGCGGGAGTTTTGCATACCCACGCACCAGCCGGTGAGCGAGAGCATACCCAGCGTGGCGGGTGCGCCATACACACAGATATTATAGTACGACGACGCCAGCGCCGAGGTGCCGCCGTCGGCTTCGATGAGCATGAGCAGCAGCGAAAGAAGTGGCCGCTGCAACACCACCATCAGAGTGCCGATACCCACACCAAGCAGCAATGAGCGGTATAAGACCGCAAAGGTGGATGAACCTGCGCCGCAGGCCTGGGCTGTGAGACCAGATGAGCCCATGCGCAGAAAGCCGAACAGCCAGTAGAGCATGTTGAACATCGTGCCTCCCACAGCTATCGCTGCCAACAACGGCGCACTCCCCGCGTGGCCGAGTATGGCCACGTCGGAGAGTGCGAGCAATGGGGTTGTGATATTGGTGATAATCGCCGGAATGGCGATGGCGGCAATTCGGCCGGCCAGACGGCGATTCATCTTTACTTCTTACGCTTGGGGTTTGGCACGCATAGTATCCCAAATGAGATAACACACAATAGCCAGATACATTATTATGCCGAGCCAGAGGCTTACGGTAGTGTCCATTTCAACAGTGAGACTTCCGGCAAAGAAGCGTGTGAGCGCCGAGAACACACCGAAGAGGGCGCCCCCGGCTATCAGGCCGGAAGCTATAAGCGTTCCGCGGTCGCGACGGGCCTCGTTGAGAGCTTTATTGGACGATGATGAGGATACGAACCATGCAATCAGACCGCCTACGAGCAGCGGGGCATTAAGTTCCATCGGTATAAACATGCCGAGGCAGAAAGCCAAAGCCGGCACACCGAGCCAGTTGAGAAGCAGCGCAAGCACGGCACCTACTATATAGAGCATCCAGGGTGTGGGCTGCCCGGTCATAATGGGCTTGATAACACCCGCCATGGCATTGGCCTGAGGAGCCGAGAGTGCGTCGGGACCGCTGAAGCCGTAAACCTCGTTCATGAGCATGAGCACACCGCCCACGGTAGCAGCCGAGACGAGCGTGCCGAGGAATTTCCATGACTCCTGTTTCTTGGGAGTAGAGCCGAGCCAGTAGCCGACCTTGAGGTCGGTGACGAAACCGCCGGCCATTGAGAGCGCGGTGCACACCACGCCGCCTATAATCATTGAGGCCACTATGCCCGACGGGCCTTTGATGCCTACGGCCACGAATATGGAGGAGGCCACGATGAGAGTCATAAGGGTCATGCCCGACACCGGATTGGTACCTACTATGGCAATTGCGTTGGCGGCCACGGTGGTAAAGAGGAAGGCGATAACCGTCACCACCACCCAGGCAACCAAAGCCTGGCCGAAATTGTGCAGCACGCCGGCATAGAAGAAGGCGAACACAGCCAGCAGGGCCACGCCCATGTAGAATACCACATGCTTCATGGATATATCGGTCTGCCAGCGCACCTGTTTCTGACTTTTATCAGCACCTTTGAACTCGCGCACTGCGAGGCCGGTGGCCTGAGCAATAATGTGCCACGACTTGACGATGCCGATTACACCGGCCATGGCGATACCGCCGATACCGATGAGTTTGGCATAATCTTTGAAAATTATCTCGGGAGCGGCCACGGCTATCTCAGCGTTACCATATGTGCCAAGGAGCGGAATTATAATCCACCAGACGAGGGCCGAGCCGGCAAAAATCACGAATGCGTATTTGAGTCCCACAATGTAGCCGAGACCGAGCAGAGCTGCGCCGGTGTTGCACGAGAACACCATTTTAGTCTTGGCAGCCAACGCGGTGCCCCACGATGTCATGGTAGAGGAGATACTCTCGGCCCACAACCCGAATGTACCCACTATATAGTCATACGCTCCGCCTATGAGAGCCGACACTACAAGCGTGAGCGCCTGACCTTTGGTCTGCGACCCGGTGGCCTGCGATGACATAAGCACCTGTGAGGTAGCGGTAGCTTCGGGGAAAGGATATTTGCCGTGCATATCCTTTACAAAGTATTTACGGAAGGGGATGAAGAAGAGTATACCGAGCACACCTCCGAGCAACGAACTGAGGAACACCTCAAGGAAGTCGACAGAGATTTCGCGGAACTCGCTTTGAAGTATATAGAGCGCCGGAAGAGTGAATATGGCTCCGGCCACTATCACGCCCGAGCAGGCGCCGATTGACTGTATGATAACGTTTTGTCCCAAGGGATTGCGCAAGCCGCGGGCTTTCGACAACCCTACCGCTATAATGGAGATAGGGATGGCCGCTTCAAACACCTGACCTACACGCAGGCCGAGATACGCGGCTGCGGCACTGAAAACTATAGCCATCACAACGCCCATTATCACCGAGTACGGTGTGACTTCGGCATAATTGCGCGACGGATGCATCACGGGGCGATACTGCTCGTCGGCGGCCAATTCGCGATAGGCATTATCGGGCATTGCCACCGGATCGTCGAGCTGCATCTGCTCCTCCTGGTTAAGATTCTCTTTCATTTGTGTTTACTATGTGATTGATGATTGTTACCTTGCAAGTACAGCTACTTATTCGGCACCGGACGGTTGAGCAGCTCCACAGTATCGGCGTAAACCTCTGTCACTGTGTGCTTCACAGCCGTGCGATCCTCCCACATACGGGTGCGCAACTTTCCCTCTACATAGAGGCGTGAGCCTTTGCGAATGTATTTTTCGGCAAGAGTGGCGTTGTTGTCCCACATCACTATGCGGTGCCACTCGGTGCGTTCGGGCACCTGAGCACCCTCTTTGTTGACATACCCCCTTTCGGTGGTGGCCAAACTGAACTCGGCTACCGGTCTGTTCCCTACATATCGTATGGCCGGGTCCTGGCCTACATTGCCTATTAAAATGACTTTATTGACTGACATATCGCAAATTTACGAAACGTTTTGATTTTCTTCAACTTTTTTGCCGCCTAACTGTGCGCGGATATAAGCTGCCACGTCGCGCTGTATCACTGAGCCGCTTATCTTGCACAACAAAATATAGATGCCGAGCCCCGTGACGCCTTGAAGCGCTATCATAAGCCAGGGGTTGAGTGCAAGCGTGCCCTCCAGCCAAAGCAAAGCGCCTACGGTAGCGCTGAGTAGCATATAGGGAGCGAGATCGGCAAGAAAACGGAGCGGGCGCGACCACGATATGCGCGAAGCCAGTACGAGCATAAAGGCCCAGGCCACGGCGGCGGCAATCACCTGGCCCCACAAGAATATGGTTAGTCCATATACAGGGTTTTCGGGCGTAGCTGACGTGATATAGGGAAATGTGATTATGATGGCTATTACGGCAATGGAGTCGCGCACAATCTCAGTCCACACTACCATGCGCGCGCGGCCGAGCGACACCACGTAATTGTTGTAGAGGGCAGTAAATATTGTAAACCATCCCCTTACGAGAAGTAACTGAAAGAGCACGATAGCCGGATCCCACTTCTGACCGAACAAAGCGTGGAATATGGGAGCTGCCATGACTATGAGTATCACAACAAATGGACTTGCTATATAGGAACTCAGGCGGTTCATCTTCGATGTGGCTGATGCGAATGCCCGCGGTTGATCCTGATAGTCCGACAGGGCCGGCAAAAACGACTGGGTAAGCGACGACGATACCGATTGCACTCCCATCTTGCTCCATTTATCGGCCTGAGTGTAATAGCCCAGAGATACAAGACCGGCCCGGTTGCCTATAAAGAATGAGTATAGATTCTGGAAAAGAGTGTTGAGAAACGACTGCACGAGCATACCGCCTCCCACTCGGAAATATGAGCGCACAATGCTCCACGAAAATACCGCCGAAGGGCGCCATGTCGATGAGCACCACAGCACGGCGGTCTTGACCGACGACACCGCAACCGCCTGCCACACAAGAGCCCATGCTCCAAAACCGGTCAGTGCCAGTGTTATACCCACAACAGCACCGGCAATGAGAGCGAGCGAGTTAGCCACCGCCACCATTTTCATATTCATACGCTTCATGCGGATGCTGAGCTGCACGAGCGAGGCATTGTTGATAATAAAGGTGAGGAACATGACGCGCGACATAGGCACCAGTGCCAGCGCCCCTTCGAAACAACGCGCTATGGCCGGAGCACAGAAGAAAAGTACGGTATATAGAAAAGCCGCCACGCCCATATTGAACCAGAAAATAGTGCTGTAGTCGGCATGAGTGGGTGCTTTGCGCTGTACCAAAGCGTAAGAAAAGCCGCCCTCAATAAACATCGACGCGAAAGTCTGGAAAATGAGTATAGCCCCTATCAGACCGAAATCGGCCTGCGAAAGCACACGCGCCAATATTACGCCCGTGATGGCATAGAGTACCTGCGTTGACAGTTTGTCGACGATATTCCACTTGAGGGTGCCGGCCACCCTCATCTTCATTTCCTTATCCTCACCGGCCATCAATAGGAATAAGTTTTACCGTTGAGAGGAAGCCTTTCTTTATTTCAGGCGACCCTATATATCGTATTTTGCCGGTACCTACGCCGGAGGCCTTGAGCGTTTTGGCGGCTCTCACCTCTATCGAGCCGGTGCCGGTGATAGAGCATGCGGCGACATCGGTATACAGAGCGCCTGCTTCGATATGGCCGGTGCCGGCAACCGACAATTTGGCATTTGGCGCGACGCCCGAGAGTGTGATGGTGCCGTTGCCCGTAAGCACAGTAGCATCGAGCGATGTAACCTGTAGGGAATCAATCATTAACCGACCGTTACCAACTACGCGGGCATTAAGTTTGCCTTGCGGAGCGATGGAGAGTACATGCAGAAGCGAGTCGCCCTCGTTGCTCACCTTGGTGAGATACGACGAGTACACCCTTATAGTGGGCAGCCCGCGCAGAGGGTTGTCGCGCTGCATTAACTGAATGCTGAGCTTGCCGTTTCCGGGCTCGAAGATAACACTTGAGGCGAGTTCCTTTGAAGCGTCGAACTCAATGAGGCCCGCGCGCGAGGGATCGCACACGTATTCCACATTTACGCCGTCTACCACCACGAGGTGATGGAAATCGGCCACAGTTATCTTATAATGCTGCGTGTTGGCATGTACGACAGAGGCTACAGCTACGGCAATGACTGCAAGTATACACAATATACGTTTCATAGTCAGGATTGAGGAGTGATGGATGTGGTGATGAGCTGTTCGATTTGGTCGAGAATGCTGAACAATTCTTCGGGAGTATCTGCCTGCAGCAGACTTATACGCATGGGTCGGAAATTCGGGATTCCCTTGAAGAGAGGAGATGCCGCAAGATGACGCCTGATATGCAAAATGCCGCGATAGGAATCGATACGGTGTATGCTCTCTGTAATCTGACGGCGAAGCAGAGCAAACTTCTCAGCCACCGTAGGTTCTTCAACCACATCACCCCGCGCGGCGGCAGTGAGAGTGCGGAAAATCCAGGGAGCGCCGATTGAGGCTCGCCCAACCATAACACCGTCTACTCCATAGCGGTCAAAAGCCAAGCGGATATCTTCGGCAGAGGTAATATCGCCATTACCTATCACCGGTATTTTAAGCCGCGGATTGGCCTTAACGGCGGAGATGGTATCCCAGTCGGCAGTGCCGGTATACATCTGCGAACGGGTGCGTCCGTGCACTGTGATGGCCTGAATGCCACAATCCTGCAACTGCTCGGCAAGTTCAACTATTATTTTGCTGTTACAATCCCAGCCAAGACGCGTTTTCACCGTCACCGGCTTTTTCACTGCATCAACTACCGCGCGGGTTATGGCGAGCATCTTCGGAACGTCGCGAAGCAAGCCGGCACCGGCACCTTTTCCGGCCACTTTCTTCACCGGGCAGCCGAAATTTATGTCAATCACATCAGGGTCGGCCTGCTCGGCTATCATGGCTGCCTGAGCCATGGGCTCAGGTTCGCGACCATAAATCTGTATTGCGGTGGGACGCTCGGCGGGATTGATGTTGAGCTTACGGGTAGTTGACGCGATGTTGCGTATGAGCGCATCGGCCGACACAAATTCGCTGAATGTCATATCGGCGCCCTGCTCTTTGCAGATAAGGCGGAAACTCTCGTCGGTAACATCCTCCATCGGAGCCAACATTACCGGCCGCGGGCCTAAATCGATATCGGCGATTTTCATAATACGCTGCGAATTTACGCAAATTTAGCGAAAATAACCAAAGCGACGTCTACGACGGTCAGGGTTTTACACTATACTCAAAGGAGTATTGCTTGTACTCATCAAACCCGTCAGTGCTTACAAAGTAAGGCCATATACTACCGTCGCAAATATAGAAATTGCCCTCAGGCGAGTCGGGATAGAATGAATAGTTGGAGTTGTGATAGTCGTGAGCGTCGCCGAAATTTACTCCGCGGTGCACCGTTTCCCAGTCAGTTTCTGCGCCAAAAAGAGTAGCGTCCTTGAGAAGTATTTTAATAGCATGGCGCCCTGTATCCTTGCTGCCGAAATACCACCTTCCATTAAGAGTAACGCCTTTCGACGATTTTGCCACGCATTCGCCTTCGCCACTCTCACCCTCTTTAATCTCCAAAGTGTAATTCGTGCCTGCAAGGTCGGTAAACTCAATTGTCTTACCGAAAAGCGATATTACATCGTTTGAAATCTCTATGCGCAACTGCTCCATTATGTCGAAGAACTCTTTCGATGTCTCAGTTTCAATGCCCAACGATTGTAAAGAGTATACTTCGGGCTTTTTCATCAGTTCGGCCATATAGCTGTATGCCTCGCGGCGATCCTCCGATGAGAGTGCATTCATTCGATATACAGCTGCGGAGCAAGCCTTATCGAAACGGCTTATAATGGCATCTCTGTTATCTTCACCCTTCGTGTGTCGCACTTCATACAGCATATCGTTTATTATAATCATCTCGCCTATAAGACTGTCAATAACCTGACGCGGAGGTAATAGAGATATTTCGGTGCTGTCGGCGGTTTCAACTCCGACGCTCGACTTGGAGCCGCAAGATACGGCAAAAATACACATAAGCGAAATAAAGGGTAGGAAGAAGTGTGTATGGCTCATAATGCGAGTTTTAATGATTGATTATTAACAGAATGCACCGTCACTGCATAATCAGCACCGACGGAGCGGTGAGCCTTTCAGCGGCCTGACGCAGCTGCTCGGCAGAAATGTCGAGAATAATAGCGGCAGTATCGGCTGAGGCGTTGATACGGCCGTAATGAAGCATCTGACGGGCGTAGCCGAGCAGGCGCGATTCTCGATTATCGGAGGCAACCGTGAGCTGCCCTATATACTGACGCTTTGCAGCCATAAGAGAGGCCGGCGACAATGGCGCAGTAGCAAGTTTCTCTATTTCTCTGCTTACAAGGCCCATACAACGCTTCACATCTGACGGGTCGCAGCCGAAATACACGGCGGCCACGCCGGTATCGGCATACATATTTACCCAGCTTTCGACCGAATATACCAGTCCGCGCTTCTCACGCAGCGCAATGTTGAGCCGCGAGTTCATGCTCGGGCCTCCGAGCATATTCACAAGCAGAAGCATGGCGTAGCGCGATGTATCGACGAGCGACGGAGCCGGAGCGCCCATCACTACGTTGGCCTGATGCAACGACAGTTGGCGCTCTACACGGAATGTCGGGGCAAACTGAGCTTTGCTCTCCCTGCCCTCCACAGCATCGGTGCTCAGAGAGCCGAAAGCCTTTTCGAGCATACGCGACGCCTTGTGGGGAGGGAGGGGCCCGCTATAAGCCACCACCACAGAACCGGCCCTATAGAGTCGGGCAAGATAGGTGCGGCAGTGGGCCGAGGTTATGGAACGCACGGTATCGGCACTTCCAAGTATATTATGGCCTAAAGGTGTGGCGGCGAAAGCGAGGTCTTCAAACTCGTCGAAGATATTTTCAGCAGGGATGTCGAGGTAAGAGTTGATTTCGTCAATCACCACCTCGCGCTCCTTTTCGAGCTCGTCGTCGGGAAATTGTGAATCACTAATGAGCTCGGCTATAAGATTGGCCGCTTTGCGGGCATGGCCGGCAGGGAATACAGAGTAAACAGCCGTGAGTTCCTTGGTGGTATAGGCATTCAGCTCACCGCCAAGTCGCTCCATGGTGTTGATGATGGTTGACGACCTGAGCTTTGAGGTTCCTTTGAAGATAGTATGCTCTACAAGATGGGCTATACCCTCCTGACCTTCGGGATCGTCGCGGCTGCCGGCATCAATCATGGCAGCCACGTACTCTACATGCGCGTCGGGATTGCAGTCGCACACAATGCGCAGGCCGCTCGGGGCTGTAAAGCTATAGGGTATATGGCCGGGAGCACCTTTGGGGTTGTTGGGCTGCATCTCTTACCCGCCGAAATTGTCGTAGTGTATATCTTCGGGATTTACGCCGAGGGAATCGAGCATCTTGTTGACAGCAGCACTCATCGGGCCGGGACCGCACATATAATACTCTATATCTTCGGGATTTTCGTGATTTTTGAGATAGGTGTCGTAGATTACCTGATGCACAAAACCGGGTGTATACTTCACTCCCTTTGCATCGGCTTCGGGGTCGGGACGGTCGAGCGCGAGATGGAAATGGAAGTTGGGGAATTCTTTTTCGAGCTCCAGAAAATCGTTGAGATAGAACACCTCGTTGAGCGCGCGTGCGCCATAGAAGAAGTTCATCTCACGGTCACGACAGTTGAGGGTCTTGGTCATGTGCATAATCTGGGCACGCAAGGGGGCCATACCGGCACCACCGCCTATCCACATCATTTCTTTCTTTGAGTCGAATATAGGGTGGAAATCGCCGTAAGGGCCTGACATGAGCACCTTGTCGCCGGGCTTGAGTGTGAAGATGTAGCTTGAGGCTATACCGGGCATCACATCCATGAATCCTACCTGAGGTTTGGGTTTGAAGGGAGGAGTTGCTATACGCACAGTGAGCATGAAACGGTCGCCCTCAGCCGGATAGTTGGCCATGGAGTATGCACGCACGGTGGTCTCGGTATTGCGGCATTTAAGTCCGAAGAGGCCGAATTTCTCCCATGCGGGCAGATAGGCTGCGCCTATTGAGTTTTTGTCGATATCCTTGTCGTAGTCCATCTCGTACGGCGGAATCTTGATTTGCGCGTACGAGCCGGGGATAAAGTCCATGTGCTCCCCTTTGGGAAGAGCCACTATAAACTCTTTGATGAAGGTGGAGACATTGTTGTTTGACACCACTTCACATTCATACTCCTTGATATCGAGCACCGAAGCGGGTACAGCTATCTCCATATCCTCTTTAACCTTCACCTGACAGGCCAGACGCCAGTGGTCTTTCACCTCCTTGCGGCTGAAATGCACGGCCTCGGTGGGAAGTATCTCGCCGCCGCCCTCAAGCACTCTTACCTTACACTGGCCGCAGCTGCCTTTACCGCCGCAGGCAGAGGGCAGGAACACATTATTGTCGGCCATAGTTGAGAGAAGCGGCTTACCCGACTGGGCGTGTACGGTAGTGTCCTTGTTGATTACGATATTAACCTTGCCGGTATGAACAAGGAAATGCTTGGCGGTGAGCAAAATCGCCACAAGCGCAAGGGTTATGAGCAAGAAAATGCCTACGCCGGCAATTATTGTCATGGTTGAGCCGGAGAGAGCGAGAAGTATAGGGTGGGTAAACATGATGCTTTAGATTTTGATACCGAGAAAACTCATGAAAGCTATACCCATAAGGGCGGTGAGTATAAAGGTGATGCCTATGCCACGCAGCGGACGGGGTATATTTGAATAGGTGGCAAGGCGTTCGCGTATGGCCGCTATTGCCACAATGGCGAGGAGCCAGCCGAGACCCCAACCGGCACCGGCGCTGACGGCCGTCATCACGCTCGAGAATCCACGCTGCTGCATGAAGAGCGAGCCGCCGAGTATGGCACAGTTTACTGCAATAAGTGGAAGGAATATGCCAAGCGAGCCATAAAGTGAGGGCGAGTATTTCTCCACGGCCATCTCTACCAGCTGCGTCATTGATGCTATTACGGCAATAAAGAGTATGAGCGAGAGGAAGCTGAGGTCAACCGATGCATACTCGTCGCCGAGCCACGAGAGTGCGCCCGCCTGCAGTACATATGTATTGAGCAGGTAGTTGATAGGCAGGGTGATGACGAGCATGAATGTCACGGCAATGCCGAGGCCCAATGCTGTTTTCACATTTTTCGATACCGCCACAAACGAGCACATGCCGAGGAAGTAGGCAAATATCATGTTGTCGACAAATATCGAGCGGATAAACAAATTCAGATTTTCCATCGTGCGGTTATAATCGTGTGATTTGTATTCTATTGTTGAGTTTTAATGGTTGCGGGCTGCGGCGTAATCAGTCCTCCTGCAAATCTTTGTTGAAACTGCGGTGTACCCAGATGATGCAGCCTACCACAATCAGAGCCATAGGAGGCAGTATCATCAGACCGTTGTTGACATAGCCGTGATCGTAACACCACTGCGGAACAACCTGAAATCCGAGGAGGGTACCGCTTCCGAGCAGTTCGCGGAAGAATGCCACTATCACAAGTATCAGGGCGTAGCCTATACCGTTGCCGATACCGTCGAGAAACGAGGGCCACGGTTTGTTGACCATGGCGAATGCCTCGAGTCGGCCCATGAGTATACAGTTGGTTATGATAAGCGATATGAATACCGACAGCTGCTTGCTTACATCGTAAGTGTATGCCTTAAGAAGCTGATCGACTATCACCACCAGTCCGGCCACAACCACCAGTTGCACAATAATGCGTATATTGGTGGGGATGGTGTTGCGGATAAGCGAAATTATCACGTTGGCAAATGCCAATACGGCTACAACCGATATGCCCATCACTATGGCGGGTTCGAGGCTTACCGTTACTGCCAATACAGAGCAGATGCCGAGCACCTGCACAATGACAGGATTGTTTTTGGAGAACGGATTAAACAATACGCTCTTATTGCTGATTTTTTCTGCCATAATCAATTGTGCTTGCTTACGTTTTCAAGGAAGGTTTTGTAGGGCCGCAGACAGTTGGCGAGCATATCGCCTACACCGCGGCTGGTGATGGTGGCTCCGGCTATGGCATCGACATAATCCTCGTTGGCCACGGGCTTCATGCCTATCTTTACAACCGAGACCGGTGCGAAAACACCATCTTTGAAGAGGTGTTTGCCCTCGAACGGAGTGCTGAACTGCGGCTCGGCTATCTTGGCGCCCAGGCCGGGAGTCTCACCCTGATGGCCATAATATGCACCGTATATGGTGGAGCCGTCGGCATCGACAGCCACATACCCCCATATCGGGCCCCAGAGACCGGAACCGTAAGCGGGGATAATATATTTTACCGCTCCGTCGGACAACCGGCACACAAATACCGGAAGGCTGCGGTCAGAGTCGGGCAATTTGGCCTGTGCCGCCACATCTACGGCAAAAGCGTCGGAACCGATGCTGTCACCGGCAGCGTTGACTACAATCTGACGGGTAATATATCGGTTGAATTCCGAAATGGCGTTGTCGCCATTGGCTTCGATATGTACGGAGGCTAATATCTGGCACATGCGGTCGGCCTTCTCATCGGCCTGCTGCTTGGGCTTGAGGGCAAGCGAGGTAATGGCCAGTGCCGCACCTACTATCACCACCATTACGATGATGTATAATACTGTGTATGTATTGCTTTGCTTGTTCATCTTCGGTAGGTATTAAGAATTGGAACGGGCTCTGCGCATGCGGCGGCTCACATTGGCCTGTACCACACAGTAGTCGATAAGCGGAGCGAGGGCGTTCATGAGAAGCACCGCGAGCATCGCGCCTTCGGGATAGCCGTTGTTATACACACGTATCAGTATGGCAATCACGCCAACCAAAAATCCATATATGTATTTGCCTATGCCTGTACGGGCTGCGGTAACGGGGTCGGTGGCCATAAACACTGCGGCGAAAGCGAAACCGCCGTACACGAGCTGGTCAACAGGGCTAAGCAACGATGCCGGATAGGTGGGAGTGCCGAAGATATTTGCAATCCAGCCCATAAATAAACCGCCGGCAAACACCGACAGCATTATGCGCCAGCTTGCTATGCCGGTGAGCAACAGCAATGCGCCGCCTATGAGCACACAGAGGGTTGAGGTCTCGCCAAACGAACCGGGTATCAGCCCGAGGAAAGCCTGCCAGGTGGATACGGGGTCGCCCACGGCGTTTGTAATCTGATCGGCGCCCGAAGCGAGCTGGCCTAAAGGTGTTGCACCCGAAACGGCATCGGTGTATGTTACGGCACCACCCAGACCGCATATAGGCTTGGATGCAATGAATGCGGTATCGCCGCTCATGCTCGCCGGATATGCAAAAAAGAGGAATGCTCGGGTGGTGAGGGCCACATTAAATATATTGAAGCCTGTGCCGCCGAATACCTCCTTGACAAAAATTACCGAGAATGCGGTAGCTACGGCAAGCATCCACAGGGGAGTGGTGACGGGACAGATAAGAGGCACCAGAATACCGGTCACGAGGAAGCCCTCCATAATCTCTTCGTGGCGCACCTGTGCTATGGCAAACTCTATACCGAGGCCTACCACATAGGTAACGACCAACTTGGGCAGAATAGCCAGAAAACCGTAGGCCATCATTTCCCAAAAACTCATCTCCACGCCCGAGCACAGAGAATTCTGATAGCCGGTATTGTACATACCGAACAACAGACACGGCAAGAGAGCCACCACAACAATAATCATGACTCGCTTGGAGTCGATGGCGTCGTGTACGTGTACGCCCGATGCCGATGTTGACCGCGGTGTATAGAGGAAAGTCTCCATACCTTCAAACACCGACTGGAAAGCGCTCAGCTTTCCACCCGGCTGGAAGTGCGGTTTTATTTTATCGAGATATTTTCGCAACATATTTAGTGATAATGTTTTGATTCTTATGCAGTAAACTTTGTTATTCGACCTCCTTGCGCATATAATCGAGTCCGTCGCGCACTAATTTCTGAATCTCTATTTTCGATGGGTCAACATATTCGCACAGCGCGAAATCTTCAGGAGCCACCTCGTAAATGCCAAGTTGCTCCATCTTGTCGATATCTTTCGAGATGATAGCTTTGAGGAGATACTCGGGGAGAATATCCATGGGGAAAACCTTATCGTAGAGCCCTGACATAATCATGGCTCGCTTGCCACCAAGCACGCGGGCATCGGGAGCAAACTCCTTGCGGCCGAAAATCTTTGACAGGAATGAGCGGCTTTCGCTCATCTTCTTGGTACTCATCGAAGCCCAGCCCATAAATTCGTCCACATCGTCGCCTTCGGGTATCACTGTAATCTGGCGATAGGGATAGTGAAGATAACCGTCGGGCGAAATCTTCACGCCGGTGAGCACATTGCCCGAAATAATACGCAGATGGCGGTCGCCCTCGGTCAATGCTCCTGCGAGCAGAGGCTCAACCGATGCGCCGACAACGGTCTCGGCTATGAAAGGTTCTGCGACCTCCGAACCGGTTACCGCCACGCGTGTCGACCAGTCGACATGACCGTCAATCATGAGCGAGCCTATGCGCCACAGCGTGACGATGTCGAGAGTCCACACCAAATCACCTTTGTTGACCGGAGCGAGGGCCGCAATCTGCACTCCGGCATTACCTGCGGGATGTTTGCCATTGACCTCCGTCACAACTACGCGGTTGGAAGTATAGGCCCATTCGGGCACAATACCACGGTCGGCTCCCGGACGAAAACTTATATATATGTGACCCTCGGTAAGCTGCATAAGAGCCTTAAGGCCGGCATCGATGCGCGAAGCACCGTCGGGCACCTCAGCAGTGAGAGGCATTGCCAGCGGAGCACTGTCGACAGCCGTAATGAAGATATCGCGGGGCGAGCGGTCGGGCACCGGAACAATGTCGTAAGGCCGTTGACGCATAAGCGCCCACAGGCCTGACTGCTGCAATGCGGTGCGGATTGACTCGGCATCTTTGCCGGGCACTTCGGCCACGGGAGCCTTAGCCACATCGGCCGCTTCGACCGACACATATAATATCTTACGGCGTTCGCCGCGCTTCACCTCCTTGACACGCCCCGAAACAGGACTCACAAGTTTCACCGCATCGCACTCCTTGGCATGCATCAGCGGCTCACCTGCCACCACTTCACTTCCCTCTTTTACTTCAAGTTTGGGAGTGAAACCGGGGTAATCGTCGGGCACAACCGCAATCTGAGCGGCAGCCACGCTCCTTATCTGAGCATCGGCAGGCAAGCTGCCTTTAAGGCTCAAGTCAAGACCACGATTTATAGTAATTTCAGTCTTCATGATGTAAAATGATTTGCACAAACACTGCGCACCGGCATGGCCCCGACAGAGCACATCGGCGCAGAATTAACCACAAAGGTATCAAAAATTTATAATTTTTAAGAATCTGCAACAAAAAATTTAGACCGCGCGGCAAAAAACTCCAAATAAAACTCAAAAACCGCTTTTTGCGGGTCTTTTTTTTTGGAAGTTGAAATTTTATAAATACTTTTGCATTTAGCTTAAGACTGCAGACACACAGCCCAAGGGTAGGGCAGGCTCCAATGACCAATCTTCCCACAAAGCTCTATCTGTCATAACCAAGCACTAAAGTCAATACCATTTCACCTCAAAACCAATACCATAATCCGCACATACATACACCTTAAAAAGCAAGACGACATACAAAAACTCAATATTAATCCAATAAACTATCAATCCATTTAAAACCATTAGTAATTATTAGTTATGGAAGCTACAAAGCCCACCCAACCCCAGGCTCAGCCCAAGGCTCAGCCCAAGGCTAAGAAAGCAGAACCCGCAAAGAAAGTAACCGGCATCAAAAACGCATTCCTCGTAATCGTGGTATGTTTCGTTGTAGCCGTATGCCTCTTCCTCTTCTTCTTCGGCGCCCCCGGCAACTTCGATCCCGAATCATTTGAAGGACAGACTCCCCTCTGGGGCATGTCAGTTTGGAACATCGACAAGGCTCACCCCACCAACCTCATCGGTACCATCTTCAAAGGCGGTATCATCGTACCTGTGCTCCAGACCCTCTTCCTTACCGTTATCGTGCTTTCTGTAGAGCGTTGGATTGCTCTTTCGAGCGCTAAAGGCAAAGGCAACACCACCAAGTTTGTAGCCGATATCAAGGCTTGTCTGGCCAAAAACGACATCGCCGGTGCTCAGAAACTCTGCAAACAGCAGAAAGGCTCTGTAGCCGCTGTAGTAGCCGCCGCTCTCGTTCGCTACGAAGAAATGGACAAAAACACCGTTCTCACCAAAGAGCAGAAAATCCAGACCCTCCAGAAAGAGGTTGAAGAAGCTACCGCTTTGGAAATGCCCGCTCTCCAGCAGAACCTCCCCATCGTGGCCACAATGACCACTCTCGGTACTCTCGTTGGTCTTCTCGGTACTGTAATCGGTATGATCAAGTCATTCCAGGCCCTCTCTAACAGCGGTGCTCCTGACTCGTCAGCTCTTTCAACCGGTATCTCCGAGGCTCTTGTAAACACCGCCTTCGGTATCGCAACCGGTGCATTCGCAGTAATCTCCTACAACTTCTACACCAACAAGATTGACAACCTGACCTACGCTATCGACGAAATCGGTTTCTCAATCGTGCAGACATTTGCCGCTACTCACTAATCCCTATTACACCTTTATATTTTTAACAAGTAAAAGAAAGTAATATGGGAAAAGTAAAAATTAAAAGAAAGAGCACCCTCATCGACATGACGGCGATGAGCGACGTGACTGTTCTTTTGCTTACTTTCTTCATGTTGACCTCAACTTTCCTTCAGAAAGAACCCGTAATCGTCGAGACCCCATCGTCGGTTCAAGAGCAAAAGGTGCCTACATCCAACGTCACCAATATTCTTGTCTCCCCCACCGGAGAGGTGTTTATTTCTGTTGCAGGTGAAGCCGATCCCGATGCCTCTGCTATCTATGCGAAGGAGCAGAACCCCGACATCTCGGATCGCGATTACCTGGCTGAAAAGGGAAAATGGGCATCCGACTCTATCCGTCGCGATATAGTCAAGCAGGTGCTTCAGGACTACGCCGAGGCTAAAGGCATATCGCCCGCATCGCTCGGCCTCACCGACGCCGACATTGCCCAGTTTGCCAAAATAGGCAACTTCGGTATGCCTATCGAAGACATAAAGAAATTCCTCGCATTATCGCAAGTAGAACAGGATCAGACATTCACCAAATTTGCCGCAATGACCCCCGAGCAGAAAGCTGCCTGGAATGCCAACCGCAACAACGTTCGCGTAGGTATCCCCATGCCTGAAGCCGGCAAAGGTCTCAACGAATTCCAGCTTTGGATGCGCGCCATCAAGAAAGTGGCTCAGCGCGACTACCCCAAATTTGATGAAGCTATGAAGAAGGGCGAAGGCATTGCCGTGAAAGCCGACAAGCGTACCCCCTTTGCCACTATTCACCCCGTTTTGGATAACCTCCAGACTATCCGCATGAATAAGTTCACACTTATGACTGCACTCAAATCTCAAGATCAATAAACATTATGGCACAGATTGAACAATCAGATAAGGGCAAAAAGAAAAAAGGCGCCCAAAAGAAGATGCCTATTCACGTGGACTTCACCCCCATGGTGGATATGAACATGCTTCTGATTACTTTCTTCATGCTGTGTACCACAATGTTGAAATCACAGACTTTGAAGATAGTACTCCCTACCAACGAAAAAGTACAGAAAGAGAATAAGCAGCAGGCATCGTCCGACAAGGCTATCACCTTGCTCCTTGATACCGAACGCGACGACAACGGCAATCCCAAAGTAGACGCCGACGGCAAGATGAAAAATATCATCTACTACTATATGGGCCAGCCCGAACTCGACGCTGCAGGCAACCCCGTACCGGGCCAGCTTCAGACCGAAGCATTCCTCGGCAACGAGAACAATGTGCCCCGCGGTATTCGCCAGATTCTCTACGATCGCAACAAAAATGTATTGGCCGAGATAGCCAAGCTCAAAGAGCAGTGGCGCAACAAAGAGTTCTCGCAGGATAAAGACGAAAACCAGCGTCTCTACGACGAGGCTGCTGCCAAAGTCCGCAACCAGGAAGACCTCAACTGGCCTATCGTAATGATCAAAGCTACTCCGCAAGCCTCATGGGAAAGCGTGATTAGCGCCCTTGACGAGATGAGTATTTCTGAAATCTCGCACTACCAGCTTGAAAACCTCAATCATGTGGATTCTCTCATGCTTAACCTCAAGCCTCAGAATTAATTGACGAAAGATATATATTAACCTGAAACTTAGAAAGAATTATGGCAAAAGATGTAGATCTTTCATCAAAAGAATGGCGCGACCTCGTTTTTGAAGGCAAAAACAAAGAATTTGGTGCCTACGAACTTCGCGAAGGCAGCATCAAGCGTCACAACTGGGCTATGATAGCCGTGGTGATATTTATCATCGCTTGCTTCCTTGTAACTCTGGTGGTTAACACCATAGCCAAAGAGGAAGAGGATGTAGCGAATACCGGTGTTGAGCAGGCCGCATTCGAAGAATTTGCTGACGACCAGCAGGAAGAGGAAATCGACGAGCCCGAATATATCGAACCCGAAATACCCGAAGTGCCCAAAGAAGAAATTCTCAACACACAGGCGGTAACAGAGCTCGAAATCGTGCCTCCCGATAAAGTAACCACTCCTCCGGCAGCAGTCGATGAGCAGCAGGCCGACGACCGTGCTGTAGGCTCAGTTGACCAGACAGGCGGCTCCGACAACATTATCGATGCCAAGGCACACGAGACCAAAGTGCAGGTAGAGATACCCAAGCCCGAACCTCCGAAGGTCGACGATCACAAGGTATTTGACCACGTAGAGCAGATGCCCTATTTCCCCGGTGGCGAAACCGCCCTTCTGAAATGGGTATCGGAGCACATCAAATATCCTACCATCTGTCAGGAAAATGGCATACAGGGCCGCGTAGTGGTAATGTTTGTCGTAACCAAAGACGGTAGCGTAGGTCAGGTGAAGGTAGCCCGCTCGAAAGACCCCGACCTCGACAAAGAGGCTGTACGCGTGGTGAAGTCACTGCCCAAGTTTACCCCCGGCAAACAGAACGGTATCCCGGTAAACGTATGGTATACACTTCCTATCACCTTCAAGCTCCAGCAGTAATACCTGCAAGAAGAGAAACAAATACTCTTTAACATACTCTCTGAAAGACGGCTCCCCGGAGTCGTCTTTCCGTTTGTATATACACCTGCGTAAGTGATACAGAGAACTCCATAAGGAACACTTTACGTGCAAACATAGTGAGAGATTTTTTTCGTAAATTTGCATCTCAATAGTCAAGAAGATACCGCGATGAAATCCAACAATAGCGACCTGCAGTTAGCTCATCTGTCCGACTCCTGGGACCGTGAGCATCTGTGGCATCCATACACATCTACCATATCACCTTTGCCCACTTATAAGGTTGACTCCGCCTCCGGTGTACGCCTGCGTCTTTGCGACGGGCGCGAGCTCATCGACGGCATGTCGTCGTGGTGGTGCGTGATACACGGTTACAATGTGCCCCGTCTCAACGCCGCGGCCCAACGGCAGCTGTCGAGCATGAGCCATGTAATGTTCGGCGGCCTTACCCACGCTCCAGCCATTGAGCTCGGGCAGATGCTCCTCGACAAGGCACCAACACCGATACACAATATCTTTTATGCCGATTCAGGCTCGGTGGCAACTGAGGTGGGAATGAAAATGGCCATACAGGCGGCAATATCACGCCACGGCTCGCACCGTCGCACCAATTTCGCCACCATACGCTCGGGTTACCATGGTGACACTTGGAACGCGATGTCGGTGTGCGACCCCGTCACCGGCATGCACGGCGCTTTCGGATCTTCATTGCCTATACGGTATTTTGCCCCGCAGCCCCGCAGCCGTTTCGGCGGAGAGTGGAATCCCGCCGATATCGAGCCAATGGAGCAGATAATACGTGAGCATAGCGACGAACTTGCCGGTGTAATATTGGAGCCGATTGTACAGGGGGCCGGCGGCATGTGGTTTTACCATCCCGAATATCTGCGGGAGCTCCGCAAATTGTGCGACCGCTACGGACTATACCTGATTTTCGACGAGATAGCCACCGGGTTCTGGCGTACAGGCCGGTTTTTTGCCTGCGAACATGCCGGCGTATCACCCGACATAATGCTCATAGGCAAAGCGCTCACGGCGGGCTACCTCACCATGTCGGCCGTTCTGACCACACAGGATGTGGCCGACACCATATCGCGAGGAGAAGCGGGCGTGATGATGCACGGCCCGACATTTATGGCCAATCCGCTTGCCTGCGCCATAGCAGTGGAATCATTGCGCATGCTCAATGAGCAGCCAATGGCCGAGCGCATAGCACATATCGAAAAACGTCTACGCGAACTGTTGGCGCCCGCGGCACATTTCAGCAACGTTGCCGACGTGAGAGTGCTCGGCACAATAGGAGTGGTTGAGATGCAGGAGCCGGTCGACGTAGCCGCATTCCAGCGGCAATGTGTGGAGCGCGGTATATGGGTGCGTCCCTTCGGCTGCAATGTGTACGTGATGCCACCCTATGTGATTGCCGATGCCGACCTCGAATATCTCGTTACCAATATGCTTGAAATAATAAAGCCTGAGTGATGTTACACGATTCAATCGACACGATTCTCAACGGGCTTACCCAAAGCGGCAACTACCGCACTCTTCCGGAACCTTGCAGCCCGGAGTTGGTCGACCTCACCACCAACGACTATCTCGGCATTGCTCGACGCTCAGATTTCATCGAAGAATTTCTTGCCGACAATCTGCCCGACAATGGCAATCCCTTCACATCGTCGGCTTCGCGGCTGCTCTGTGCTCATCCCCACGAATATCGGTTGCTCGAGAACAGACTCTCGGAGCTATACTGCCGGCGTGCCGCTCTGCTCTTCAACAGCGGCTACCACGCCAACACCGGCATGATTGCGGCACTGGGTTCACTGCCCTCAACGCTCATCGTGGCCGACAAACTTGTGCACGCCAGCATTATCGACGGCATGAAATTAGCTGACGCTCCCTCACGGCGGTTTGCGCACAACAATTTTGACCACTTGCAGCGCATTCTCGAAAAGGAATCCGCGTCATATTCCAATATCATAGTGGTGACGGAATCGGTATACAGCATGGACGGCGACCGCACCAATCTCGACCGCCTCATAGAACTTAAGCGCCGCTATCCCTCCGTTGTATTATACGTCGACGAGGCCCATGCCGTGGGTGTCTGCGGCGAAGGAGGGCTTGGTCTCTGCTACAGCCACCCCGCTTTCGACGAAATAGATATTATCATAGGCACTATGGGCAAGGCACTCGCCTCGATGGGCGCCTACTGCATCTGTTCCGACAAGGTGCGCCGGTTTGCCATAAATCGTTGTCGCAGCCTCATCTTTTCTACTGCGCTGCCACCCGTGAGCTGCCGTTGGAGCCGCTTTGTGATTGACAAAATAATTGGCATGGACTCCGAACGTGAGTGCCTTAAGCGCCACTGCCGGGTAATCGCTGCGGCCCTCAAGCTACCGCAGCCAAGCCACATCGTTCCGGTGATAGCGTATAGCGCACAGCGGGCACTGCAATGGTCTGAAAGCATGGAAGCCAAAGGGTTCAAGGTACTACCCATACGCACTCCCACCGTGCCGCCGGGCACCGAACGTCTGCGCCTTAGCCTCAGCGCATCGCTTACCGATAACGAGGTGCGCAGTCTGGTCGACGCATTACTTACACTGCAATGAAAGTTGAATTCCTCCCATACCACTGCACGGAACCGAGCCAACGCCTACTGCTCATTTTTGCAGGCTGGGGCTCCGATGCCTCGATAGCCCGAAAAATAGAGCGGGCCGACTTCCATGTGGCTGTAGCCTACGACTATTTGGCGGAGGGTATGACTGATGCCGACCTCAGCCGCATCTCGCAATATGGCGAGATAATGGTGCTGGCATGGTCATACGGAGTGGCTGCGGCTGCGATATTCATGCATGCCCATAAGCACTTGCCTTTCTCGGTGCGAATTGCCGTAAACGGCACCCATACGCCGGTCGACGCTCTCACCGGCATATTGCCCGCCATATTTCAAGGCACCTTAGAGCGACTGAGCGAACTGACCCTGCAGAAGTTCCAAAGGCGTATGTGCGGCTCGGCCGAAGCATATAAGCGCTATTGCGAAGAGATGCTTCCTCAGCGCTCCGTCGATTCTTTGCGTGCGGAACTCAAGTATCTTGGTAGCCTTTCGGCCGGTAACATATCGTCAGGTATCTGGGATATCGTATACTTGTCGCAGCACGACATGATAATTCCCGCTGAGTCACAACGGCGCGCATGGGGCGCCCATCACTGCGTGCGCGTCACCGACTGGAGTCACCTCCCCGACTTCGCGCAAATCGTATCTAACGAGATAGCCAACAAACACTACCTCACACGCCGTTTCGCACAGACAGCCGGCACCTACGAGTCGCACGCCCGTGTGCAACAGCTATCGGCTGCCGAGCTGGCCAAAATGATAGGAGAATGTGCTCCGCCTCCCGGGCCTGTACTGGAGATTGGCAGCGGCAGCGGCCTCTTCACGCGCCTCCTTCAGCAATGCATTCCCACTTCGGAGCTTACCCTTTGGGATCTGACGCCCATACCCGATGACTTGCCGGGAAATCATCTTCAGTGCGATGCCGAAACGGAGATAAAACGCCTGGCCCCCGGCAGCATGTCGCTCATTGCAGCCGCATCGGTTATACAATGGTTCGACTCCCCTCCTCGCTTTATGGAGGAATGCGCCCGCGCGCTGCGCCCCGGCGGAGTGCTGGCAGTGGTAACGTACGGCCCCGACACCTATGCGTCGATACGCGATTTTACAGCTGGCTTCAAGCCCCGCTACTACAGCGTGGCACAATGGCACAAAATACTTTCGCCACATTTCAGCATATCGAAAATCGTCCGCAAGACTCACCGTCTGGAATTTGCCGACTCACACCAACTCGCACGCCATATAAGCCTTACCGGGGTCAACGCTTCGACACCGGCCACATCGTCGATACGCCGACTGCTGCGCTCCGGCATACGCACTCTCGAATACCAACCCATATTTATATTGGCTGTTGCCAAATAAAAATGAAATCACTACCTTTACCTCATGCGATTAACACGATTTCTACTCATACTCTCAGTAGCTCTCTGCGTGGCCTTTGGCGCTGAAGCAGCCAAACCCAGAGCAAAGAAAAAGCAGCAACCGGCCAAGCCTACGCCTGAGCAGCTGATTGCAAAGGCACAGGCCGAATTCGATGCCTATCAGTTCGACGAGGCACTTGCCACCTTGACCGATATTGACACCCCCGAGGCCTCAGACCTTCGCCGCCGCGCCGAACTCGGCACCAATATGATGGGCCGTGTGGAGCAGGTAGCTATCATCGACAGTGTCACACTGCCGCTCAGCAATCTGATGAGTCTTTTGCCCCTTAGCCCCGAGTCAGGCCGTCTTTTCGCACCCACTTCGGCTACATTGCCATCGACGTTTGCCACGGAATCGGGAGCGTTTGCCACAGCCGACGGGCGCCGTTTCATCTGGTCAGCGCCCGGTGAGGCCAGAACATCGCATCTCGTTACCGGATATCGGCTTGTCGACGGGTCACTCGAACCACCGGCCGATCTGGGCAGCGAGCTACATATAGGCAATCGTGTAGATTTCCCCTACCTCATGCCCGACGGCATAACGCTTTATTTTGCAGCCGATGGCGATGGCTCGCTCGGCGGACTCGACATATTCATGTCGCGTAACAACGGCGACGATTTTCTTCAGCCGCAGAACCTCGGTATGCCCTACAACTCGCCTTTCAACGACTATATGATGGCTATCGACGAATACAGCGGCTACGGCTTCTGGGTTACCGACCGCAACCAGATAGCCGATTCGGTAACGCTCTATATGTTCAGAGTCAATGATATGCGCAAGAACTATCCGGCCGATGCTCCCGAATTGGCCGACATGGCGCGCATCACATCGGTAGCTGCGGCGGCCGGAGTTGCCGACTCCCTGTTCATGAAAGCATACCGTGAGCCCGGCAATGCGCAATTGCCCGCAAACCACACCGGCCGCACAACCACCTACTCAATCGAAGTACCCGGAGTGGGAATAATCACATCAAGCAGCCAGATTACAACCCAAATGGGAATGGATGCACTGGGCCGCTACCTCGGCATAAAGCAACAGCTCGACGACGCTCAGGCCGAACTTGCCACACTGAGGGTCAACTTTGCCAACGGCGACACCTCGGCAGCGCCCTCAATTCTCTCACTCGAAAGCCGCATTCCCAACCTCGAGAAGCAGCTGCGCGAGGCAGCCAACGCCGTAATCCGGGCTGAATCGACCAAACTCGCAGAGCCATGACAGCATTCCTCATCTCACTCGCCATACTCATAGTAGGTTACATAGGCTACGGCTATCTGGTAGACCGCCTTTTCGGCACCTCTAAAAGCAATGATGTGCCCGCATATACCAAACGCGACGATGTGGATTACCGACCCATGGCCACATGGCGCGTATTCCTCATCCAGTTCCTCAACATAGCAGGCCTGGGGCCGATTTTCGGCGCCATAATGGGCATAATGTTCGGGCCGGCCGCTTTTCTGTGGATAGCTCTGGGCACCATATTTGCCGGCGGAGTGCACGACTATTTCTCAGGCGTAATATCGCTTCGTATGGGAGGTGCCTCGCTGCCCGAGATTGTAGGCTCGGAGTTAGGCAACGGCATAAAGCAACTCATGCGCGGCTTCTCAGTGCTGCTGCTCATGCTCGTCACTGCCGTATTCGTAGTGACACCTGCCGGCCTGCTTTCGTCTATGACTCCCGACTGGCTCGACGTCACAATCTGGACATGCGTGATATTCGGCTACTATATATTGGCCACACTGCTGCCCATCGACAAACTCATAGGCAATTTATATCCGGTGTTCGGCTTCGCCCTGCTGTTTATGGCCGTAGGCCTGTTGGGCGTGTTGCTTTTTGGCGACGAGAAAATACCGGTATCGTTTGCCGACGGCTTTCAGAGCCGCAACTCCTCGCCCATCTTCCCTATGATGTTTGTAAGCATAGCCTGCGGAGCCATTTCAGGCTTTCACGCCACACAGTCGCCCATGATGGCACGTTGCCTCAAGAACGAGAAACTGGCGCGCCCTGTGTTCTACGGTGCTATGGTAGCCGAGGGAATCGTAGCACTGATATGGGCCGCAGCCGCAGTTGCTTTCACTCACGGATACTCCGAACTGTCGGACTACCTCGCCGCCCCCGGCCATTCGCCCGGCTCTCTCGTACACGACATATCTTTCAAGTGGCTCGGCTCATTCGGAGGTATCCTTGCCATACTCGGCGTGATAGTAGCACCCATCACCACCGGCGATACCGCATTGCGCAGCGCCCGTCTCACTGTGGCCGACTTTATGAATATCCGCCAGAAACGTCTCTGGCCGCGCATGATGGTGGCATTTCCGCTCATAGCCGTTGTAGCGCTGATAATGCTCATCGATTTCAACGTGCTCTGGCGGTATTTTGCGTGGAGCAACCAGACGCTTGCCGTGTTTACGCTTTGGGCCATATCCGTTTACCTGGCGCGCAAAGGCAAGCCCTATATCATATCACTTGTGCCGGCCCTGTTTATGACAGCCGTCACCTCAACTTACCTGCTCTCGGCTCCCACGCCCGAGGGATTCGGCTTAGACCGTATAGTATCACTTGCCATATCGGGTACATTCACTCTCGCTCTTGCAATTGTTTTCTTTAAGAAAAAAGCATGACACTAAGCACCTTATTCTCGCAACTCCGAAGCGACATACCCTATAATCTGCACTCCCACACTCAATTTTGCGACGGACATGCGCCTATGGAAGATTTTGCCAAGGCTGCTGCCGAGGCCGGTTTCTCGCACTACGCGTTCACACCCCACAGCCCGGTTCCCATTGAGTCGCCATGCAATATGAAGTTCTCCGATGTGCCTGCGTTTTTGTTGGAAGTGGAGCGTTTGCGCGGTATTTACGGCGACCGGGTACAGTTGCTATCGGGAATGGAAGTAGACTATCTTTCCGACAACTGGGGCCCCGCCAACGAGTATTTTGCCTCACTCGGTCTTGATGTGATAATTGGCTCGGTGCACTTCATCCCGTCGCAAGATGGCGAGCTGATTGACATTGACGGCAGCTTCCAGCGATTCAGCCGCAACATGGAGCAGCATTTCCGCAACGACATACGGTATGTGGTCGACAAATTTTACGACCAGTCAATGGCCTTGATTGAAGCAGGCGGGTTCGACATATTGGGCCATTTCGACAAGATAGGGCATAATGCTTCGCTTTACCGCACGGGCATAGAGAATGAACCGTGGTATGCGGCTCGGGTAGCCAAGCTCATCGACTTGATAACCGATGCAGGGGTGGTGGTTGAAATCAATACCAAGGCATACAACGACCACGGCCGTTTCTTCCCCTCGCGGCGTTACTGGCCCGAGCTAAAGCGCAGAGGCGTGCGTATGGTAGTGAACAGCGACGCCCACTATCCGCATCTAATCGATGCGAGCCGCACTACAGCTCTGACGCTTCTATAACGGCTTCCAGCTTCGCTCCCCGCGAGCCGTCAAACACGGTTTTCATCCCTAAATCACGTTCCTTAGCCAATGATATGAAGTGGCGGCCGTACTCGGTCTCCTTAAGTTGACGGACAACCGCCTTGAGATATTCCTTTGACTGTATGGAGTAATCCAAAGCCTGAAGGTCGACCAACGACTCATCTACATAATAGCGGTAAACGATATACCCGTCGTAACTGCTCACCGACTGCATCACTATACCCGGAGCTACGGTCTGCGGACAATGGGAGTTGGCGTTGTCAATCTCACGCTGAAATTCATTTCCCGCACAAGCGCCCGTGGCTATCGCCACCAGGGCTACAATCAGATATATGCACAATCGCTTCATTTGGGCTGGATGCGTTGGGTTACTTTCTTACCGTCGCTCGTAGTGAATTCAAAAACAAAGGCTGCGCCCTGACTCTTCACCGCCTCGATAAACTCGGCATTGGCATTGCTCGGAAGTATCTGCTCGAGCCAGTACGACTGAAATTCCGGCGCCGCAAGGGTCTGTGCCATCAGAGCCGAATCGGAGTAGCTGCCGGGAGCGTCAATTTCAAAACACACATCACCATTCGGGCTCAGCGATATATTCCGGAGCATCACCCCGTAACTCAGCTCTACCGGACATTGCCCGGAAGCCTCTTCAACCGCATCGGCTATGCGGCCCGACGTGCTCTGACAGCTCACAGCCGCTACGCAGAGCAAAACACAGAAAAACTTGACGATGTGCATAATTGAGCTATTTATATGCGAAAATAGCAATATTATTTGAGAAATAATGGAGAAAGAACTAAATTTACGATGTTATGCAAAAAAACGATTCATCAGATTATATTTTTGAAATGACCATGCGCGTACGCGACTACGAAGTAGATTCGCAAGGCATAGTCAACAACGCAGTATACCTGCACTATCTCGAGCACACCCGTCACGAATTCTGCCGCGTAGAGGGCGTACCGTTCCGCGAACTTCATGCGCGCGGACTCGATCCGGTGGTGCGCAAGGTTGAGATCGAATATCTCCACTCACTGCTTCTCGGGCAGGAATTTGTGAGCAAACTCAAGGCCGAGCGCAAAGGCCCGCGCTTCCTCTTCAAGCAGGATATCTTCTCGGAAGAAGGCGTTCACATCATCACGGCCAAGGTCACAGTGGTATGTCTCGACCACGGGCATCTGTGCCGCGGCGATGAGTTGGCGGCAACGTTATCGAAATACTTCTGACGCCCCTCACAACAGCATCCGCCCATGCCCGACAGTCAGGACTTGCCTTACCGCATAGCGTTTGCATCGCTGCGCAGCCTCACGCCCGCACTCGCCAACGAAATTCTCGCCCTCACCGGCAGCGAAAAGGCATTTTTTGAAGCATCGGCAACATCACTCGGCGCCATCATGAGCCGTCGCAACCGGCTCTTCGACCAAGACTATCGCAACGGGTTGCTCGAACGTGCCCGCCGCGAGTGCGACTTCATTGCCTCATACAATATCAGGCCGGTATACTTCACCGATGCCGACTACCCCCGCCGCCTCACCGAGATTCCCGACGCGCCACTTATGATCTACACCCTCGGCAACTGCGACCTCAACTCGCGCTACGTCATATCAATAGTAGGCACCCGGCATGTCACACCCTACGGAGCCGATTTCATACGCGACTGCGTGGTCGACTTCGCCTCTACACTTGCCGAACCGCCTGTGATAGTGAGCGGACTGGCTTACGGTGCCGATTCCACAGCTCACGTGGCCGCTCTTCAGAACAAACTCCCCACGGTAGGAGTATTGGCCCACGGCCTCAACACTATCTACCCCGCGGCCCATCGGCAGCTCGCCACCGACATCATACATCAGGGCGGTATGCTTCTCACCGATTATCTTTCGTCGGAACAGATTCATAAAGGCAACTTCCTGGCGCGAAACCGTATAATAGCCGGCCTCGCCGACTGTACGATAGTGGCCGAAAGCGCCGACAGAGGCGGTGCACTCGTCACCGCACGACTTGCCGGTGACTATTCGCGCGATGTATTCGCATTGCCGGGCCGCACCTCCGACCGCTACAGTCGCGGATGCAACAGCCTCATTGCCTCCAACATGGCAATGCTCGTATCGTGCGCCGCCGACGTGACGCAGGCCATGCGATGGGCCGTAAGGGAACCCGAACCGCAAACACCCTCCCTCTTCCCCGAACTCACCCCCGAGGAAGAAGCAATCATGGAATTCCTCACCCAAAAGCCCGACAGCCAGGTAAACACCATTTCCGTACAGCTCGACATACCGGCCGGCAAACTCATGTCGATACTCATAGATATGGAGTTCCGCAACCTCGTGCGCCTCTTTCCCGGAGGCAAATACCGCACGGCATGAGTTTCGGCACAGCGCAACCATAGCACAGTATAAATTGTTTTGCAAGTATAGTCACCTCATAACCCCTAACACAATGGATAAAAAAATCATAGCTCCTTCCGAACTCATCATCAACCCCGATGGCTCGGTATTTCATCTGCACTTGTTGCCCGAACAGCTCACCGACCGCATAATACTCGTAGGCGACCCGGCCCGTGTTAACATGGTTGCCTCATTCTTCGACGCCAAGACCTTTGAAGTACAGTCGCGCGAGTTTCACACCATTGGTGGTGTATACCGCGGAAAACCCATAATGTGTCTCAGCCACGGCATTGGGCCCGACAATATCGACATAGTCATCAACGAGCTCGACGCTTTGGCCAATATCGACTTCAATACCCGCGAGGTGAAACCCGAGCACCGCACCCTGCACATGGTGCGCATAGGCACCTCGGGAGCTTTGCAGCCCGAACTCAAATTAGGCACCCCCGTGATAGCCGAGAAGGCTATAGGCTTTGACGGCGTGCTCAACTATTACGCCGGCCGCAACGATGTGGCCGACCTCGACATGGAACACGCATTTTGCGACGCCGTAGGCTGGAATCCCCTCTGGGCCAAACCTTATATTGTGAACGCCGACGAGCACCTGGTGGAGAAGATTGGCGGCAACGACATGGTGCGCGGAAACACCATCTCGGCCGTAGGTTTCTACGGGCCTCAGGGTCGCGAACTTCGCCTGCCTTTAGCCAACCCCGACCTCAACCGACACATCGAAGCCTTCCGCTACGGTTCGCGCAAAATCACCAATTACGAGATGGAAAGCGCTCCCTTGCAGGGCTTAAGCCGACTCATGGGGCACAAGGCAATGACCGTATGCTCTATTATAGCCAACCGCGTGCGCAACGACGCCACCCCCAACTACAAAACTGCCATACACGACCTTATAGGCACCGTACTCGACCGCATCTAAACACCTCATAACGCACCGGAGGCAGACACTCAACTATAAGTGTCTGCCTCCGTTCGTATAGGGGTAATATAATTTATTTTGCCACAATAAAAATGGCATCGCCCTTTATAGTCACCGAGGTAGCCATAGCGGGCACAAGCACACTCTGTCCGCGGGCTATGGTCACGCTGTTGTTGCGGTCGTCGGTGAGAGTGGCCTCGCCCTCAATACAAGTCATAGTCATGAATGTGTCGTCGGGCAAGTCGAGCTTCTTCTCGCCGGCAACCTTTATGCGGCTCACATCGAAATGGTCGCATTTCACCAAAGGAGTAACACCATCGTGCTCGGCTCCCGGCTTGGTCACATAGTCGGGATACACAGTGTAGTCAATGGCATCCTTGGCCTGCTCTACATGCAGCTCGCGCGGGAGACCGGTTTTGGCATCGAGACGGCCGTAGTCGTTGATACGATAGGTGATGTCGCTCGTTTCCTGTACCTCAACGAGCAGATTGCCGGCACCTATGCCGTGCACACGGCCTGCGGGGAGGAAAAATACATCACCGGGATGCGACTCGTGGGTAGCCACATAATCGAGTATCTCGTTGGTAGCGCCAATCTTTTCATAAATTTCGGGGGTGAGCTGTTTTGACAGACCGGAAATAATCTTTGCGCCGGGAGCAGTCTTCACTATATACCACATCTCGGTCTTGCCCAAAGAGTTGTGGCGTTTCTTGGCAAGTTCGTCATCGGGATGTACCTGCAGCGACAGATCGCCTGCAGCATCGATAATTTTTATAAGCAAGGGGAACTTGCGGCCGAACCGCATCATATTGTCGGCGCCCACCAGCTCTGCACCGTAAGCGTCAATCATTTCGGGAAGCGACTTGCCGGCATCGGGGCCGTTGAGCACAATCGACTCGTTGCCGGGCACACCCGATATTTCCCAGCTCTCGCCAACCTTGGTCTGGTCAGTGGTGATACCTTTGAAAGGAGCTATCTGTTCGCCGCCCCATATAGCCGATTTCAGTATCGGGCGAAACATCAGAGGCGGTATGTTTGACTTTGTATTCATGATAAGAGAAGTGTTAAAGTTTTACTTATGCAAAGATATAAAAACGTTGGTAAACTTTCCATCTTGCATTTACGTTATTATTATATTCATCACCATATAGCAATGTCATTATCTCTCAACCGCTTTTTATGCTTCACCGCCCTGCTGTCGAGCTGCGGCATATCGACGCACGCTTTTACTGCCCGTGACGCAGCCGACGCCCTGCACAACACGGCCGCCTATCATGCCGTGGCCTGTTTCACCGTAAGCATGCCACAACTCAACGACGATGTTGTCTACTCGCTAAATCTCAACCAGATACCCAATCTGGCCGACACTCTGCTCGGACTCGATTATCTGGTGTCATGGCACAGCACATCGGGCACACCGACGCCGATAGAGGGATTTTCGGCTTACTGCGGTACGGGCGACCATTTCCGATACAACGGCCATCGCCTTCAGGAATACCACATGGCGGCCGACACGGCGCCGTTTCAGCCCAACCTCAACGGCATCAAAGGTGTGCAGTGCACCGCTCAGTTTGTCGACCTGCTCCCCTTCTCGATTGCCGACGAGATAGACCGTATGCTCGCCGACTCTGCATACACAATTACCACATATACCGATACATTGGTCGACGGCCGGCGTGTCGACGTCCTCTCTGCCGTACTGATGCATAATGGTGTAGTGGCCAAAGAGAGCGAATACATATTTGAGCGCGATACACGCCGCCCCCTGCGCATCAGGCACGAGAACAGCCCCGGCTCCATATCCGAGCAGTCGGTAGAGATTATATACACCGAGTCTGACACCCCGGGTATCGATACCCTCACCGAAGCCGCTCTGATAGACCTTTACCCCGATGTATTTGCCAATCTGCGCCAGAACAATTTCCACATTCAGTCGCTCCCGGGCACCCGATTGCCGGGATTCGCGCTGGTCACACCCACGCGCGAGCGATACAGCCGCGGTGTCAACGACCCCTTCCGCGCCCCCACCGCCGTAGCATTTCTCAATGCCTCCGACGCCATGACCGCGCAGGTGATAGACGCGCTACGCTCGGCAGCCGCCGGTTCGCCCGTGCCGTTCGACATCCTCTGGGTGTTCACCGATAAGGAAATCGACGCCGTAGAAGCCGCCACCGGCCAACCCCGCGAGGGCGAGCACATACTGATGAGCGGCCGCGGGTTGATGCGCGATTGCGGAGCCGCCGACTTGCCCGCCGTAGTATTGTGCGACGCTGACGCCGTGGTGAGAAATGTAATAGTAGGTTTCAACAATGATATGGCCTCCGATGTTATACAAATGATATCGTTGCTCGACACCCATTGATTTTAAGACTATTCTAATTTTTCTATAACAACGTCATCTCCTTATTACTATGGACACTATCTACTTCAAAGGTACACCCTGTCATACTTACGGCAGCATGCCGCTCGTGGGTGAAGAAGCCCCCTGCTATCATCTCGCCGGCCCCGACCTTTCAATGGTACAATGCGACCAGTTTGCCGGCAAGAAGGTTGTACTCAACATATTCCCGAGCCTTGACACTGAGGTATGCGCACGTTCGGTACGCCGGTTCAACGAAGAGGCCGCAGCTCTGCCCGACACTGTCGTAATCTGCGTTTCGATGGATCTCCCCTTTGCCATGGGCCGCTTCTGCACCTTAGAAAATATCAAGAATGTAACCTTTGCCTCGGCTTTCCGCTCACCTCTGTTCGGCCAGAAATTCGGCGTGCAGATATGCGACGGCCCCTTGGCCGGACTCCTGGCACGCGCCGTGATTGTGATTGACAGCAACCGCCGCATAATCTATCGCGAGCTTGTGGAGGAAATCACCAACGAGCCCGATTATGCCGCAGCTCTTAGCGTACTGAAGCAGTAACTTTCTGATTCCACCTGCCGGCTTCGGGGTCTGCTATCCCGAAGTCGGCATTTGCATATGTGCCCCCGCTCGGGAACATTAAATAACGTCCGGGCGTTGATACACTACAGCAGGCCACCTTAATATCCGTAGAGGCTTCAACCTGTTTCGACTAATTGTCATGAACCTTTATTCTTACACAAAAGCATTAGCCACTGTAGCAATAATCTCCTATTCGGCTACAGCCGCAGCCCAGAGCAACGATTCGATAAACGTGAGTCTGCAAAGCAACCTTACTCCCCGGCTGGTATTGCGTCAGGCCGACGGACGCTTCCCGTCAACCACATCGCTCGACGACACCAACAGCATACCACTCATCCTTACCGACAACGGATATGTGGCCGAGGGCGTGGAAATCACCACCGGCGGATTTATGTTTTACGGCGCCGGATACGACGCACTTACCCAAAGTTGGTCGATGCACTATCTCACACTCCCCGACTGGGCCGAGCAACCGCTTCTGATGCGATACCTCAACCCACTCGACAAAATCAACAGCTACAACGAGACGCAAACACGCTATATGAGCATCGAGTCGGGCACATACAATATCCATTACTTCACCCGACAGCTGCAGACCGACGGAAGCAGCCCGATGCAATACTACGAGATGTTCTCGATTGTTGACTCCTCCGACCCCGGGCGTCGTGTACAGCCACGCGCCCTCTATCTCGTAAACAGCAACGGCGATGCCGTGACTATCGAAGCGGGAGATACCGACGGGGAATACAACTCGCTGGTGACTCTGCCCGAAGCACCCTTCAAAGTCACTTACCAGAGCGACGGATACCACATGCCGGCGTTTATATTCGGGCCTAAAGATGTAGCTGACGTCATCGTTACATCGGGCCGAGAATACGGGCTTATATACGGCTACAACACCGCCACTCCGTTCACACTCACCGATGCCGCTCCCGCATCCGGGAACGAACGGCTCGCCGCCGGCACGCAGGCCGATGTGAAAATTGTGCTTGACGGCAACAATACCGCCATAACTATTACGCGCCACACGCCGGCCGCCATCGAAAGCGTTGCCGACGATGAGGCCTCGCTTCCCGCCACATATTACACAATCTCGGGCTTGAGGCTCAGCGGGGAGCCCACCGATGCGGGTATCTATATACGCCGCACCTCGGCCGGCGCCAAGGTCATACGCCGCTGACCTCCACGATACAATAAGGGAACTATATGCAAGAAAAAAACCGCACGGCGTTAATATACGTCATGCGGTTTTTCTAAGGTGTCCGAGATGAGATTCGAACTCACACAGCCCAACGGCCACTACCCCCTCAAAGTAGCGTGTCTACCAATTCCACCACCCGGACAGGATTCCGATTAAAGCAATCAGATTTGAGCGAAAAACGGGACTCGAACCCGCGACCCCGACCTTGGCAAGGTCGTGCTCTACCAACTGAGCTATTTTCGCAAAATTAGCAAGAAATGTGAGATTGCTAAAATCGGAAGTATTTCAAAGAACTTGAGCGAAAAACGGGACTCGAACCCGCGACCCCGACCTTGGCAAGGTCGTGCTCTACCAACTGAGCTATTTTCGCGTTGGCGCTTGCGGGGCTATTTCCCTTTTGCGATGCAAAGGTAGGCAATATTTTTATTCTGCCAAAATATTCTCGATGTTTTTTTGCCATTACAGCCCAAAAAGTACACTTCAGACATATATAAGGCTGATTACTTGGTCCAAAACGTACGCGAAAAAAGTATCAGTATGGAGTATATCTCAAGACGACCGGCAAGCATAAGCAGCGTCATACACCACTTTCCGGCATCCGGAATAAGCTGATAGCCATCACCATACGATGTATTAGACACACATGAGAAAGAGGTATGGAAGGCCGAAAGCAGCGGCATACCGAACGCCGTAAGCAGCAGTCCGCCCACTATCATCACCAACATATACAGACATATAAAGGCGATAACCTTCGACACTACATCGGGCGACATGATTTTCCCGCCTAACCTCACACTGCATATTGTGTTGGGGTGCAGACATCTGTATATTTCGTTAGAAGAATACTTTGCAAGCACTATCATACGGTCAATCTTGGCACCGCCGCTCGTTGACCCGGCGCATGCTCCCGAAAACATCAGTATGAAGAGCAGCGCTATGGCAAAACCGCCCCACGGCTCAATATCGCATACCATGAATCCGGTAGAACTTATGGCGCTTATCACCTGAAAGAGGGGGTCGACGGTAACCGATTCCCATCCGGTGTACTGTCCTGTGATAAGAATAGTTCCGGCTATGAGTATATACGCGCCTACAACGGTGCCTGCGTATACGCGAAATACGCTGTTCTTGTACAAGGGTTTGCGGTCGCCGTGCAAAAATTTATATATCAGCGCAAAGCTCGTACCGCCGAGAAACATGAACACCAGTACCACTACATTGACATAGGTGGAATCGATATGGGCAAGGCTGTCGTTGAATGTGGAGAAGCCGCCGGTCGACATCGTGGAGAAGGCATGGCACGCGCTGTCGAAAAGATTCATCGGGCTCAGGCACAACAGCCCTATCAGCGCTGCCGTAAGAATGAAGTATACGCTCCAGAGGCCCTTTGCCGTCTGCGACACTCGCGGACGCAGCTTCTCGTGGGTTATACCGGTAACCTCAGCATTAAACATCTGCATGCCGCCGGAATGGTTGAGCATAGGTATTACGGCAAGGGTAAACAGAATGATTCCCATACCGCCTATCCACTCTATGAGGCAGCGCCAGAAGTTGACGGTATGCGACAGTGCCTCAACCGAAGGGGCCACAGTGCATCCGGTGGTGGTAAAGCCCGACATCGATTCGAAAAATGCGTCGGTAAAAGTCATGGGCTGCCTGCAAAGCATCAGCGGTATCGTGCTGAACAGCGAAAACACTATCCACACCAGCGCCGTAAGCAAAAAGGCCTCGTATTTGCCCATATCGCGCGACGTGCGCCGCAGGCCGAAACTGAGCAGTGCTCCGGCCATGAGGGTGATACCGGCTCCGGCTAAAAAGGAGAAACTGTCAGACTCATCATAGCACAGACCTACGGCCGCGGCCATAAGCATAAAGAGTGCCTCAATGCCCAAAAGCCAGCCGACGACGCGGAATACTATCGCGAAATTAATATGACGGAGAGTGTGCGCCATCGACGTATCAGTTGAAGAGTCGTTCCACTTTATGTATGATACCTGCGAGACAGAACACCACCACGTGGTCGCCCGGCTGTATCACTGTATCGCCTCCCACAAGTATACCCTTGCCGTCGGGACGTATCAGACCGGCTATGTTCATTCCCACAGGTAGATGCAGATCCTTTACCGGGCCCTTGGTGATTTTTGCGCCCGGGCGTACCTCAATTTCGGCCACATCGGCATCGGCAAGCGCCATAAATTTCGACGATTCGGAATCGGAGTCGAGCAGCATCTGAAACACCTTGGCCGACGCCAGCAGTTTCTTGTTGATTATGGTGCCTATGTTGAGATTCTCGGCTTCGGAGATAAACTGCATCTCTTCCACCTCGGCTATGGTCTTGACCACACCGTGCTCCTTGGAGGTGAGACAGGTGAGAATGTTCGACTCGGAGCGGTCGGTGAGAGCAACAAAAGCATCGGCCTCGGCGATGCCTTCCTGACGCAGCACGTCGATATCGCGGCCGTCGGCATTGATTATGGTTGCCTGCGGACATAGCTCGGCAAGACGGTCGCAACGCTCTCGGTTCTGCTCTATGATACTGAACCGGTATCGGTCGGGCGCCATATTGACCAGACGAACGGCTATGCGGCTGCCTCCCACTATGAGAATGCGGCGTATCGACACCTGGCGCTTGCCCGACATGCGACGCAATTCGTCGACCCCTTCAGGCACTGTGGTGAAGTACACTATATCGTCGGGCTGTATCACGTCGTTGCCGCGCGGTATGATGGTCTCGTGGCGACGCTTTATGGCCGATACGTGAAAATTGTGCGAGAGGGTGAAGAGATTGCGCAGCTGCAGCCCGGCAAACTCGCTGTTGTCGCGAATCTTCAGGCCCACCACTATGAGCTGGCCGTTGTGTATCTCAAACCAGTTGCGCACCCAGTTGCGCTCGAGCGCCTGGAGTATCTCCCGGGCAGCGAGATACTCGGGATATATCATCACATCGACGCCCTGGCGGGTGAAAAACTCGCTGTTGGCCTTGCGCATGAACTCATAATTGTCGATTCGGGCCACGGTGCGCTTTGCCCCGAGACTCTTTGCCATTGTACAGGCCACTACATTGGTGGTTTCCTGAGGAGTCACTGCCACAAAGAGGTCGCAACTGCCCACACGCGCCTCGCGAAGCACCTCAAACGATATCGGATTGCCGCGCAATGTGAGCAGGTTGCAGCTGCCGTCGAGCGTCGAGAGATTGCGCTGATCGGCATCAACCACTATGATATCTTGGTTTTCGCCCGAAAGCAGGCGTGCCAGGTGTGAACCCACTTGCCCGGCTCCGGCAATTACTATCTTCATTTTTGTGATGATATGATGTGACGTATCTCGGTCAATATACTGTCGGCGTCGATACAGCATAGTTTCTTAAGCTGTGCCACACGGCCATGAGGCACAAACATGTCGGGTATACCCATTCGCTTCACACGGAGAGAGTAGCCGTTGTCGGCCCACCACTCTACGGCGGCGGAGCCTAAACCACCCTTTATCGTGCCGTCCTCTATCGTGATTACCGGCAACCCCGACTGTGCCACTTCCTCAAGTATGCCTGTGTCTATTGGCTTGAGGAATATCATGTCGTAATGAGCTACTGAGATGCCCTCGGCTTTTGCAGCCTCTATCGCTTTACTCACCTCGTCGGCTATGGTTCCTATCGAGAGTATCACCACATCGGTGCCGGCGGCGAGCTTTTCGCCTTTACCCGGTGTGAGAAGCTCCATCGGCTTGCGCCATGCGGTAATAGAACCGCTGCCGCGGGGATAGCGTATGGCCATGGGGCCGTCGGCCTCGGGGCGCAATGCGGTGTATAGCAGATGGCGCAGGTATATCTCATTGCGCGGAGCGGCAATAGTGAGGCCCGGCACAGCCGAAAGGTACGCCAGGTCGAGAGCTCCGTGGTGCGTGGCACCGTCTTCGCCCACTATACCGGCACGGTCAATTGCAAATACTACGGGCAGATGCTGCAGCGCCACATCGTGGATAATCTGGTCGAAAGCCCGCTGCAGAAACGATGAGTAAATAGCCACTACAGGGCGCTTCCCCTCGCGGGCCAGACCGGCGGCAAAGGTTACGGCGTGCCCCTCGGAAATACCCACATCGAATGTTCGCTCGGGCATCTCTTTCTGCAAGATAGACAGCGATGTGCCTGAAAGCATGGCGGCAGTTATGCCTACTATGCGCGAATCGGAAGCGGCGAGCTCTGCAAGTGTCACCCCGAACACATCCTGGTATTTGGCGGGCGACATTGCACGGGAGTCTACGTCTCGCTGGCCGGTGGCAGGGTCGAACCGACCGGGCGCATGCCAATTGGCAGGGTCAGCCTCGGCGGGAGCGTAACCTTTGCCCTTTACCGTACGAAGGTGCAGCAGACGCGGCCCCCGTATATCCTTGAGTTCGGTAAACACTTTTACCAGCCGCTTCATATCATGCCCGTCGAAAGGCCCGAAGTAGCGTATGCTCAGACCTTCGAATATATTGGTCTCGCGGGTTATGAATGATTTGAGGGAATTGTGGAATCGGGTCATGCGCCCGTGATTCTCATCCTTATACAGATGCAAACCTTTGCAAATATGATACGCTACGCCGCGTGTGGCATTGTAAAATTTCGATGTGGTGAGGTGCGCCAGATAGGAGTTGAGCGAGCCCACATTACGGTCAATCGACATATCGTTGTCGTTGAGCACTATAAGCAGGTTGCTCCCGGAGTTGGCGGCATTATTGAGCCCCTCGAACGCCAGACCGCCGCTTATCGAAGCGTCGCCTATCACCGCCACCACATTGCGCTTCGGCTCCTCGTTGGCCGAGGCTACGGCCATGCCGAGGGCGGCCGAGATGGAATTGGAGGCGTGACCGGCGGTAAAAGTATCGTAAGGAGACTCGTCGGGAAACGGGAACCCCGACAATCCGCCGAGCTTACGGTTGGTATGGAAAAGCGCGGCACGGCCTGTGAGCAGCTTGTGCACGTAAGCCTGATGCCCCACATCCCACACTATGCGATCTGAAGGGGTATCGAATACATAATGCAGGGCCACGGTGATTTCAACCGCGCCCATACTCGAGGCGAAGTGCCCCGGATTGACTGCAAGCGAATGTATGAGGAAGTGGCGGATTTCGGCACACAGCGACGGCAAAAGCTCTACAGGGAGCTGGCGCAAATCAGCCGGACTTTCGATTTTCGAGAGCAATGGATACAACCCTACATCAAGGGGATGGGCATCGAGTTGCGGTTTTACCGGTAATATGGCACTCATTGCTTCTTCTTGTATTTTTTATACAACGGCACAAACACCACTATGCCCGACGCTACTATTACAAATATGGTATATAGCGTAATACGTGGTGTCGACGACACTACTATCCAGCAAAGCAGCAGCCAGAGCAATACTATACAGGCGAAACGTAATTTTGCGGCAGTGTTCACGCGCGTGTTTTTTTGGTATATGACACCCGCAAAGATAAGCAATAAGACTAATAAAACCAATAGTGGAGCACGGTGCGGCGGCTCTACATCTGGGCTGAGATTACAACACCGTTACCGTCAAAGGTCACTCTCTTGGCCGATGCACCCAGCAACGCGCTCTGTCCGCGTGTCAGCTCCACGGCCTCCGACTTGTCATCGGTCCATATTTTCACCGCTCCCCCTATACAATGATATAATATAAAGGTATCCTCGTAATTATAGAAAATCTTACGACCGGTTATGGCTATACGGTTGGCGGTGAAATGGCTTGTGTGTGCCAGACCTTCAATGCCGTCAATAGTAGGCTCGGGCTCGGTACGGTACGACGGCATTACCGTAAGGTCAACCACTTCGGCGGCAGCCTCCGCTTCGGAACGTATGGTAGTATTACGGGAATCGTCGAAAGAGAATACATCGTAGCCCGACATTGCCGGATCAAGTATCTGCAATATCAGTATGCCCGGGGTGACGGTATGCAGACGCCCCGCCGGTATATAGAAAGCATCTCCCGGGCGTGCCGGTGTGCGCGCCACATAGTTGATAATCGAGCGGTCGGTCACCTTTTCAATAAAATCCTCTTTTGTAAGCACCTCGGTGAAGCCCGACATCACTTCGGCATCTTCGGGCGCATCAAGTATATACCAGAATTCCTCGCGACCTATGCTGCCGAAATCGCGCGCAGCCACATCGTCGGCCGGATGCACCTGCATGGTGAGGTCGCCCGAACAGTCGAGCACTTTCATCAGCAGCGGGAATACTTTTCCGTAGCGCTCCTCTACTCTCCTGCCGAGCAGTGAGGCTCCATATTTTTCTATGAGTTGGGGTATCGACAGACCGCAGTCGGGCCCGGATATTACTTTTGAAAGGTAGCCGGGAAGAGCTGATGCTTCCCAGCTTTCTGCGATGTGGTCGGTGGTACTCAGTTGCTTATAATTTGCAATCTGCACATCGGCGGCATCGGTAGATATTGTATATGGCTCTAATTTCCAAGGGCCTGAAAATGTAGCAGACATGATTGGCGCGTGTTTATTACAATCTCTTCCGAAGTTCGGGACACGCAAAGTTACACACGCCTATTATTTTTTGCAATAGTTTTGTAACTATTTTTGCACTCAGTTGTGATATTTTTTTAACGGCGTAGTAACAAACTACTGCGTAAAATAGCGTGCGTGAGGGCTCGCAAAGTAGAATCCGGCTACCGACGATGCGGGATTGAGCGCGCCGTTTACGGTTATCTCCACCCCCATCTCCTCAACGTTGAGCAGACTCCCTACGGTATGCATGGCCGATTGGTCGGGCAGACAGCCATAGCCCACGGCCGGGCGTATGCCACGGTACTTTCCGCGCAGTATCGCGGTCAAGTCAAACGGTTCGTCGGCAGCATAACCCCATAAGGAGGTGCGCACCTGCCGGTGCAGATATTCCGAAGCTGCCTCGGCCAGGCGGTCGCAAACCGACTGTATCAGAAGCTGCCTGAAGGGGTCGGCATTCTCTTTGAGCGCCGCACGCAATTCATCGCCTACGGTAACGCAGAAAGCACCCACATAGTCGCCATGCGGCGAGAGGAAATCGGCGAGTGACAGTCGCACTCCGCGTTGTGGCGAAGGGTTCTGGCGTGGGGTCGGCACTGAGCAGCCCTCTATCAGTATCGCCTCATCGCCGGGCGTGGCTTTGAAAAATCCCACTCGCGCCCGCATACTGTAGTTACCGAAGTCAGACACCAACGCCTTGGCTTCCGTGATTAACTCTTCGGCTTCGGTCGTGTCGGGCGCCGTACGCCAGCAGTTAAGGAAATACCGCCAGTTGATATATGGTATAATTTCAGCAACCGGAATCGGGTCGACTTCACGACAGCCCATAAACGACGGAGGCACTATCTCTTCCTTCGTCCAATCAATTTCGATTCGCTCACACACGGCTTCATCACGTCGGGCTACTGACTCGTGTTCGAGTATAAGCAGCTCGGTGCGTGCGCGTATCTCCTCTGCCTCGGCTGCATAATCGGCCAGCAAGCGTGAGGCGATGAGCGGGTTTTGAGAGGCGTCGGCCACATATACCACCACACCGTCGGGGTACTCGGACGACAGTTTTACCGCGGTATGCACAGCCGATGCGGCCGCTCCGCCTATGAATACCGGTATTGATATACCTGCCTGATGAAGAGCGCGGAGGGTGATGGCCATTTCGTTGAGCGACGGAGCTATGAGTCCGCTCAGGCCGATAAAATCGGGATTATAGCGGTGCACCGCATCCACTATGGTCGAGGCATCGACCTGCACGCCCAAGTCCACTACCTCAAATCCGTTGCAGCGCATAACCACGGCGGCTATATTTTTACCTATGTCGTGCACATCGCCTTTTACTGTGGCAATCACAAACTTACCTTTTGTTTTGCACTGCCCGGCCGATGCGTTCATGTATGGGGTAAGAAACTCTACAGCCACGTGCATACAGCGAGCGCTCTTCACCACCTGCGGCAGAAACATCTTACCGTCGGCAAACAGGGCGCCGACCTTCTCCATCGCGGCCATGAGTATATCATTGATTATGATTGACGGATTGCCGTATTTACGCATCGCTTCCTTGATATCATCCTCAATGGCCGACACATTGCCCCGTACCAGTGCTTCCTCAAGCCTGTTCTCGACCGAATCGGGAACAGCTGAGACGGCAGCCGGAGCCGCGGCAACGTCAGCACCTGTATAGACAGAGGCCAGAGATATCAGGCGGTCGGTGGCATCAGGGCGCCTGCACAATATCACATCTTCTATCGCAGTCACAAGTTCTCCGGGAATATCGTCATACGCCACACATCCTGCCGGGTCTACAATGGCCATATCGAGTCCGCGCCGCATGGCATGATAAAGAAACACCGAATGGATGGCGCGGCGTATATAATTGTTGCCCCTGAAAGCAAACGAAATATTGCTTACGCCGCCCGACGTACGGGCACCCGGCAGATTTTGTTTTACCCACTCCACTGCTTCAATAAAGTCGATGGCGTAACGTACGTGCGCCTCAATGCCGGTGGCTATAGTGAGTATGTTGGCATCGATAATAATATCGCGCGGATTCCATCCGTGGCCGATAAGCAGCGAGTATGCGCGGCGTGCCACACGTATTTTGTGGTCGAATGTCACAGCCTGGCCCTCCTCGTCGAAGAGCATCACCACCGCACCGGCTCCCGCCCGTCGGATAATCTCGGCCTGATGTAGGAACTCATCCTCTCCATGCTTGAGCGAGATACTGTTGACTATCGGTTTGCCGCCGATATTCTCCAGAGCGGCCTCTATTACATCGAACGACGAGGAATCAATCATCCACGGCACCGAAGCCACGCGCGGATCGGAGGCGAGCAGGCGAAGAAAGTGCACCATCTCGGCTCGACTGTCGAGCATGGCGTCATCGAAATTGAGGTCGAGTATCATCGCGCCGTCGGCCACCTGCTTGGCGGCAATCTCGAGAGCGTCGGCGTAGGATTTCTCTTTTATCAGGCGCAGAAACTTGCGGCTGCCTGCCACATTGCACCGCTCTCCCACATTTACGAATCCGTTGCCGCGGGGATCGAAAGGCTCCAGTCCGGCAAGCCAGCTTACATCTCCTTGCCCTGCGATGCGGGACTGAGCATCGGCAGCCACCTCAACCAGACGTGCTATATGCGCCGGAGTGGTGCCGCAACACCCTCCTACTATGTTGAGACCGCGGTTCTTAATCAACGGCAACAGACCGTCTACAAATGTATCGGGCGACTCGGAGTATCGGCCTGTTTCGTCGGGCAGCCCTGCATTGGGATAAAGAATTGTAGGAAAAGGAGATATGCGGTTAAGACGCTCTACGCTTTCTACGAGCGAGGCGGGACCGCCCGAGCAGTTGAAACCGAGCGCCATAGGGCGTACATGCGCCAGCGCGGCAAGAAACGCTTCGGGTGTCATGCCGGTGAGCAGTCGGTGCGATGCGTCGGAGAGGGTGACTGACAGCGCGACGGGTATATCGATACCGGTTGCACGACGGGCGCGGTCTATACCGTCTAAAGTAGCCTTTACATTAAGAGCATCGAATATTGTCTCAACGAGCAAAAAGTCCACTCCCCCGCGTATGAGAGCCTCGGCCTGCTGCTGCATTGCCCGGCTCATCTGTTCGAAGTCAATACGACGGCACGCGGCATCTTCGATATTGTCGCTCATAGATAAGGTGTGCGCCGTCGGGCCTATCGAGCCGGCCACGAAACGGGGCTTTGAGGGATTGGAGGCAGTAAACTTGTCGGCCAGCCGTCGTGCTATCCGTGCCCCGCAGGTATTCATACGCTCCACCAGATGAGCGGTTGCGTAACGCTCCTGCGAGAGGGACTGCGAGTTGAAGGTATTGGTCTCGATAATATCGGCACCTGCTTCGAGAAATGAGGTGTGTATCTGCTCTACGATATGGGGCGCGGTGATATTGAGCATGTCGAAATTGCCTGAAAGCGAGCATGGATGCGATGCCAGCTGCGTGCCCCTCATGTCGGATTCCGAGAGGTGCAACTGCTGAAAACTGACTCCCAGGGAGCCGTCGAGCACTAACAGGCGCGATGCAAGGGCTTGGGCAAGGAAGTGTTGACGTGAATTATAATCGGTCATATAGGGCTGACTGTAAAATCAATATATGCGGGAGGCGATGCGGGCCACACTCTCTACGGCGTGCATAGCGTAGAAGTGGATGCTCGGCACGTTATGGTTTCTGAGCTCGGCAGCCTGCGCCACGCCCCACTCAATACCCACCTCTTTTACCCGGGCGTCGGTGGTACATTTCTGCAGTTCGCGCGCAAGCGGTTCGGGCAGGTCGATATGGAAGATATGCGGCAACATGGAAAGCTGACGGAGCGAGGTTAGCGGTTTCAGTCCCGGTATTATCGGCACTGTGATGCCGAGGGCGCGGCAGCGGTCAACAAAATTAAAGAATTTGGCGTTGTCGTAAAACATCTGGGTCACTATATACGATGCCCCCGCGTCGACCTTCTCTTTCAGGTACATAAGGTCGGTGGTCAGATTCATAGCCTCCTCATGCTTCTCGGGATAACCGGCAACGCCGAAGGTAAACGGAACGGCCGGAGGCTCAGCCTCAACTCCGTCGGCCATATGGCCCCGATTGAAATCACACACCTGCCGCGCGAGTTGGGCAGCATGAGAGTGTCCGCGCTCGTGAGTGGTGAATACATGCGAGTCTTTGGGACGGTCGCCCCGAAGCACCACCAGATCGGTGATGCCGAGATAAGAAAGGTCGATAAGCTGGTCTTCTATCTCATTTCGCGAAAAGTGCCCGCAGATAAGGTGAGGCACGGTGGGCACCTTGTACCGCTCGCGCAGAGCGGCAGCCACCGCCACTGTGCCCGGACGGCGCCGGTTACTCACCTCGACGAATCCGCCGGAGGGCGCCGGGTGGTACGACACTTCGTTGCGATGAGTGGTGATATTGATATACGCCGGTGCAAACCGCATCAATGGCTCAATATTGGCGTAGGCCGACTGTATGCTTCTGCCCCTCACAGGCGGAAGAATCTCGAATGAGAAAGCAGTGGAATGGGGCGACGCGAGAAACTGTGCTACTGAACTGTTCATGACTGTAGGGCTTGTGCGAGGTCGGCTATAATATCGTCGGGATGTTCTATGCCTACGCTCAGGCGTATTGTCGACGGGGTGATATGGGCCTGTGCGAGCTCAGCCTCCGACATCTGGGAATGGGTGGTGGAGGCGGGGTGAATCACAAGACTCTTGGAATCGGCCACATTGGCTACGGTCGAGAATATTTTCAGACGGTCGATAAATTGCCATGCTGCCGAGCGGTCGCCCTGTATCTCGAAAGTGAAAATGCTGGCGCCGCCGCGGGGGAAATATCGGTTGTAAAGCTGATGCGAGCTGTGGTCAGGCAGAGAGGGATGGCTCACCGACTTTACGCGCGAATGCCCGGCAAGAAATTCGGCCACGCGCAGCGCGTTCGATACATGCCGATCGACGCGCAACGAGAGGGTCTCAAGTCCCTGCAGCAGCATGAATGCGTTGAACGGAGATATACAGGCGCCCTCATCGCGGAGCACAACCGAACGGATGCGGGTTACAAACGGCGCTTCGGGAGCCATGTCGGCAAAGATACCGCCGTGATATGAGGGGTCGGGCTGCGCAATATACGGGAAAAGCTCGGGATGGGCCCGGAAGTCGAAACGGCCGGCATCGACTATGATACCGCCAAGACTCGTACCGTGGCCGCCTATAAATTTTGTAGCCGAGTGCACCACCACATCGGCCCCGTGCTCTATGGGGCGAAGCAGATAAGGTGTGGCAAAGGTATTGTCGACCACAAAGAGGCAGTTGTGCCTGTGCGCCATGTCGGCTACCTGCTCCAGGTCAGTGACTTCGCTGTTCGGATTGCCGAGTGTCTCGCCATACACAACACGGGTATTGGGGCGGAAAGCCGCCTCGAGGGCCGCTGAGTCATTTAGGTCGACTATTGTGTAGCTTATGCCGCGCGCACTCAGATTGTTGACAATCAGGTTGTAGCTGCCGCCATAAAGATTGTTTGCGGCAATAATGTGTGAGCCGGGAGGAAGCGCGTTTTCGAGCACATAGGTCACAGCTGCCGCGCCGGAGGCCACGGCCAAAGCCGCCTTTCCCCCCTCGAGAGCCGCCATACGCGTCTCAAGAACCTCCTGGGTGGGATTGGTAAGTCGGGAATATATATTTCCGGGGTCGGCGAAACTGAAACGGTCAGCAGCCTGCCGAGCGCTGCCGAAGCGATAGGCGGCAGTCTGGTATATGGGCACGGCGCAGGCACCTGCTGCTGATTCGGGGGCCGGCAACCCGGCGTGTAGCTGAAGAGTCTCGAAATGCATGGCTCGTAGTATTGATTTATAATGCAAAGATACGCAACCCCAACATACGCTCCTAAAACATCATAATATTTGGAATTATTGCAAATCATTATCGCCATTTTATGAGCATTTGTTCTGTTTTTCTTATTTTTGCGGCAAATAATCCGAACAAATATGAAAAGAGAGTTAGACCTGACCGATATGGCCATAATAGAGCAGCTGCGCAGCGACAGCCGTCTTTCGATACGCGAACTGGCAAACCGCGTTCACCGGTCGGCCACCCCGGTGTTTGAGCGTGTGCGCAGGCTCGAATCGGAGGGGGTGATTCGCCGCTACACAATTGATGTCGACGCCGAGGCCGTGGGCATAGGCTTCACGGTATTCTGCAATGTGAAGCTCGACAGGATAAATGCCGACATACACCGTGAATTTGCCGCAGCCATCAATGAGATGCCGCAGGTGAAGGAGTGCTACAATGTGTCGGGTGCTTACGACTATCTCCTCAAAGTGCAGGTGCGCGAGATGGGGAGCTACCGCGAATTCGTGACCGAAAAACTGGGGCGCCTCCCCATGGTAGGGTCTGTACAGTCGGTATTTGCCATGGATCAAATCAAGCATTAAGAAGGCCGCGTCCGATACCGGGCGCAGCCTTCTGCAAGCTGATTATGAAGGATAAATGTGTGCTGATTATTTATCGAGATGCTCGTACTGGAGTGTGAGTGTGGGCTGATCGCAAACTTCAGCGGGGCCGAAGTACTGGATGGGGCCGGGGAATACATACTCGGCACCGCGGGCCCATTTGTCGCGCTTAGCGGCAAATTTCAGGAAGGGGCTTCCGTCGAGGCGCACGAGCGCTTTCTGTATCACAGGCTTCATTTCGCCGTGGCGACGCTCCATGTTAAACATCATGGTGATAGGTATACCGCCTGCAAGCCACTGCACTGAGGGAGCAGTGAGGTTGCGCAGGCTCGAAAGATAACCGGTTACGCCGGCGGCTATAAGGTTGGCGGCGTTGTAACCGAGTGCGTAGCAGTAGTCGGCATCAAATTTAGAGGGAGCTGCGCAGCGGCCTTCGTAGCCGAAGAAGTGATGCAGCGGAGAGAAGCGGCCGTTGTACTTGCCCTCTTCTGCGAGTACGGCGAGGCGTTTGCCTACCATTTCGGAGAGGAGTTTCTCGGTCTCGATAAGGGATACCTGTACGTTGCCGTGGGGGTCACGGTCGAGGGTGAGCTGACGTGCCACGCCTTCGGGGAGCGAAGCGTAAACTGTGGCCGAGTTCTGCGAGAGGTTGGCCATGAGATATGCGCGCTGCTCGTCGCGTGCCATTGCAGCGAAATCCGATTTGCGTGCAAGGAGGTCGTTGAGTTCGGCAATGAGGTTTTTCATTGCGGGGATAAACTCAATGAGGCCTTCGGGAATGAGCACGGTACCGAAGTTGTCGCCCTTGGCTGCACGTGCGGCAACGATGTCGGCTATATAGTCAACCACATTCTGTAGAGTGAGGTTTTTCTCCTCAACCTCTTCAGATATGATGCAGACGTTGGGCTGGGTCTGGAGAGCGCATTCGAGAGCGATATGCGATGCCGAGCGGCCCATGAGCTTGATGAAGTGCCAGTATTTCTTGGCCGAGAAGCAGTCGCGCTGTATATTGCCGATGAGCTCCGAATATACTTTGGTGGCGGTGTCGAAACCGAACGAAGCCTCAACGACCTCGTTTTTAAGGTCACCGTCGATGGTCTTGGGGCAACCGATTACCTGCACGCCTGCGCCGATTTCCTTGTAATATTCGGCGAGCACGGCGGCATTGGTATTTGAGTCGTCGCCGCCAATGATTACGAGTGCGGTGATACCGAGCTCCTTGAGTATTTCAAGACCTTTGTCGAACTGGTCTTTCTTTTCGAGTTTTGTACGGCCAGAACCGATGATGTCAAAACCGCCGGTGTTGCGGTACTGGTCGATTACATCGGCTGTGAGCTCTACATATTTGTGGTCAACGAGACCGCCGGGGCCCATGAGGAAACCGAAGAGACGGCTCTCTTTGTTGATTTTCTTTATGCCGTCGAAAAGGCCGCAGATTACGTTGTGGCCGCCGGGAGCCTGTCCGCCGGAGAGTATTACGCCTATATTGACGGGCTTGCCTACTGTGGGGTTGGGGTTTTTCTCAAAACGCAGCTCGGGCATGCCGTAGGTGTTGGGGAAGAGTTTCTTGATTTCTTCGCGGTCGGCAACTGACTCTGTGGGTTTGCCTTCTACTGCCATTACTGCTCCGGTGAGGGTTACGGGGAGTTTGGGCTGGTATGAAGCGCGGGCTGTCTGCAAAGCACTTTTCTTCATGTATACAATTGGTGGTTAAAGGGTTGAAAACTAACTAAGTGATAATGAATGTGCAAAGTTCGCAAATATTTTTTGGAATATCAATAGGTTAGGGCCTATTTTTTTGTTCCGCACGCGCGCACGACACCAAAAATCAGAGAGCACGGGCACGGGCAAGGTCGGCCGGAGTATCTATTGCAAAAGGCGCATCGGGCACCACGGCTATGCCTATGCTCATGCCTGCCTGAAGCCATGCGAGCTGTTCAAGCTGCTCGGCCCGAGCCAGCGGCGAGTCAACAGCATGCTTTATCGCTTCGAGGGCATCGGTGGCAAAAGCGTATACCCCGTGATGTATCAGATAGGTATGATGCCGTGGCCAGTCGGCGACAGGAATGGAACGGAGGGCCGGTATCACCGAGCGACTGAAATAAATGGCACGGTTGGCCGAATCGGTCACCACCTTCACGCGGTTGGGGTCGGCGAGGCGTGAGTATGGCTCGGTGTGAGGAAATGGAGTGGCGGCGGTTGCCACAGCCGGATGGTCGGCACCGTTGAGCCTCTCCACCACCGCACTAAGGGTATAGGGAGAGATAAACGGTTCGTCGCCCTGCACGTTGAGCAGAATATCGGCATCGCATCCCGCCTCACGATACGCCTGTATGCTGCGCATAGTGCCGGTGGCAATATCGGGGTCGGTGAGCACCACCTCGGCGCCGAAGCGGCGGGCGGCATCAGCAATAGCCGTATGGTCGGTGGCTATGATGGTGCGCGGAAACAGCTGCGACACACGTTGCCACACATGCTGTATCATAGGACGCCCCCCTATCTCGGCAAGTGGCTTGCCGGGCAGGCGTGAAGATCCATATCGGGCAGGTATGACAGCTGTGACTTTCATCAGGTGATTGCAGACACAAATTTACATGAAATATCGGTATTCGGCAATTGGTTTTTTTGCATTTAACAATAATAAAGAATATCTTTGCACACATCTTAAATTTAACAATCAATTAATAATCACATGAAAAAGAAATTGCTTGTGGCCATGATGGCAATAGCGGGAGCTTTTGCCACCACGCATGCGGCCACATACCAAAGCCTCTTGTTCAAGACCACCGACCCGAGTGTGCTGCTGTGCGTGCACATGGAGGACGACATGACTCTTAAGGTCGAGGACAACGCAGTGAAGATGGAGTGCTCGTCGGGCACCATCGAAGTACCTCTCTCAGAGACCACCTCGTGGAGCTTCAGCACCAACGGAGGTTCTTCAGACCTTTGGGCGCGTATCGACAACGTAACGCCCGACAAGGAGACGATAGATGTAACCATGACCGGCGACAAGATTGTGATAAGCAATCTGCCTGACGGAGCGCAGGTGTCGGTATACAGTCTCGACGGCATGATGGTGAGCACCACCGCAGCCACCGCAGGCACAGCCGAAATACACACCGCATCGATGATGCCCGGCATGTATGTGCTGAGCTTTGCCAATCAATCACTTAAAATAGCTGTAGGCTTATGAAAAAACTTCTACTCCTGTCAACGGCCGCAATAATGACATTGGCCGCAACCGCTCAGACAGAGCACATACACGTATTCCGCAACGACGAACAGCATCATACTGTAAAGGCTTCGGAAACGCAGCAGATCACATTCGGCACCGACGAAAAAGGCACACAGGTGATGAACATCACCGCCACCGACGGCACCGTAACCCAGATAAGCATGAGCGCAATCGACTCTTGCGTAGTGCGTCCCACCGCGTTGCCCGAATTCCACTTCTTCATCACCGACTACCCCAACTGGACTGAGCTGCAGGGAGCGAAAGATGATGCTCACCCCGGCACAATGGAGATGATAGGCAATGGCATGTTTGACGACATACCCACAATGGAACTGGTGGAATTCCGCGGCCGCGGAAACTCAACATGGCAGATGACCAAGAAGCCCTATCGCTTCAAAATGAGCAAAAAAGCATCGATATGCGGACTGCCCAAAGCCAAGACATTTGCCCTCATAGCCAACTATATCGACTGCACACTGATGCGCAACGCCATAGCTCTCTGGACCGCACAGCACTTAGGCATGCCTTACACCAACCACTGTGTACCGGTTAAGGTATATTTCAACGGTATAAACAAGGGCCAGTACATGCTCACCGAGAAGATAGGCATAGGTGGCGGCAGCGTTGATATCGACGAAACCACCGGTATGCTTTTCGAGCTCGATTCCAACTACGATGAAGACTACAAATTCAAGTACACATGGGGATCCGGATGGTCACAGAACACGCTGCCGGTTATGGTGAAAGACCCTGACATTGCAGAGCTTGCAGCCGACGCTACAGTAACCAACATCACCGACGCCACCGCATACTTCAACCTTTGGAAAGCTGACTTCACTAAGATGGCTGACGCAGTAACTTCACGTTCGGCATCAGAGAGTCTGTCTGACGTAATCGATATTGAGTCAGCAGTAAACTTCTTCTTTGTAAACTGCCTGGCCTCGAACCACGAGATGCAGCACCCCAAGAGCTTCTACATGCACAAGAAGAGCCTTGAAGATGGTGAAGTATACCACTTCGGGCCGGTATGGGACTTTGACTGGGCTTTCACTTTCGACGGTCAAGAGGGACAATCGGCAACCATTCCCATGGTATCGAGCAACGGCGACTATGCCGGATACTCATTTATTAAACTCCTTTGCGCAAATCAGGAGTTCCGCACACTGTTCAAAGCAAAACTCGATGCCTTTGTAGCAACCGGAGGAGGATATGACCAGCTCAAAGCCTACATAGAGGAGTATGCGTATCTGATTGAAGCTACCGCCCGCGAGAACGGCGTATTGTATCCTTCGTCACAACACCCCGGCGTTGGCTATGTGACTCGCGAGGACAGCTACAATTTCCGCGAAAATTTAGAGATTTTAAAAACGTGGATTGCACAACGTGTAGCATACATGCAAAGCCACAAGAACTACGGCTTATACGAATAATTCCATAAAGATTACAACATAATAAAGGCGCTCCGCTCGGAGCGCCTTTATTATATATATGTGGGTTGGATTAGAAGAGACGTTCGGGATAGGTACCGTCGGCATGGAGGGCGACGAGCTTGTCGACCACGCCCTGACGGTCGGCAGCGTAGGTCACACCAAACCAGCGCGAATCGGTATCGAGCACTTTCACTTTGGCCTCGCCGTTTTTAATGAGAGCGTCGACGCACAGCGGAATGAAGAACTCTGCCTTGGGGGTAGTGAGCTTTTCATCAAGGAATTTTTTAAACTCTCGCTCTGAGTATTTGAAATAGTCGGGCGTCAGACCCCAAAGATTCATCGATACGGGAGTCTCGGGTGCGAGTGTCTGCTCCACGCCGTTTTCGTCGGTGAACACAATGCGATGGTCGGGCGAATAGGATATGGCCGTGCGCTCCACAACATCGGTGAGATAGCCGTCGGCCGATGTAGAGCAGACGCCACGTGCCACCGAACCGTTTTCGGTCATAGTGTTGCCTACGCGGAAACCTACCATGCAATAGTCGCCGGGAGCGGTGTGCGGGCGTGAGAGCTCGGCAGCGATTACCTCAAAGGCGTTGCGGCCGTAGAAGTCGTCGGCATTGATTACGGCAAACGGCTCGTTGATGGCATCCTTGCCCATGAGCACCGCGTGGTTGGTACCCCATGGTTTGGTGCGGTCGGCCGGACAGGTGTAGCCTTCGGGAAGGTCGTCGATTGACTGGAACACGACCTCTACGGGGATGTGGTCTTCATATTTCGACACAATTTTTTTGCGGAAATCCTCTTCAAAGTCTTTGCGTATCACAAATACCACTTTGCCGAAGCCTGCGTGGAGAGCGTCGTAGATCGAATAGTCCATGATTGTTTCGCCGTGAGGGCCTACACCGTCGAGCTGTTTGAGGCCTCCGTAGCGGCTGCCCATGCCGGCAGCGAGCACAAATAGGGTGGGTTTCATTTTATATAATTAATTTTTAAATCGGAATTCAATGATTTGCTGATATTGGTCACCGGGATAAATCTGAGTGGAGGGGAAATCGGGGTGATTGGGCGAGTCGGGCATTGCCTGGCATTCGATGGCCACGCCGTCGTAGTCATTGTACGAGCGGCCCTCCTTGTTGAGCGGCGAGCCGGCAAGCCAGTTGCCGGTATACACCTGCACTGCGGGCTGGGTGGTGGCCACCTCGAGCGTGCGGCCCGAAAGGGGTGCGGCGAGTGTTGCCACGGTGCGCAACGAGCGGTCGTAATGGTCTATCACCCAACAATTGTCGTAACCTTTGCCGTAGACTAAGGCAGGGAACGACTCCTTGATATCGCGGCCGATAGTTTTGGGTGAAGTAAAATCCATGGGTGTGCCTTCAACGCTATCCATTGTGCCTGTGGGTATGAGGGTATCGTCGGTGGGGAGATAACGTGAAGCTGCGAGCGACAGCGTATGGTCGAGCACCGAGCCTGAGTTATGCCCGTCGAGGTTCCAATAACAGTGATTGGTGAGGTTGACCACCGATGGTGCATCGGTTGTGGCACGCAAGGTAAGGCGAAGAGTGTCTGTATCTTCGGCCAAGGTATAGGTGGCCGATATCTGCATATTGCCGGGATAAGACTCGTCGCCGTCGGGGCTGAAGAGGGTGAACACCACCTCATTTGTCGGCGTCACGCGGCTCTCCCAGATTTTATTCTGAAATCCCTCGGGGCCTCCGTGGAGGGCGTTGGGGCCGTTGTTGATAGCCAGTTGATACTGACGGCCGTCGACACGGAGATTTCCGCGGGCTATACGGTTGGCATAACGTCCGGGAACTTTTCCGGCACAGGGGCCGTCGTAGAAATAATCGGCGGGGTTGGCATAGCCGAGGGCCACGTCGGCCATACGGCCATCCTTGTCAGGGACTATTACACTTACAATGCCGGCACCGAGCGATGAGAGAGTCACCGATGAGCCGCAGGAGTTGGAGAGAGTGTAGAGGGTGATTTCGCCTTTGGGAGAATCGACCTTGCTGGTCTGTACTTTCATTAGTGAATGGTTTATAATGGTATTGAGATGTATTTCGATTGGTATGTGCAAACTTACAAAATTATCACGAGATATGCCACACCATCTTAAAACGATAGCTTCCGCGCCAAACGACCGAACGAAATTGCGCCAAATGACCGAATGAAATCGCGCCAAATGACCGAATGAAATCGCGCCAAATGACCGAATAATAAAAATAAATGATTATATTTGCGCTGTAAAACAACAAAATATATGAAAAAAACGACTTACCGGCCAAGAATAGCTGACATGCTATTAAAACGCAAACTCGAGGGCAAAGGAGCCGTACTGATTGAGGGTGCAAAATGGTGCGGAAAAACCACTACGGCCGAGCAGCTCTGCAACAGTGTGCTGTATATGACCGAACCGGGCAAGACCGAGCAGAATATCCAGCTCTCGCGCATCAACCCCGGCTTGTTGCTTCGGGGCGACAAGCCCCGTCTGATTGACGAGTGGCAAGTGGCCCCACAAATATGGGATGCCGTGAGATTTGAATGCGACCACGCTCATCAGTTAGGCCTCTTCGTACTCACCGGCTCAAGCGTTCCGGCTGATATGAGTAAAGTGATGCACAGCGGCACCGGGCGGTTCGGATGGCTCAGAATGCGTCCGATGTCGCTTTGGGAATCAGGCGAATCAACCGGCGATGTCACTTTGTCCGGACTATTCGACAATACGACCGAAGTAACGGGCGTTTCAAAAATTAATTTGGAGCATCTGGCTTTTGCAACATGCCGCGGCGGATGGCCTCTGTCAGTAAACTTAACGGGCGAAACGGCACTCGACCAGTCGTTTGACTATCTGCAAGCGGTAGAGCAACGCGACATACAGGAAGCTGACGGCGTGAAGCGCGACCCGGCGCGAGTGCACAGACTTATGCGGTCGTATGCGCGCCATCAGGGGAGTCAGGCCACATACGCCACAATTCGTGAAGATATGGCTGTAAATGAGGGCGATTCACTTGATGCCGACACTATTATATCATATATCAAAGCATTGAAACGAATATTCGTGATAGAGGATATTGAGGCATGGAATCCGAACCTACGTTCCAAAACAGCCATACGCACCTCAGATACGCGATATTTCACAGACCCATCAATAGCAACGGCCGCTTTAGGACTTGGGCCGACCGACCTTATTGCCGATTTACGTACATTCGGCCTCATGTTTGAAACTCTGTGCATGCGCGATCTGCGGGTCTATGCCGAAGCCCTTACAGGCAATGTGTATCATTACCGCGACAAAAACGGGCTGGAATGCGACGCCGTAGTGCACTTGCGCGACGGACGTTACGGTCTTATAGAAATAAAACTTGGCGGAGAAAAACTAATCGAGGAGGGCGCCACAACCCTTAATACTCTTGCCGGAAACATCGACACCACAAAGATGAAAAAACCGGCGTTTAAGATGGTACTGACTGCGGCCGGCGATTATGCCTATCGGCGCGACGACGGGGTGGATGTGGTGCCTGTGGGCTGCTTAAAGAACTAAATACAACAATGCGATATGAAAGAGATTGGGAAACCGGAAATTATAGAGAGCGAGTATCTGATACGGCGCCCGTGGCTTACGGCGCGGCGCGATAAGTTGCGGCTCCCCGACGGCCGCATCAACCCTGAATATTATGTGCTCGAATATCCGTCGTGGGTCAACGTGATAGCCATAAACCGCGAGGGGCGGTATGTGATGGTGCGGCAGTATCGCCACGGCCTAGGCATAATATCTACCGAGCTGTGTGCAGGCGTGGTTGAAGCGGGTGAAGACCCCGAGAGCGCAGCACGCAGAGAGCTTCGCGAAGAAACCGGATACACGGGCGGAAAATGGGAACTACAGTGCGTACTGTCGGGCAACCCATCAACCACCAACAATCTGACATACTGCTTCCTGGCCCGCGATGTGGAGCGCACTGAAAAGGAACAGCACCTCGACCCTACGGAGGATGTCGAGGCGCTGACACTATCTCGTGAAGAATTGCTGGAACTGCTTATGTCGGACAAGATGAAGCAGGCACTTATGGCCGCTCCGCTGTGGCGACATTTCTATCTTGACAAGGAGCTATAGTATACCCTGTGCCATCATGGCGCGGGCAACCTTCATGAAGCCTGCGGTATTGGCACCCTTCACATAATTGATATATGAAGAATCGACGCGGCCGTAGCGCTCACACTGCGCATGTATATCGGCCATGATGCGGCGCAGGTAATCATCTACCTCTTGAGCTGTCCAGGTGAGTTTTTGCGCGTTCTGGGCCATTTCGAGTCCGGATACCGATACACCGCCGGCGTTAGCCGCCTTACCGGGAGCATAGAGAATACGTGCGTCGATAAATGCTTTTACAGCCTCGGGGGTAGAGGGCATATTGGCACCCTCGCTCACCGCGAAGCAACCGCCCTGAAGCAGAGCGCGAGCATCGTCGCCATCGAGCTCGTTCTGTGTAGCCGAGGGCATGGCGATATCAAACGATGCGAGTTGCCAGGGCCGTTTGCCGGGATGATACTCGCAGGGATAGCGGTCGGCAAACTCGGAGATGCGGCCGCGGTATAGATTTTTCAGTTCAAAGATATAGTCGAGCTGCTCGTCGGTAAGTCCGTCGGGCACATATATTGTACCGCCGCTGTCGCTCATGGTCACCACCTTGGCACCGAGCTGAAGAAGTTTCTGAGCCGTATAGGTAGCCACATTACCCGAGCCGGAAATGGCTACACGCTTGCCTTTGATGTCAATGCCGCGAGTGGCGAGCATCTGCTGAAGGAAGTACACATTGCCGTAGCCGGTGGCTTCGGGGCGTATCAGCGAGCCGCCGAAATCGAGCCCTTTGCCGGTAAAGGTGCCCGAAAACTCGCGCGCCATCTTCTTGTACATGCCAAACATGTAGCCTACCTCACGGGCGCCTACGCCGATATCGCCGGCGGGCACATCGGTATCGGGGCCGAGCTGACGCCACAACTCGGCGATAAATGCCTGACAGAAGCGCATTATCTCCATGTCGCTCTTGCCGCGCGGCGAGAAGTCGCTGCCGCCCTTGGCGCCGCCCATTGCGAGCGTGGTGAGTGCGTTTTTGAAGGTCTGCTCAAAGGCAAGGAATTTGAGAATCGACTGATTGACTGAAGCATGGAAGCGGATACCCCCTTTGTAGGGGCCAATGGCGTTGGAATGCTGTATGCGGTAGCCCATATTGTTGCGCACACGGCCCTGATCGTCGACCCACGATACACGGAACGACAGAATACGGTCGGGAAGGCAGAGGCGCTCCACCAGATTCCAGCGCTCGAATTCGGGATATTCATTGTAGACATCCTCGATAGAGTTAAGTACTTCTTCTACAGCCTGCAGATATTCGGGTTCGGCGGGAAAGCGCGAACGCAAATCGGCCATCACTTCACTTGCTTTCATTTTGCAATGCTTTTAGATGTATTGGTAGATATTTGCTATGTGTAAATAGATTTCGGCGACAAAAGTAATGCATTTTATCGATTTTTGCAAATCAAGCAAGGGCGGATTGGAGTGTACTTATTATTTTATTTGTATGAGTGGTGAAATATCAGATTTTTTGATTACTTTTGTGGAAATTTAGCTAAAATGTCAGGCACTCTACAGCAACGACTTCAGGCAGTGACGGGCAAAATGCATTTGCTCGTGAGCAGGTATGAGAATCTGCTCAAAGCCAAAAGCGACGCAGATGCCCGCATAGCGGCCCTTGAGGGGGAGCTCGCGGCAGAGCGGAAACTCAATGAGCGGCTTAAGGTTGAAGCGGAGGAACTGCGGGTAGTGACCACGCTTTCACCCAAAGGCGATGATGTGGCTCGTAGCCGGGCATATTTGGCCGAATTAGTGCGGGACATCGACAAATGCATCGATGAACTCACCCAATGAATGCAATGAGAGATAAACTCGACATAAATCTTCGGATAGGCGAAACCAAACTGAGCCTTACGATAAATCCGGCCGACGAGGAGTTTTTGCGCGATGTGACCAAGGAGGTCAACAAAGTGTACAAGACCTACAAAAGCCGTTTTGCGGGGAGCACCCCCGAGGAGGTACTGGCTAAGGTGACGCTATTGTTTGCCCGCGGCTATCTGTCGATGTCGGCGCAAGCCAAGGAAGTTGAGAATGCGCTTGACACGTTTGACACGCAGCTCGACGCCCTACTGGAGCGTATGTCGTAATATATCAATCTGTTGCATACTGTTTAGAAATCGCATGACGGCAAGAGAGCCGCTGCGATGAGGTATCCCGTTCAATATCGACTGAAATGAGCATCCAACCCCTCACGGCGGGAACTCAGAAATCGAGATTGAAGCGGGTGTTTTTGTTTTTAGCAATCAAGTAATCCGAGAATAAATTTTTTTGACACATCAACTTTAACATACTAAATCGAATCTGATATGGAACTACTTATTTACGTAGCGATTACGGCCGTGATAGCCCTGGCTATTGGCATAATCGCCACTATCATAACCCAACGCAACATGGCCCAGAGCCGCGCCCGCATCATAGTGGAAGAGGCCCGCAACGAAGCCGAGGTAATGAAACAGAAGTCGCAGCTCGAAGCGGAGCAGGAGCGCGTGCGCAAGGCTGCCGAAGCCGACAAGGCCATAAGCCAGCGCATGTCGAAGATACAGTCGCGCGAAGGCCAGATAAAGCAGCGCGAGCTTCAGCTCAACCAGCAGCAGAGCGAAAACCAGCGCATGCGCAACGACATAGAGCAGCAGCAGATGCGCCTAAACGAGCAGCTATCGGCTACTCAGGCACGTCAGGAGGAGCTCGATCATCTCAAAGTGAAGGCTCAGGAGGAGCTCGAGCGAGTATCGGGGCTCTCGTGCGAGGAAGCAAAGGAGAAACTTGTAGAGTCGCTCAAAGATGAGGCCAAGACAGCCGCTCAGAGCTACATCAACGAGATAATGGACGAGGCCAAGCTCACAGCCAACAAGGAGGCCAAGCGCATTGTGGTACAGTCGATACAGCGAGTGGCTACCGAAACCGCCATCGAAAACTCGGTAACTGTGTTCCAGATCGACTCCGACGAGATAAAGGGACGCATAATTGGTCGCGAGGGCCGCAACATACGTGCACTCGAAGCCGCCACAGGCATCGAGATAATAGTTGACGACACTCCCGAGGCCATAGTGCTTTCGGGCTTCGACCCTGTGCGCCGCGAGATTGCCCGTCTGGCATTGCATCAACTTGTTAACGACGGACGTATACATCCGGCCCGCATCGAAGAGGTGGTGGCCAAGGTACGCCGCCAGATAGAGGAGGAAATAATTGAGACCGGCAAACGCACCACCATCGACTTAGGCATACATGGTCTGCATCCCGAGCTGGTGCGCCTTGTAGGCAAGATGAAATACCGTTCGAGCTACGGTCAGAACCTGCTGCAGCACTCGCGCGAGACTGCCAACCTCTGTGCCGTGATGGCTTCGGAATTAGGTCTGAATCCGAAAAAAGCACGTCGCGCCGGCCTGCTTCACGACATAGGCAAGGTGCCCGACGAAGAGCCCGAACTGCCGCATGCACTCCTCGGCATGAAGCTGGCCGAGAAGTATAAGGAGAAACCGGAGATATGCAATGCCATAGGTGCTCACCACGACGAGACTGAGATGACCTCGCTCCTGGCTCCCATCGTACAGGTGTGCGACGCCATTTCGGGCGCACGCCCCGGCGCACGCCGCGAGATGGTTGAGGCTTATATCAAACGCCTCAACGACCTCGAGCAGCTTGCTCTCTCATATCCCGGCGTGATAAAGACCTACGCCATACAGGCAGGCCGCGAGCTTCGCGTGATAGTGGGCGCCGACAAGATTGACGATGCCGAGACCGAAAAGCTGTCGGCCGAAATAGCAAAACGTATTCAGGACGAAATGACATATCCGGGCCAGGTGAAGATTACGGTAATACGTGAGACCCGCTCGGTAAGTTTCGCAAAATAACGGCCGATGGAACCGAAGGAAAACGAAAAGACTTCGTGCAACAAGGCCGGTGATTGCGGAGGCTGCTGCAACGGTTGCGGTGAGGCGCCGCGCGGCAATCTCGACTGCTACGACTGGCTGGCCGACACTCCCATAGGCGCCGGGCAGGAGTGCGATATCGTGGAGGTGCAGTTTAAGAATACCCGCAAGGGGTATTACCGCAACTCTCTGCATATCGACCTCGCCAAAGGCGACATGGTGGCCGTGGAGACCGCCCCGGGCTACGATATAGGCACGGTATCGCTCACCGGGCCGCTGGTACGACGCCAGATGGCCAAGGCCGGAGTTAAGCCCGATGCCGAATTCAAGCGCGTGCTCCGCAAGGCGCGCACCGCCGACCTCGAACGATACCGCGAGGCTAAGGCGAAAGAAAACGACACCATGATACGCGCCCGCCAGATAGCCGAAGATCTCAAGCTCAAGATGAAAATCGGCGACGTGGAATATCAGGGCGACGGTTACAAGGCAATCTTCTACTACATAGCCGACGAGCGTGTCGACTTCCGCCAGCTCATCAAGGTGCTCGCCGACGTATTCAAGGTGCGCATAGAGATGAAACAGATAGGTGCCCGACAGGAAGCCGGCCGCATAGGTGGTATCGGCCCGTGCGGACGCCCGTTGTGTTGCGCCACCTGGCTCACATCGTTCGTGAGTGTGGGTACGGCAGCCGCACGCTTTCAGGATATATCGCTCAATCCCCAGAAACTGGCCGGCCAATGCGCAAAGCTGAAGTGCTGCCTCAACTATGAGGTAGACGCCTACGTAGAGGCTGTGAAAAAGCTCCCCCCGAAAGAGGTACGGCTTGAGACGGCAGACAATACCTACTTTCACTTCAAGCACGATGTGTTTAAAGGTCTGGTTACATACAGTACCGACAAGTCGATACCGGCCAATCTTGTCACCATCGACGCACGCCGTGCATTTGAGGTGATAGCGATGAACAAGGAGGGGCGCAAGCCCGAGTCGCTTCTGCGCGATGACGAGCAGCCGAAACAGGAGAAAGGCCCGTATGCCGACCTCCTCGACCAGGACAATATATCGCGCTTCGACAACGCCAAGAAGAAACGCAACCGCAAGAAAAAGCGCGGCACCAAAGAGGAATCGCCTGACGCCACAGCACAGAATACCGAGACACAGCCACGCGGTGACAAACCGCAACGCGACAAGCAGCGGCGCGACCGCCGCGACCGCCGAAAGCCGGCCGACAATCAGCAACAGCAATCATAATCATTCGTCATGAAACATTTGATTTGGGTTGCGGTAACGGCATATGCGCTGCTCACAGGTTGCTCCGACCATCATAAGGCCGCGGGTGAATTTTACGCGCTCCCCGCTGAGAGGCTTGCCTATACCGATTCGATAGGCTTTACACTCTCCTCCCTCGACAGCACCGCCGCCCGACGACTATATGTGGCAGTGTCGCATTCCGACGATTACCCCTATAGCAATCTGTGGCTCGAAGTGACTTACCGCGACTCCGCAGAATGCGTGCGCGACACCGTGGGCCTCACCCTGGCCGACCGCTACGGCAAGTGGCAGGGGCACGGCATAGGCACATCGTATCAAGTTGAAGCGCAGGCATGTGACGGGGTGAACCCTAAGGACGGGTCGCATGTTACTATCAGACACGTGATGCGTGCCGATACCCTTAAGGGTATCACACGGATTGGAGTGATAGCTAAATAAACCGGACATGGACAAGTATCGCTACCGCAACATATTGCTCGATATGGACGGTACCCTGTGGGATGCCGTGGATACGTACACCGCCATCTGGAACGAGACCTATCGCCGTATGGGCATCGACGCGGAGGTGAAACGCGCCGACCTGCTTGACTGCATGGGCATGACTCTCGGCAAGATTATAGAGCGGATAGCGCCGAAGTATATTGATGCTGCCGCATTCACCAAAGTATTGCGGGAGGTGGATGATGAACTCATGCCGCGCCTGGGCGGAAGGCTCTACCCGGGAGTCAGGGAGTCGCTGGCCCAACTCGCCGAACATTTCGGACTGTATATGGTGAGCAACTGCGGCCCCAAGGGTCTCGAATACTTTCTGCAGTATACCGGACTGGGCGAGTATATCACAGATACTCTCACCAACGGTCAGACACACCTGCCGAAGGCCGACAACATAGCACTGCTCATGCAACGCCACCATCTCACCGACTGTGTGTATGTGGGCGACACCCAAAGCGACTGCGACGCCGCACACCGTGCCGGGATAGATATGATATATGTGGATTACGGTTTCGGGCACGCCGCAGATGCCGACTACCGTTTCGGCTTGTTCGGCGCCCTTGCCGACTTCCTTCTTACTCCTCTTTCCAAATAATATCGAGTCATGAACAATACACTTGTAATTCTTCCACCGGCCGAACATGCTCTCAGGGCTGAAAAGATACGCCGCCAACTGACGGCAACCGGCGCTGACGGTGTGCTCATACACACCTATGTGAATATATACTACCTCACGGGGCGCATCTTTACGGGCTACATCTACCTGCCCGTGCAGGGCGACGCTCTTTACTTTGTGAAGCGGCCCGTGGGCATGAGCCATGAAGGGGCTGTGGAGATACGCAAACCTGAACAGATAGAGCTACCCGGGCAGCCACACAAAATAGCCCTCGAGCTCGACAATCTGAGCTACACCGCAGCCAACCGCCTGAGTGCCGTATTCCCTTACGCTGAGATTACCAACGGCTCAGGAGCAATAGCTATGGCGCGCGCCGTGAAAACACCATACGAAATCGAGCAGATCAAGGCCTCGGGAATAAAACAGGAGCGGGTGTACCGCAAGATTCCCAAACTCTATCACGACGGCATGACCGACATTGAGCTACAGATAGAGATTGAACGGCTGTCGAGGCTCGAAGGGTGTCTGGGATTGTTCCGCACCAACGGCGATACAATGGAATTGTTTATGGCTAATGTGCTGGCAGGCGAGAATGCCGACTCCCCCACCCCTTACGATTTTGCCATGGGCGGAAGGGGCATCGATGCATCGATACCGGTCGGAGCCGATGGTACTGTAATTAGGCCCGGCGAGTCGGTGATGGTTGATGCCAACGGCAATTACACCGGCTACATGACCGATATGACCCGCACGTTCGCGGCCGAGCCGCTCTCCGACCAGGCTATGCGGGCACACCGGTGTTCTATAGAGATTTGCCACCGGGCCGAGGCCATGGCCAAACCGGGCACGGAGGCTTCGGCAATTTTCCACATGGCCGAGGAGACCGCCCGCGAGGCCGACCTGCACAACTATTTCATGGGGCACAGGCAAAAAGCAGGTTTCGTAGGTCATGGAGTGGGAATAGAGATTAATGAACTGCCCGTGATTGCACCTCGGTCGACTTACAGACTTGAGAAAGGAAATGTTATAGCGCTTGAGCCGAAGTTCGTAATACCTCAGGTAGGTGCAGTGGGAATAGAGAATACATACGTGGTGACCGACAACGGGCTTCAGTGTCTGACAAACGCGCCCGAACAGATTGTCATTTTTGAATAGCACTCAGATGGACGCCGAGCTTCAATCCCTTCTCGACCAACAGCCCGTGAAAGCGGTGGCCGCAGCAGCCGCAGCCATCGATGTGCCCTGCTATGCAGTGGGGGGCTGTGTGCGCGACGCTCTGCTACACCGCCCCTCAAAGGATATCGACTTTGTGTGCGTGGGGCCCGGAAGCGGCATAGCAGTGGCAAAACAGCTGCGTTCATCATCGCGCAGAGCCTCGTCGGTGCATATATACTCCGGCTTCGGCACAGCACAGGTAAAATTGCAGGGACTGGAACTGGAGTTCGTGGGAGCACGCCGCGAATCATATTCGCGCGACTCCCGCAAGCCGATTGTTGAGGACGGCACACTCTCCGACGACCTGTCGCGCCGCGATTTTACCATCAACGCAATGGCCGTAAGTGTCTACGACAATACCGGAGCTCCTCGCCTAATTGACCTCTTCGGCGGACTCGACGATTTGCAACGCGGCATAATACGCACCCCTCTCGATGCCGATGTGACCTACAGCGACGACCCGCTGCGCATGCTCCGCGCCATACGCTTCGCCACCCAGCTCGGCTTTGAAATAGAGGCCGAATCGCTCGATGCCATAACCCGCAATGCTCACCGCATAGCGATAATCTCGCGCGAACGCATCGCATCTGAGCTCAACAAGATAATGCTTGCCCCACAGCCGTCGACCGGATGGCGCCTCCTCGCCCGCACCGGGCTTCTTAAACTGATTTTGCCCGAACTGTCGGCGCTGCAGGGTGTAGAGACGGTGCACGGGCGCGGCCATAAAGACAATTTCGAGCACACTATGCTTGTGCTCGACCGAGTGGCACAGGCCGAGCCGGAAAAGCTGTGGCTGCACTGGGCTGCTTTGCTGCACGACATAGCCAAGCCGGTCACAAAACGCTGGGACGATCAGGCCGGGTGGACATTCAAGAATCACGATTTTGCCGGCTCGAAGATGGTGGCGCGAATATTCAGAAATCTGAAGATGCCGCTCGGCGAGCCCATGAAGTATGTGCAGAAAATAGTGAGGCTACACATGCGCCCTATAGCTTTGGTTGAAGAGACGGTAACCGACTCAGCCATACGGCGTCTGGTGACCGACAGCGAAGGCGACCTCGACGACCTTATGACACTGTGCCGGGCCGACATCACATCGCGCAATCCGGAAAAGGTGAAACGCCACCTTGCAAATTTCGAGAACGTTATCGAGAAGATAAACGATGTGGCCGACCGCGACCACCTGCGCAACTTCCAGCCCCCGATTGACGGCGCAGAGATAATGGCCACCTTCTCACTAAGTCCGTCGCCAATAGTGGGTGAACTCAAATCAGCCCTCAAAGAGGCTGTGCTGGAAGGAATTATACCCAACGAATATGAAGCCGCCAAAGCCTACCTCCTCGAATTAGGAAAGGAGAAAGGGCTCACGGCGCAATGAGTACTGCTCCAAAGAGCGACAGAATTGGTTAATTATTGTAAAACCCAGAGTTAAGGTTGCTGAATTTTCGTGAAACTGTCCCCGGCGCGTTTACGCGGAATCTATTGCGGGGTCACGGTTTGTAAACCGCAGATGTTAAATTGCCCGACCTGAGGAACGTGAATTTTTTTAATCGTTAACTTAAGCGATTGATGGTGCATTGTATAAGCGCTTGGTTTTGAGTAATTTTGTATAAGCAAAAAAAATAACCAACGCACATAATTCTGAAAAATACAACCTATCAATCATGACCTTTATAGCACCAATCCTTACTCTTATATCATCAATAGTACCTTTCACACCAACCACCACAACCGATTACTTCGACTTCACAAACACCAATATATTGCACTGTCCCGAGGCACCATACAGTACAACATCCCCGTCGGTTCAGCCCGACGACACCGCGTTGCTGCTCGAGCAGAAAGCCGACGAGATAACCGATATCGCCGCTACCCTCTTGGGCAAGCGTTATGTGTGGGGGGCCGTAGGCCCCAACACCTTCGACTGCTCGGGGTTCACCGGGTATGTGTTCCGCAAAGCCGGTATCTCGCTGCCCCGCACCTCGCGCATGCAGTATAATATAGGTGAGAAAGTAGACAAAAACGACCTGCAGCCGGGCGACCTGATGTTTTTCGCCTCACCCCGCACACGCAAAGGAGTGGTAGGGCATGTTGCAATAGTGGTAGATGTCGACGAGTCAACCAATCAGGTAACGTTCATACATGCCTCCACCAAGAAGGGCATCACATACCAGAAATTCCCCGACGGGGGCTACTATTCGCGCAACTACATCGGAGCCAAGCGAATAATCAACGAGAACATCATATCTTAATCTATACTATGATACACCGCACAGTTACAGTGCAGGTGTATACGGAGCCGTGTGCTCCGCGGCGTACTGAGCATCGAAAATCATGTTCAGTACATGTGCCAGACGCAAGCCTCCTCGAAGAAATTGCATTTCGATGACGGGTGTCCACTGTGCCACCTCATCGTATCTGAGATTATCGCCGGGGGCTGTGTTGGCATAAACAGAAGCCGCTACATACATTGTCTCCTTGGCCCAATCGTCAATCGAGCCCTCGACAATGGCCTCCACCTCTTCAGGTGTTACGCGGTCAATTTGATCCTGCCATTCCGAATAGCTCCATTTGTGGCCATCCTCTACGATGCTGCCATCCCATACCGAATGCAGATTGGTGTCGCGGCCGAAAAATTTCACCTTGATGCGATTGCCGCCCTGATCCGTAGCGTGACCCATGTGCATGGGCTGATGCATGTCGCCAAGCAGGTGCACGAGAATTTTCATGGCCAGATTGCGCTGTGCCTCGGTCGACTTAGGGCTGATGAGCACCTCCATCTGGCTCTTGATTCCGGTGACCACGTCGCCGGCGGGATTTGCGCCCATCTCCTCGTAGCGCACACCCTCGTTTATATTCTTATAATGCCATGTTTTGGTGTAGGCATACTCAGGCGTATGCGAGGCATTGTCGAGCCAGTTGGCCCAATACACCATTGAACGGCCGTCGAGAATCGAGTCAACAGCCCTTGCTGTAGCCGGAGTAAGATGATTTTGGGCTATATAGGCGGTAACGTCGTGCCCTTTCTGGCTCCATGCCCAGCTTGAGGCAAAAGTGAAGAGAGCAATAATAAACAGTAGGTGGCGTTGCATAATGTAATCGAATTTAAGATTGGGAAGAGCAAAAATAGCGAATTTTCGCTAAAATATTGCCGGAAAAGCGTAAATTTGTGGTCGGTCGCGACGAAAGCGGCCACTGAAGCAGAAGCAGAGGTATGCAAAAAGTCCGTCCGAAAAAAGCCTTAGGGCAGCACTTCCTCACCGACGAGTCAATAGCTCGCCGCATAGCGGCCACACTCGAGCCGGTATCGCAGTTGCCCGTACTCGAAGTCGGGCCCGGCATGGGTATGCTCACGCATTGCCTTTTAGATCAGGGGGCAGATGTGAGAGTGGCCGAAATCGACGGCGAGAGCGTGGAGTATCTGCGCAACGAGTATCCGGCACTTGCTCAGGAAGGCCGCATAATAGAAGGCGATTTCCTGACTCTCGACCTCGCCACTGCCCTCCCCCATGCCGACAAGATTGCGGTAATAGGCAACTACCCCTATAATATCTCGTCGCAGATATTTTTCCATGTGCTCGAATACAAAGATGTGGTACAGTGCTGCTCAGGCATGTTGCAGCGCGAGGTGGCCGAACGCATAGCAGCAGCCCCAGGCTGCAAGGCACGCGGCATACTGAGTGTGCTGTTGCAGGCATGGTACGATGTTGAGTACCTCTTCACCGTAAGCGAAAAGGTATTTAACCCGCCACCGAAGGTAAAGAGCGGCGTGATATGTCTTATACGCAACAATGTGCGCGAGCTCGGGTGCGACGAGCGCCTCTTCCGCACCGTGGTGAAGAGCACCTTCGGCCAGCGCCGCAAGATGCTGCGCAACACCGTGCGCGGGCTCCTTCCGGCCGACGCGGCGCCCATCGAAAGCGAGATGATGCAGCTGCGCCCCGAAGATTTGTCGGTAGCACAGTTTATTGAACTTACCAACCTCATAGAAGCCTCGCAAAAGAGATGAAGGAATTTTCAGAAGAATATCTCGACAATCTGCGCAGCATAATACAACGGGGCGACACCGAAAAGGCGCGCGAGGAGCTTGCTACGCTCCACCCGGCCGACATTGCCGAGCTCTATCAGGATCTCGACTTGGCCGAGGCTGAGTTTCTATACAAACTTCTCGACAGCGAGGTAGCAGCCGATGTGCTGATGGAGCTCGACGAGGACGACCGCCGCAAGCTCCTCGAAGGAATGCCCGCCGAGGAAATCGCCAAGCAGTTTATCGACCACCTCGATACCGACGATGCCGTTGACATAATACAGGAACTCGATGAGGACGACCGCGACGAAATTCTCTCACACATCGACGATGTAGAGCAGGCCGGCGACATTATCGACCTTCTAAAATACGACGAGGATACCGCAGGCGGCCTCATGGGCACCGAGATGATTGTGGTAAACGAGAACTGGAGTATGCCCGAGTGTATCAAGCAGATGCGTATGCAGGCCGAAGACCTCGACGAAATATACTATGTATATGTGGTTGACAACGACTACCGCCTGCGAGGCATACTTCCGCTTAAGAAACTCATCACCGACCCCTCGGTATCGAAGATAAAAAATGTGATGGAGCCCGACCCCGTAGCGGTGAAAGCAGATACGCCCATCGACGACGTTGCTCTCGATTTCGAGAAATACGACCTTGTGGCAATGCCCGTAGTCGACTCGATAGGGCGCTTGCTGGGCCGCATCACCGTGGACGACGTGATGGATCAGGTACGCGAGACGGCCGAGCGCGACTATCAGCTGGCATCAGGTCTGTCGAGCGACGTTGAAACCGACGATACCATCTTCACCCAGACCAAAGCCCGACTCCCCTGGTTGCTTATCGGCATGGTAGGCGGTCTCGGCAATTCACTCATATTAGGCAATTTCGAGAGCGGCATTCAGGCCGACCCCACTCTTGCCCTGTTTATTCCCCTCATAGGCGGTACGGGCGGAAATGTGGGCACACAGTCGTCGGCTATCGTAGTGCAGGGCCTGGCCAACGGCTCGCTCGACATTAAGAATTCAGCCCGTCAGCTCTTCAAAGAACTCGGGGTGGGACTGATAAACGGCTGCATAATATCAATGCTTGTGTTTGCCTACAATTTCTTCAAGCTCGGCGCCGGGCACATGGCCACCACCCTTGCGGTATCGCTGTCGCTCATGGCGGTGGTACTGTTTGCCTCAGTGTTCGGTACATTTGTGCCGCTTACCCTCGAGCGGCTGAAGATTGACCCGGCCCTGGCCACCGGCCCGTTTATCTCCATCACCAACGACATAATAGGCATGGTGATATACATGGCCATATCGTCGGCCCTTCTGTGCAGCTTATAACTGATAAAGGACATATACCTGAGCGGCCCCGCACGTCATTGACATGCGGGGCCGCCGGGAATATATGCAAGCAATAATTTATTCGGCTAATGCAGAGGGAGCCACATAAGTACGTGCACCGAGCTCCTGGTCGAGCATGTATATACCCATGCCGTTGTCGCCGATGAGACGGAATTTGTCGATGAGCTGACGGCAGTTGTCTTCCTCTTCAACCTGCTCGGCAACGAACCAGTTGAGACGGTCGCGGGTAGCGTAGTCGGCTTCCTGCTCTGCGAGCGAGTAGAGTGAATTGATGAGAGCGGTCACTTTCTGCTCATGTTCCAAAGTGGCTTCGAAAGCTACAAGGGGTGTAGCCCATTCGGTGGGAACGGCGTCAATGGCTTTGAGCACTACGCGGCCGCCGCGCTGATTCACATAGTTGATGAAAATCTGAGCGTGAGCCTGCTCTTCCTGAAACTGGATTTTAAACCAATTGGCTACACCGGGACGACCCTCGGCTTCGAAGTTCATGGCCATCGAGAGGTAGAGGTATGCCGACCAAAGTTCGGCATTGATCTGCGCGTTGAGCGCGTCTTGAATTTTAGGGTTAAGCATATTGTTAAGTTGATTAGAGAGTTTAAGACTTCAGTGGTATATTATTTGCGGCCGCGCTGTTTCTGCTGCTCGCGAAGCATGGCCTGCTGCTTGCGCTGGGCTTCTTCGAGGCGAGCCATGAAACCGCTTTTCTTGCGGGGCTTTGCAGCGTTGGCCTTCATGGTGGCGCGCACCTTCTCTTCGTTGACCACCTTACGGAAGATGTAAGTCTGTATTATGGTGATAAGGAGCGAAAGCAGGTAGTAGTAGCTCAGACCTGCGGCATAATTATTAAAGAAGCATAGGAACATGACGGGCATGAGATACATCATCCATTTCATGGCAGGCATCTGCGAGCCACCGGGCTGGTTTTGCAGATTGATGCGGGTATAGACAATGTTGACCACCGTCATGAGCAGACAGAAGAGACTGAGCTTGTTACCGATGAAAGGTATGGCGAAGGGGAGAGAAATCACATAGTCGGGAGCCGAGAGGTCGTGTGCCCACAGGAATGCCTGACCGCGCAGCTCGATGGCCGATGGGAAGAAGCGGAACATGGCTATAAGTATGGGGAGCTGAAGCAGCATAGGCAGACAGCCCGACATGGGATTGGCGCCGGCACGGCTGTAGAGGGCCATGGTTTCCTGCTGGCGGCGCATGGCGTTTTCCTTACCGGGATACTTTTCGTTGATTTCTTTGATTTCAGGAGCGAGCACGCGCATTTTGGCCTGCGACATGTAACTCTTGTATGTGAACGGGAAGAGTATAATCTTGATGAAGATGGTGAGCAGCAGTATCACAATGCCGTAGTTGGTGATGAAACCGCCGAGGAAATCAAAGAGAGGTATCACCACCCAGGTATTGATCCAGCGGAAGAGCGACCATCCGAGGGGAATGAGGTTGGTGAGCTTGAGGTTCTTTTCGGGGAGAATCTCTGTGGAGAGATCGCTCAGCAACGGGTAGTAATTGGGGCCTATATAGAATGTCATCGAGGCCGGATTGGCTAAGGTCGACGAGTAATCCATATTGGCTGTCATCTCCATATCTTTGAGAGAATTTACGGTAGTGTCGGGAAGCACGGTCGACTGCAGTTGGGCGCGGTTGAAACCTTGCTGCGGAACGAGGAGGGTGGAGAAGAACTGGTTTTTGAAAGCGACCCAGGTAAGGGGCTCGTCAATCTTCTCGGAGTCGGAACTCATCTCCGAAAGGTTGTCGACATCGCCATTGGCAAGCATGTAGTATACGGCGGAGTTTTGCGACTCAAACACACGTCCCTCTTCGTTGCGTGCCATGCGCTGTGTCCATTTAAACTGCATGCCCGACACGGTAGTGGGTATGATGGTGTTGATGTTTGACTGTACCAGATCCATGCGCACCGTATAGGAGTTGCCGCGGGGCAGAGTGTAGCGTATGCCGAGCATGGCGCCGTCGCCCGGAGTCACCTGCATGAGCACGGTGGAATCGGATTCCTGCACGGCCTCGAAATAGAGCTGACGGGTATCGTAATTAATATCGGCCGATGCTATCTGGAAGCCATACATGTCATCGCCCATAGCTATGGGACAAACCTGGCCGGTGGAATCATAGCGTGTATAGCGGGGGTCGAGCAACCGCGCGTTGGCTATTACGCCGCCGAGATTGCTGAACTCGAGGGCGAGCACATCGTTCGACAGGGTGGCCACTATCTCGGGCGTACCGTTGCGGAAACGGGCGAAGCCCTGATAGCGGGCCGACTCCTCTATGGCGTTGCGCAGCATTGTCACCGCTTCCGAGGCCACCTTCACGGGCACGGAGTCAGGGTAAGATGCAGTGAGGATATTGTTGACCGCTACGCGGGTATCACCGACGGTGACGGTACCGGTAAGAGTGGCTGCCGAGTCGGCCGACACTTCAAGTTCAACACCGGGAGCGGCGAGAGTATAGGCCGAAGCCGATGAGTTGAGCGTGCCGTTTTGCTTTACAGTGCGGATAATTGCGGCGCGCTCCGAAGGCGACACCGAATCGATGGTGAGCACTTGCTCCGAAGCGGGCTCGGAAGCCTGCTGTGCGGCAAGCTCGGCCTGCTGCCGGCGTGCCGCCAATTCTTCGGGCGAGGGCTGATTGAGGTACATGAAGAGCATTATGATGGCTCCCATGAGCAACAGTCCGATAAGTGTATTGCGGTTCATGCTTTGGCTATGTATGTGTAAGCGTTAGAAAATTTATGATTGAGCTTTGCGGTCTTCGCCATAGGCTATGGCCGCTTTTACGAAGTCTACAAACAGAGGGTTGGGGCTGAGCACCGTGCTGGTATACTCGGGATGGTACTGTGTGCCGATAAACCAGCGTTTTTCAGGTATCTCCACTACCTCAACCAGATGGGTGGCGGGGTTTTGGCCCACGCAATGCATACCGGCCTGCTCAAGTTGGTCGCGATAGGCATTGTTGAGCTCGAAGCGATGGCGATGGCGCTCGCTAACGGTGGTGGTGCCGTAAGCCTTTGAAGCGCGGCTGCCTCCACGGAGCGTGCACTCGTAAGCACCAAGACGCATGGTGCCTCCCATGTTTGATATGCTCTTCTGCTCCTCCATGAGGTCGATAACGTTGTGCTGCACGGTAGGATTCATCTCGGTGGAATTGGCGTCGGCCAGACCGAGCACGTTGCGTGCGAACTCTATCACCATGCACTGCATGCCGAGGCAGATGCCGAAAGTGGGTATATCGTTGGTGCGGCAATATTTCAGAGCCACGAACTTACCCTCTACGCCACGCTGGCCGAAACCGGGGGCTATGACCACGCCGTCGATGCCGGCAAGCTGCTCGGCCACATTGTCGTCGGTGAGTTTCTCGCTGTGCACATATTTGAGGTTAAGACGATGGTCGTTGTAGGTGGCAGCCTGGAAGAGGGCCTCGTTGATTGACTTGTAGGCATCCTGCAGCTCTACATATTTGCCAACCAGGCCTATGGTAACCTCTTTGTCGGCCTGCTGAAGTTTGTCGAGGAACTGCATCCAGGGGCCCATGTCGGGCTGCCCGGTAAACTCTACGTCCATCTTCTTGAGTACTATTTCATCGAGATGCTGCTCGTGCATCATGATGGGTACTTCGTAGATTGTGGGACGGTCAATCGACTGGATTACGGCGTCGGGAGCCACGTTGCAGAACAAGGCTATCTTGCGACGCATGGCCTGCGGTATATCTTTTTCGGTACGGAGCACCAGCACGTCGGGTTGTATACCGAGTTGCTGCAACTGCTTTACAGAGTGCTGGGTGGGTTTGGTTTTCAGTTCCTTGGCCGCCTTAAGGTAAGGCACGTAGGTGAGATGCACGCAAAGGGCATCTGTGCCGAGCTCCCAGCGCAACTGTCGCACAGCCTCGAGGAAGGGAAGCGACTCGATATCGCCCACAGTACCTCCGATTTCGGTGATTATGAAGTCGTAGTTACCTGTGTTGCCGAGCGATTTCACGTTACGCTTTATCTCGTCGGTGATATGGGGTATGATCTGAACGGTTTTGCCAAGATAGTCGCCGCGGCGCTCCTTGTCAATCACACTCTGATATATGCGGCCGGTTGTGACATTGTTGGCACGCGTGGTAGGTACGTTGGTGAAACGTTCGTAATGGCCGAGGTCGAGGTCGGCTTCATGACCGTCGACTGTCACATAACACTCGCCGTGCTCATAGGGGTTGAGCGTACCCGGGTCGATGTTGATGTACGGGTCGAATTTCTGGATTGTGACTCTATAGCCTCTTGCTTTGAGCAGGCATGCGAGCGATGCCGAGATAATACCTTTGCCGAGCGATGAAACCACACCGCCTGTTACGAATATATACTTTGTGTCCACGTTGGTGAAATATGTTGATTGAGCATTTGCATCTGAAAGTGCAAAAGTACAAAATATTCTCCAACTTCGGTCAACGGAAATATATTATTATTGAGGCCAAATTATCGTGAATTGCCCCATGGAGGAAGTGCGGGGCCGGGATTGGAGCCGTTGAGATTGATTGGATGGTCGGGGATGGCAATTGTCGGTCTCCCCTGCCCGGGTACGGAGGGTGTCGACGGCACTGCATTGGGCCGTGAGTTGCCTACGGGGCGGTTCGCGCCCGGACGCCATGCGGCGTTGGGTCGCTGAGGGGGAGGAAGCGCCGGCCCCGGACCGGGATATATCTGATTGCCCCAGTATATCGGAGATATGAGGGGCGCCCCCGAGAGGGTGGGATACCAGTCGTTGTAGATTCCGGCGCTATAGTAGCCGGGGTCGATGTCGACCGATGCGGTGCCCCATAATGCGTCGCATGAGGTGAGCAGCGATGCGGCCGCAAGAGATGATATTGTTGCCGAAAGCGAAATAATGCGTTTCATAGCGGGGTGTTGTATATATAACCAATGTGCTTCATTATATAATACAACCCGCCGGGCCTTGTGGTTCTACGAAACGGGTATTTTGGCTATGCGGCGGGCGTGGCGCTCCTCGGCGGAGAAGGGTGTTGAGAGGAAGGTATCGACTATTGCGAGAGCCTGCTCGATAGTGATGAAGCGTGCGGGCATCACGAGTATGTTGGCATCGTTGTGTTCGCGTGCGAGAGTGGCGAGCTCGGGGAGCCAGCACAGAGCGGCACGCACACCCTGATGTTTGTTGAGCGTCATGGCAATGCCGTTGCCGGTACCGCAGAGGGCTATGCCGGGATAGCACTGACCCGACTCAACGGCCTTGGCACAGGGATGGGCGAAGTCGGGGTAGTCACAACTGTCGGCGCTGTATGTGCCGAAATCTTTGGTAGCTATGCCTTGCGCCGTGAGATGCTCTATGATGGCTTTTTTGTAGAGATAGCCGGCATGATCGCTGCAAAGGGCTATAGGCTTGTCGGTATTGACTATTGTCATAACGGTATTTTGGCTGAGATTATGAAGATTAAAAGTTGATATTGAGGCGTACCCATATAGGCCGCGGTATGAGGTGCCACGCTGCCGTGAGCAGGCGCCAGCGCCAGTCGACGGTATCCACCGAGCGGCCTCGGCGTATGGCGCTCATTACAAGCCGTGTGGCATAATCGGGACTCATGAGCATGGGATAATGGCGCGAGGCATCGAGCAGATCGGTACGTATGAAACCGGGGCGTATGTCGGTGACGGTGAGCGGCAATCGGTTGATATGCGCAAGCTGGGCTATTGCCTCAAGAAATTTCTGTTCGAAACTTTTTGAGGCGCTATAGGCTGCCGATACACCAATGCCTTTTGTGGCGGCAACGGAGGTTATTGCCGCTATCTGCGCGGGCACACGCGGAGCGCGGTCGCGGAAATAACGGTAGGCGGCGCTGATAATAGAGGCGAAGCCGTCGACGTTGGTGTGAAGCGTCACGCCCAGTTTTTCGGGAGTCAGTTCCGGGTCACAGAAGCCTGTACCGGCACAATAAATAAGCAGGTCGAGGCCGCCGAGAGAGTCAATCATTCGATGAAGAGTATCTACGGCATCGGCAGCGCCTACATCCATTGTGGAGTAGGTGATGTCGTCGGGATACTGAGCGGCTATCTCCTTAAGCAGCGGCTCCCTACGCGCCGAAATGGCCACTTTACATCCGGAGGCGGCATAGGCGAGGGCGAGTTTTCGTCCGATGCCTGATGATGCGCCTATTATGATGATGCGTTGTGCCATTGTCACTGTAGGGGTTGAGTGTCGGGCTGTTCGGGAGGGTCTGATTTGTGAGGTAACGCGAAAGTATACGACAGCGAGAAACTGCCTGAAAATGTTGTGCCCCGCTTACCGTAGCCGGGTATGTAAATCGGCTTGCCGTAAGCAGCATTGCTTTCGTGGAGTATGGTGTGGTAAATCACATCCCATCCCAGAGAAAAGCCTTTTGCTATATCAACGCGCAGGCCGGCCACAAGTTCAAGGTATCCGGCGGTTGATTTCTGAGAGGGTATGGATATCTGCTCGGTCTCATCCCAATAACCGGGGCCAAGCGTTGCATCGGGCACTGAATAGGAGAACGGAGTGAATCCGTATCGCAGGCCCACGTGTACCTGATAACGTGGATTGCTGTTGTAGAGTATGTTGTAGTTGGCGCCGAGCTTAAAGTATGGCGCCATGGGGCTGCGGTATGTGTAGTTCTTACCGTCAGGGGTTAAGGACGCCTGCCCCAGACCCACTGCTACGACAGGATTATAACGGTTATAAAAGCTGAATTCGCCCCACACCTCACCTATACCGTAATCCTGACCCAGGATACGCATCACCGGGTCCCAGATATTGACGCCGGCCGTGATGGTGTAGTATTTGGGGTATATCATTCCGGTAGGCTTGTTGTTGATAGTGGTATCAATCCACTCCATGCCGGTGACGGTGTCGATGAATATCACGTTGCCCTGAGCGTCATGATCCTCGCGCAGGGTTGTGGGGCGCGCGTTAGGGTCGGCTTGTGCTGGCGCAGGCGCTCCGGGAGCACGCGGGGTGACGGGAGTGATTTTGCGTGGCGTGTCGGCTATAGCCGCTGCCACGCTTATGAGCAGCGCCAATACCGGCAGAATAAGCCTGAGCGCTGCCGGGGAGTGCCGATGGCTACTCCTCGGTACGGAAGTATATTTTGATGCGTTCAATGTCGGTATTGGTGATTAGTGAGTCGATTATTTCTACAGATTGTATAAGGTGCCGGGTGTGTGTCATGCCGGTGATGTTGTAGGTGAGCATGGCGCCACACTCCTCGGAGGCGAGGTATGGCCGGGAGGTATAGGTGAAGGTAATGGTATCGTTGTACTTCGGGTCTTCGAGCCCCTCCTGAGTATAGTGAAATGCGTAGGCGGTAGTTGTGTTGCGGCTGCGCAGCGGCAGGTATACGCTCGAAAGTGCTGTGCCCGAGGCATAGAGCAGGGAGTCGGGATTGCGCCCCACGCCGCTTATCTCTATGTCGGATATCGATATGCCCTCTTGGGTTTGAGCGGAGTAGAATCCGGCCAGAGGGAGGCTGTTCTGATTGTCGGTACACCCTGAGGTATTGCAGCTGTAGGCAGTGAGCAATACCCCGAGGAGCGCAATGAATGTGAGCAGACGTGACATTATGCGTGCGGGGAGTCGATGTTTAACTCACGGCGTATCTCATAGTCGTTGCGGCGCGTGGAGTTGCGGGCTATGAGTTCGCCTATAAATCCGGCAAGGAAAAGCTGGGTGCCGAGTATCATCATGGCTAGAGCTATGAAGAAATACGGCGAGTCGGTGACCAGACTATAGTCGCCGCCGCTATAGAGGTGGTAGAGTTTGAGCGAGCCCACTACTATTGCAGCTATAAAACCGATTATAAACATCAGGCTCCCCCACAGACCGAAGAAGTGCATGGGGCGGCCGCCGAATTTATTGGTAAACCAAAGGGTGATGAGGTCGAGATAGCCGTGCACAAAGCGGTCGAGACCGAATTTCGATTTGCCGTATTTGCGTGCCTGATGCTGCACCACTTTCTCGCCGATGCGGCTGAAGCCTGCGTTTTTGGCCAGATAGGGAATATAGCGGTGCATGTCGCCGTATACCTCTATATGGTGAACCACATCGGAGCGGTAGGCTTTGAGACCGCAATTGAAGTCGTGCAGATTTTTGATGCCGCTTACCTTTCGCGCGGTAGCATTGAAGAGCTTGGTGGGTATGGTTTTTGAGAGCGGGTCGTAGCGTTTTTGTTTCCAGCCGCTTACCACATCATATCCGTCGACAGTAATCATGCGGTAGAGTTCGGGAATTTCGTCGGGCGAGTCCTGCAGGTCGGCATCCATTGTGATTACCACATCGCCCTGCGCACGGCGGAATCCGGTATTCAGAGCGGGCGACTTTCCGTAGTTGCGGCGGAAGCTCACACCTTTCACGCAAGGATTTTTAGCGCTGAGCTGCTCTATCACCTGCCATGAGTTGTCGGTGCTGCCGTCATCGACAAATATTATCTCGTACGAAAAGTTGTTGTCGCGCATTACGCGCTCTATCCATGCCTCGAGATCGGGAAGTGACTCGGCTTCGTTGTATAGAGGTACTACTACTGAAATATCCATTGATGTATAGTTGATTGTTTCTGATTTGATAATGCTATTCGCTTTTTGCAGCGGCTGTGCGCCGGAGAGGACGACACGCAAGGGCGGCTGCGGCGATTGAGAGTATTGTGCCGAATATTACTATTGAGCTGGAAATGAGTATACACAACTCCGTGCCCGCAGGAAGCGCCCCTGACTCACGCATATAGGTGAGCTGCGCTACAGCGGGGTCGTCGAGCGGTATTCCGGCCTGGGTATAAGCCAAGACCATACCGTCGAGCAGGTCGGTGACATAGGTGGGCTGAAAGAAGCGGATATATACTACCGACACCAGACAACTGACTATGGCGCCCCCAAGTACGGAAAGCACACCTTGCGCAAACAGATCGCCGTAAGATGCCCCGCAGCCTCCGCGCACATAGCTGATACGCAAGCGGCGGTATAGCACCAACGGGAATGCGAATATAGCTATGGTGGCTATGATGCTGATCTGCGGATACCACTGCATTGCTACCTGTAAGCCGAATATCACGCTGAGATAGATGCCGAGAAATATACCGCCATGTGCGCCACTGTGCAGGGGTGAGAGATTGTTTGAGGAGCCGGGCATGCTTTTTAATTGTGTTTTAATGTGCAAAGTTACTACAAAAAAGTGAAATGCGGAAAGATATAGTGATAGAATTGAGTTACAAGGGTTTTGGTTGAAGTGGCGATAATCCGTGAAGCCATTACAATCCCTGCCGAAGCCAAATCCTGACGCCGCTACGT
>JAGAUN010000046.1 GCA_017620715.1 Muribaculaceae bacterium | reverse complement strand
TAGTAGCCCGAGGAAGAGGTCTCCGACACTACATCTACCGGGGTTATGATAAATGTGTAGTCTTCCGGCGTAATCGACTCTTTTGTAAGTAATTCGAGTATATATGAGCGCAGGGCATTAAACTCGTAAGATTTGGTCTCCGAATTGTATGAGGCCAGAAATGAAGTCTTGTCGTCCGCTATCTTGTTGTTCTCGAAGAATGAGTCCTTGTCGCGGGCAAGTACTAAAAGCACGTTGGCGGGTGGATTGATGTTGTAGCCGTTGGTGATTTCCTCCACGGGTATCGACATTGTCAGAGTGTTAATCACAGACATGTCTACGTCGTTTTTGCGATATGAGGCTAAAATCTGCGGCGCGGGGAAGCTGATCTTTACATCGTATGCTGCGGGAGCTACCAATATAGGCTCGCCACGAGATACCATCGATATGAGATTGTCGCTCACCGTCATGTTTATGATGTTGTTCGTTATCACCTCGGGGGTGACGGCCATATAAGTGGCCGATGAGTTGATAATGGTGTCGCGTGTCTCGCCATTGCTGGTTACCGTTGAGCGCTTGCGATAATAGAAATTGATGCGGGTCTGGCTGATGTTTATCACACGGCCGGCGCCAAAGCTGTTCTTTACGTACAATCCCGGGAAAAATTTGCAGAAAGCATCGGGAGTGGCGAACGTGGCGGGATTGGTCTTGTACTCACGGAATACCTTTTTGCCGAATTCAACCGGTAGGGTAGCTACTACGGTGCGATATGACAGGTTGTTGACAGAGTCGTTAAACAGTGCGTTGCCGGTGTATATCTGCGAATTCTTGGTCCAGCACTGGCTTTCATCGTAATAGCCCGTGGGGTCGAAGTCGCTGTAAATAGGCGTTGGAAGTTGACGGGTGAGGGGATAAACCTTAAGGCCCATCGGCACAAGCGAGTCGCCGGTGAGCGCTCCGGGAGTGAAGAACATATACAACTTCACAGAATCGATATCATTTACCGTCACGCCGGTGGTGTCTATTGTCATAGAAGACATAAACTGGCTTACGAAGTCAGATGAAAAAGAGCCGTATTCTCTGGCCTCAAGCGCTCCTATAAGTTGCGTGGTGGTGCGCGACTGTACAGTGGTGTTTGCAATCGGCAGTCCGGTTACCTGAAATGATGAGTCGATTATGATTTTTGCGTCATCGTCTACGAGCGACGAACCGATAGACGTGGTATTATCGTCGCAGCCCACAACGCCAAATACCATCATTGCGCCAGCGCATGCCGAGATAATAGTTTTCAGATTTTTCATGAGTGTGCTATTTCTATATAGCTTTAATTGTAGTTGAGAAGGGGATTACTGCTCTATGAGAGATTCGAAAAATGCCTTATAAGATTCTTTAAACAGCTCTTTGTCGGCTATATATGAGAGCAGGGGCTTTTGCGTTGCCTTGGCATATTCCAGAAGCTCAGAGTCTACATTCTCGTCCATTTCCACAATGGCATCACAGTAATCGAGTGCGAGTTTGTTCAGTGCCAGGTAGTCAACGGGTTCCTGACCCTCAGCGGCCTCCGGAGCACTTACCGAGCGGTTCAGCTTGTCGTAGAACCTTTCGGCAAACGGCTGGTCGAAATTCTCTGAACGCAGGGCATACACAATTTTAGCTTGTGCAAAGGTAGGATCCTCGGCCATGTATTTTTTTACCAATACAGGTATCAGGGCGGTAATCCATCCCATGCAGTGTACTATCGACGGGTTCCAACGCAGCTTCTTCACGGTCTCCAGCACGCCGCGCGCAAAAAATATGGTGCGCTCGTCATTGTCCGACGGCGAACTTACCGTCTCAAGGCTTTTGTCGGGCGAATAGTGGAAGTAGTCGTCGTTGTCAATGAAGTATACCTGCATGCGCGTGGGTTGCAGGGTAGCCACCTTTATTATAAGAGGATGGTCGGTGTCATCAATTACCACGTTCATGCCTGAAAGGCGTATTACTTCATGGAGCTGATTGCGGCGCTCATTGATACATCCGTATTTGGGCATGAATGTTCGTACTTCATAGCCCCATTCCTGAGTGTGCTGCGGTATAGCCCTTCCTACCTCCGCCATCGGAGATTCCGGCAGGTAAGGCGATATTTCCTGCGACACATAGAGCACCTTGCTGCGTTCTTTCATTCGCTTACGTCTTTGATAGCTGTATGCTTTAATATTAATAATGTGTAATTTATGCTTGTAGAAACCCGTGCATAGGGCCTCTTATTAAAACGCAAAGTTACAATTTTTTTTTATAATTATGGGTCTTTGTGTCATGTTAATAGTAAAAAATGCTAAATTGAAACACCTCAGCAAATAATTCACTACCTTTGCACACATATATATTAAAGTTACGACTAATGAAACGTTTGTCTATATTTATTATCATCTTCATGCTGCTGTGGTGCGGATTTGCTGCCTCGGCTCAGCTTCGCGCTCCCGCAAGAGTAAAGTGGTCGATGGAAGTCGAAATGCTCTGCGACACCCTTGGCGAAGTGATAGTGAAGGCAGTACCGTCGCAGGGCTGGCATCTTTATGGCATTGAGCTCCCCGATGGCGGTCCTGTCCCCACTACTATCGATTTCGACGGCAGCAGAGGAGTCCTGTTCACCGACTCGTTGACCTACGATATTACTCCCGTCACCGTACACGATACGATGTTTGACCTCGACATTACCTGGTGGGATAAACCTGTTACATTCCGCCGTAAGTTCAAAATATCCGAGCCGTCGGAAGCCAGTATTTCAGCCAAAATCACCTCAATGGCATGCAACGACGAAACATGCACACCGCCGGCAGTAACTAATCTTTCTGTACAACTCTAATTATTATGCACCGATTTTTTAACCTTTTCATTGCGCTTGCAGTTTCGCTATATCTCCTCCCTGAGGCCCGGGCTCAGATTGTCGATCCCGTCGATTGGTCGTGGTCGGTCGACATGACATCCGATACCGAGGGCGTGGTTCGCTTCACAGCCAAAATCGATAAGGGTTGGCACATCTATTCCACCTCAGTTCCTGATGGTGGCCCACGGCCTACCTCCATCACTTTCAGCAAAGTCGAAGGGGCACGCCTGGTCGACGGTCTTGAGGAGTCAGTCAAACCTGATGTGAAGTTCGATGAAATGTTCAATCTCAACATCGGTACGTGGTCCGGCACCGTTGTCTTCACCCAGAAATTCGTCTTGCTCGATGGAAGCCGGGGCTGCGATTTCGAAGGCAAAATAGTGGCAATGGCTTGTAATTCGAGCTCATGCACTCCGCCCAAGACAGTGCCTTTCAACGTTTCACACAATTTCTCACCCGCTCCGGGTGCCGACACGGTCACTGCGACCGAATCAACCGAAAGTACGGCGCCTGTATTAACTGATTCCGTACCTCAGACACAGTCTGACGCCGACACTGCCCGCTGGTGGGCTCCCGTCGAATTCCAGTCCAAGGCTCCCGCTTCTGTGTGGTACATCCTCATCTGGGGATTTATCGGCGGCTTGCTGGCGCTCCTCACACCTTGCGTGTGGCCAATGATACCGCTCACAGTCAGCTTCTTCCTTAAAAAAGGTCAGAGCCGCGGCCGTGCCATAGCCGATGCCGTTATCTACGGCCTCGCAATAGTGCTGATATATCTTGTATTGGGTATTGCCATTACGCTGATATTCGGAGCGGGGCAGCTCAACCAGTTGGCCACCAATGCTGTATTCAATATCATATTCTTTGCGCTCCTGGTTGTATTCGCAGTCTCCTTTTTCGGAGCATTCGAGATACGCCTTCCTTCGAGCTGGGGCGCACGCATGGATGCCAAGGCCGAGCGCACCACCGGTATCATTAGCATCTTCTTCATGGCCTTTACCCTCACATTAGTGTCATTCTCATGCACAGCTCCCCTGATCGGAACCCTTTTGGTTGAGGCGGCCTCGCAAGACAATCTCCTCGGCCCGGCCCTCGGCATGGGTGCTTTTGCACTTGCGCTTGCCATCCCATTCGCACTGCTTGCACTCTTCCCGTCGCTTATCAACGGCATGCGCGGTTCCAACTCCTGGCTCGGCTCGGTCAAGGTTGTATTAGGCTTCCTCGAGCTTATTTTGTCGCTCAAATTCCTCTCGGTAGTCGATTTGGCATACGGCTGGGGAATACTCGACCGCGAAATATTTATCGCTCTCTGGATTGTGCTTTTTGTGCTGCTCGGCATGTACTTGCTCGGCAAACTCAAATTCGTGCACGATGTCGATTTGCCTCATGTATCGCTCACCCGATTCTTCCTTGCTCTTGCTTCATGGAGTTTTGCTGTATATCTTCTTCCCGGTCTCTGGGGCGCTCCGCTTAAGGGGGTAAGCGCCTTTCTGCCGCCGCTCGACACACAGGACTTCAATCTCTATCAGGCTCCGCAATACAAACACTTCTCCGATTTCGAAGAGGGTATGACGTATGCTCAGGAGCACAATATGCCTGTGCTTATCGACTTCTCGGGCTACGGCTGTGTCAATTGCCGCAAAATGGAGGGCGCTGTGCTCGATAACGACCGAGTGAAAAAGCTCATCGAAAACAATTTCGTGTTCATCACCCTTATGGTCGACGACCGCACTCCGCTTGCTGCCCCGTATGATGTTGAGGAGAACGGCAAAACCGTTTCGATTACCAACATCGGTGAGAAGTGGAGCTATCTCCAGCGCTCCAAGTTCGAGGCTTCAGTGCAACCCTATTATGTGCTGCTTGACAACGAAGGGCGCCCTCTCACCACCGAACCCTATGGGTACGACGAAAACATCGATAAATTTATTGAATGGCTCGAATCCGGAATAGAAAATTATGAACAGTCAGAATAAACCTGAGCAGCACACGCGCTCATATAATATAGAGGCATTCGGTCGTTTGCTCGATACGCTCGACAGGCTCCGCGTAGAATGCCCATGGGATCGCAAGCAGACCTTTCAGAGTCTTCGCACCAATACCATCGAGGAGGTGTACGAATTGTGCGATGCTATTTTTGCCGAAGATATGCCCAACATCAAAAAAGAGTTGGGCGATGTCTTGCTCCACGTCATATTCTATGCCAAGATTGCGAGCGAGCAGGGTGCTTTCGATATCGGCGATGTGGCCGATGCGCTCAATGCCAAACTGATTTTCCGCCATCCCCATGTGTTCGGCTCGGTAGAAGCCGACGATGCGCACCAGGTTGAAGTCAACTGGGAGCAGATAAAATTGAAGGAGAAAGGCGGCAATCGATTCGTGCTCGCGGGCGTTCCGGCGTCGCTTCCCGCACTTATCAAGGCCTATCGTATTCAGGAAAAAGCGGCCAACGTCGGATTCGACTGGCCTGATGCCGAAGGCCCCTGGCAAAAACTCCGTGAGGAAATCTCTGAATTTGAACAGGAGGCTTCACGGGGCGATAAAGAGGCCATGGAGCGGGAGTTTGGCGATGTATTGTTCAGCCTTGTCAACACGGCGCGTCGCCTCGGTATCAATCCTGAAAATGCCCTCCAATACACCAACACCAAGTTTCAGCGCCGTTTCCACTATATAGAGGAGGAACTCAACCGGCAGGGAAAGAAGATTGGCGAATCCTCTCTCGAAGAGATGGACGCCCTTTGGAACGAAGCAAAAAGCAAGGAATGAAACGCATATTAGCTATATTCGCAGCGGTAGTATGTATCACCACGTTGGCTTCCAGCGCCAATATCGGCCCTGCGGCCAATAATGTTGAGCCGGCGTTTGAAGTGCAGTATTTGGATGCCGAGGTTATTGCTGATGATGATGTGATTCGTGTTTCGGTCAACCTTGTGGGGCGCCCGCATACCGCCGGACGCATCGACTCGGTGTATATGGTATCTTCCGGGAGTGCTGAGCTTCCCGCAGCAGATATCGACGGAGTTGACTTCAAGCGCTGGTTTCAGTGGGAGGATGACTCCGCTATATATGTCGAAATAGATTTCCTCGGCGAGAATCTGCCATCCGATTTTGAACTGCAGTTTTTCGGGCCTCGCGGCACGGTGAAATGTAAACCTGCACGCGCCAAATGATACTTTGTATCACCGAGAAACCGAGTGTGGCCCGCGATATAGCCGCCATACTGGGAGCGTCGCGTCCGCAGTCGGGATTTCTCGAGGGCAACGGCTATTGCGTTACCTGGACTTTCGGCCATCTCTGCACGCTTAAGGAGCCGGCTGATTATTACGAGGGGTGGAAACGGTGGTCGCTGTCAGCGCTTCCCATGATTCCTCCGCGGTTTGGCATAAAGCTCATCGACCAGGAATCTATCCGCAAGCAGTTTAAGGTGATAGAGCAGCTTGCTTCGCAAGCCGACGAGATTATCAACTGCGGTGATGCCGGTCAGGAGGGTGAGCTCATACAGCGATGGGTAATGCAGAAGGCCAAGGTGAAGTGCCCGGTGAAGCGTCTGTGGATTTCCTCCCTTACCGACGAGTCGATACGCGACGGCTTCAAAGATCTACGCCCTCAGGCCGATTTCGATAATCTTTATATGGCCGGATTGTCGCGCGCTGTCGGCGATTGGGTACTCGGTATGAATGCCACGCGTCTCTTCTCGCTCAAATATTCGGTGCCCGGCAAGGTTTTGTCGATAGGCCGCGTACAGACCCCCACCCTTGCTATCGTTGTCGACCGCCAGAAAGAGATTGAGAATTTCACTCCGGCGCCATACTGGGAGATACAGACGCGCTATCGCGAGGCTCTTTTTTCAGGTATCGACACTCGGTTCGACGACTCCGGGAAGGCTCAACAACTGCTCGCCGAAATCTCGGGAAAAGAGCTGCGCATCGACTCGGTTGAGAAAAAGAAAGGCCGTGAGGCTCCGCCGCGTCTCTTCGACCTCACATCTCTCCAGGTAGAGTGCAACAAGCGCTGGGGATGGAGCGCCGATACTTCGCTCAAACTCATACAGTCGCTCTACGAGAAGAAAGTAACCACCTATCCGCGCGTCGACACCACATATCTCACCGACGACATTTACCCTAAAGTGCCCGACATACTCCGGCGCATGACTCCCTACGCGTCGCTTACCGCACCGGTATTGGCCGGCCGCCTTCCCAAGTCGAAAAAGGTATTCGACAATTCCAAGGTCACGGACCACCACGCTATCATACCCACCGGGCAGTCGCCTCTTACGCTTGCCGCCGACGAGAAAAAGATGTACCACCTTATAGCGCTTCGCTTTATAGCCGCTTTTTACCCCGATTGCATCTTCACTTCCACCACGGTTGGCGCAGTGGTTGGAGAGACGAAATTTCGCGCTTCGGGCAAGGTCATAGAGTCGGCCGGATGGAAATCGCTTTATGCCAAAGATAAGACACCGGCCGATACAGCCGACCTCTTGCCTGCATTCACAGTAGGGGAGTCGGGGCCTCATACCCCTGAGGTTGTCGAGAAGGTTACCCAGCCTCCTAAATATTTTACCGAGGGAACGCTGTTGAGGGCGATGGAAACAGCCGGCCGAAATATCGATAGCGAAGAGTTGCGCGAGGCTATGAAAGATAACGGCATAGGTCGCCCGTCGACCCGCGCCGCCATCATCGAGATTCTTATCAAACGCGGCTATATTGTGCGTGAGAAGAAGAGTCTCCGCGCCACCGATGCCGGCAAAGCCCTTATCGACCTTATCAAGGTAGACCTTATCAAGAGCCCGCGCCTTACCGGTATCTGGGAGAACCGTTTGCGCTGCATAGAGCGCGGCACCTATCAGGCGTCGGAGTTTGCCGCACAAATCAAGGAGATGATTAATGATATTGTCATTGAGGTGCTTTCTGACAATCAGAACACTAAAATATATACTGAGTCGGCGGTAGCCTCGGCGCCGGCTGCCAAATCGGCGCGAGGCCGCAAAGGTAAATCATCAGGAAGAGCCGTATCGGATAACCCGTCGCCGCGCCGCAAACCCGTACGCAAACTGGAGCAGATAGTCTGCCCTGCTTGTGGCAAGGGCCACCTCATCAAGGGGCACACGGCCTACGGTTGTTCGCAATACAAGGAGGGGTGTCGGATGCTTTTGCCGTTCGACCGTTACCCCGAGACGCTTACTCCCGCAAAACTGTTCGCAAAAATCAAACCGATGTATGACAAAAATTGAGCTCCTACCTATAGTCGATGAGCAGGGCAATATATTAGGCAGCGCTCCGCGCAGCGAGTGCCATGCACGCCGTCTGCTGCACCCCGTTGTGCATCTGCACCTTGTCGATGCCCAGGGCAACATTCTGTTGCAGAAACGCTCTGAGACCAAACTTATACAGCCCGGCAAGTGGGACACATCGGTAGGAGGACATGTGGATTTCGGTGAACTGATTTCAGTTGCTCTCCGGCGTGAAGCCTCTGAAGAAATTGGGCTTGACGTGGTTGACGCGGTACCGATAGCCTGTTATGTCTGGGATTGTCCGGCCGAGCGCGAACTGGTATACACTCATATCTCCCGTGCTCCTCGCGGCTATACTCCCCGACTCGAGAAAGGGGAGGCCGATGACTTGCAATTCTGGAGTATAAAGTCGATTGAGCCCCGGCTTGCCGATGCTGTCTTTACACCAAATTTTGTTTACGAATTCACGCATTTCCTCAAACCTTATCTCGGTGACAAATAGCATATTGCAGTGGGGCGCAGTGGCCATAATTCTGATTGTGGCAGCGGTATGGGCAGTGCGCCGCATACGGCGAAGCCGCAACGGCAATAGTTGTTGCGACGAATCCTCACAGCCCGATTCGGGCTGCGACGCATGTCGGTTGGCACGTTCGTGTCGCGCCAACCATAAGCATCATAAGCGCTAAATCATAGTTACTTTTGCCAAGTCAGCGACTTTATGCCGGCTACATACTTGTCGCCATCTTTTATCGCTGCTGCCTTATAAACAACTATAGAGTCTCCTGATTCAAACAAATCCGGGTTCTCTCTCCAAATGTGGCCAATCTCGTTGCAGATTTCCGTTACTTTGTTCCTCTTGCTGAAGGAGAGTGCCGTTACCGACTGGTCGGGTTGAGACTCAAAGCCTTTCTCCTCAAGCCACGTTACAAGCTCCTCTCTTACATCATCATTGCTGATAGTGTATGTAATTATCATACTCCAATTCATGTCGATGAAATCTTTTAAATGTATCATATTATTTATTCGTTGATGTTTATAAATATACACTTATTTCTGAAAAGTTGCAAATCCGATGACAATTCTTTTTTCGAAATCGTATTGTGGCTAAAATTCAAAGTGTTAAATCTTAAAATTCGGGGTGAAATTAATTAATGTTTATTATGGTGGTTGGCCACACATTGTGTATATTTGCGCAATAAACCTTGTAATGGATACCACAGCTGAGATTTATTTAGTTAAAACCAAATATATTATTCACTTAATCACACATTTATGAGAAAATTTCTACTCCTTTCACTACTCACACTTTTTGCTTCGGTCACGGCTTTAGCCGACGTAGCTGCATTTATTCCTAAGGGTTCCACAATGTACAAGGGCACTGCCCCGGATGATAAAAAAGTAACGTTACCAGACGGAACTGTAGGCAGCTCTGTATTCACTATCGATGGCGTAATATCAATGCAGGTTGAAAAAGTTAGTACCAATAACGCTCAAGTTACCAGTTCAAATTTGCGTGTATATATCGGCGATAAGATTATCTTTACCCCGGCTGACGGTGTTACTATCACTAAAATCAGTGTTAAATGTTCGGGTACTTCATATTTAGGTGGTACTGTTTCAACATCGTGGGGTAAAATCACACAAACTACTGCAACTGCCACTCCTTTTACTTGGGAACCGGCTACTGACGGAACTTCACAGCCTGAATCATTCTCACTTGTAGGAACTAAGCAGATTCGTGCACAATACATTGAGATTGAATATACTGCTTCGTCGCAGCCCGGCACTACTGTAACTGCCCCCGTAATTACGCTCCTTGAAAACAACACTGTAGAGATTACCCAGGAAGATGGCGATGATATTTACTATACCACCGACGGCACCACCGAGCCTACCACCGCTTCCACTCCCTACACCGGTACATTCACTATCTCGGGTGTTACCACTGTAAAGGCTGTAGCTGTTAATAATGACGGTGAATATTCGAAAGTTATCACTAAGATACTTACCCCCAATGTTGTAAACTCAATTGCCGAGTTTATCAGCTACAAACCGTCTGCTGCTACCCGCATCAATACGCCTGTTACAGTGATTTACAAGAACGGACGCAACATGTATCTTAAAGATGCCAACGATTCGTTCATTCTCGCTTACAATACCAACAATTTAGCAGCAGTGACTGATCTTACTGCCGTAAATGGCGATATGCTTTCTTATATTACCGGCACATACCACAGTCAAGGCGGTCTCGACGAACTTGTACCAACTGCAATCGGCGAAAAGACTTCAGGTACACCCGTAGAGCCTTACGAAGTAAACGTAGCCAATATCGATGTTACAATGCTCAACCAGTATGTGAAGTTCGGCCCTGTAAAAATTGAGGCGCAGACAAAAGACAACAATTATACAGCTACCGATGCTGACGGCAATACCATTACTATTTACAACACTTTCTACAACTCAACTTATTATGATGTTGTTACAGTAGAAGAAGGCGAAGGTTTCACAGTGACCGGCTTTGTTGGCGTATACAACAATACTGTCCAAATCACCCCTATTGCTATAGAGGGCGGCACAGTAATTGAAACTGTAGCTACTCCCGTATTCTCGGTTGCATCGGGTGCTGTAGAAGAGGGTACATCTGTTGAGATAACCTGTGCTACCGACGGTGCTACGATTTACTATACCGACGACAACACCACACCCTCTGCCACCAACGGTTATACTTATATCGGCACTCCCATTTCCATTACCGATGCCGTTACCATCAAAGCTATCGCAGTACTCGACG
>JAGAUN010000045.1 GCA_017620715.1 Muribaculaceae bacterium | reverse complement strand
CATGTGTAAAAATACGACACACCAAGATTAATAAATACTAAATAAGACGATATTCGTCTTCTATGAGAAAATGTAATATTGAAAATGAATTATATACAAACAAAAGCCCTAAAATCCCCTGATTACACAAACCAATTCGGCTATTTAAGACCATAAAACACCAGCCATACAAACAAATTCTAATCGTTTATATAACTGGTAGTCAGTATGTTATATATAAATTTGAGTATCAATACTCGTCCTCGTTGAAGAGGAAGTCTTCTTTGGAGTGGTAGTCGGGCCAGATATCTTCGATGCAGTCGTAGGTCTCGCCCTCATCTTCTATTTCCTGCAGATTCTCTATCACTTCGAGGGGGGCTCCGGAACGCATGGCGTAGTCTATGAGTTCCTCGCGTGTTGCAGGCCAGGGAGCGTCTTCAAGTTTCGATGCTAATTCTAATGTCCAGTACATGGTAGTTGGGTATAGGGTGATTATTATTTTCGGGTGCGCAAAAATAGTGATTTTATCACAATGTGCAATCTTTGGTCCACATTATTTCGTCGCACTCGCCACAATAATTTAGCCACCGTGCCAGCACAAACAGGTAATCACTTAACCTATTGATAAATATAGTGACCGATTGCGACACTTCCACCTCTCGGGCGAGTGCTACGATGCGGCGTTCGGCCCTGCGGCAAACGGTGCGTGCCACCTGCGCCTGCGCTGAGGCATGCGTTCCGCCCGGCAAGACGAAATTGTGGGCCGGTGGCACCTGCGAATCAAGCGTGTCTATTATCTTTTCCAGCGCCTCTATTGTTGCTTGGCCCACCGGATACTCATTGCGGTAGGGCGAGTCAGCGGGAGTGGCCAGATACGCCCCGATATCGAAGAGCAGATTTTGTATCGACCGCAGATTGCTCAGCACATCGGCATATTCCACCTCCGCGGCAAGAAGACCTATGTGAGAGTTAAGCTCGTCTATAGTGCCGTATGCTTCGAGTCTTATGTTATCCTTATCAATACGGGTGCCCCCAACGAGCGAGGTGGTACCGGAGTCGCCCGTGCGGGTGTATATGATACTTTTGTGTGACGATGTCATAGCTAAAGAGTAGTTACGTTAGAAATACCGCATGGATATGCGCGGTACAAACGTAATTATTTCCACTGATTCGTGCAATAGAGGCCCATATCACATAGAGCTATTCAGGAGTGAGAGACGTCAATACGGTCGCCGGGGCGAGCACACAGGACGTTCAGGGTTCAAGTCTGTCGGTGTAAGAGGCAAAGAAATTGCACTTGAGTATGTTGCTAAGGCGAAGCAACAGCTCCGTATCGATACTCGTACGGTTGAATATCTTATATACGTTAGTGCGGTTGCAATTGAGCTTGCGCGATAACCACACTACCGACCGCTCTTGGTTTCGAAGCTCCTCCTCGATTATTTTTCCTATAAAAATTTGACTCATGCTTGAGATATTTGAGTTCAAAAAAATGGGGCGGTAACGGAAGATGCCTTTCCTGCTGCCTGAGGCACCGCCAAGCGCCTTTGTCCTCAGAATAGGTATCTAAACGTTCACGCCCCGTATGGCTATGATGTATAGATGATACTTATATTCCCTGGACAGTGGTGTCAATTGGCGGTTTCCAGACGTAGGGATCCTTCTGCCATCGGCTCCCTCTCTATTGGGTAGCCGGTTGTTAAAGATTATGGCTATCTCCGGGTTGTTGTGGAATCTCCATTCCGCCGGTTAGATGTAATTGTGTATGAGGTAAAGAGCTTTGTAGTGCGTTACATCCCTATTACTTCATGTTGGCTACAAATATAGACAATCAAATTTCGAATGTCAACTTTTTTACTAATTATTTTCCATTTTTATTATACTTTTTTCAAAGATATCCTATCGCACTCATCCCTTTTCCCACTCATGGCATCTCAATGACCTAACTTTCTATCGCCACGATTGTTGGTACATCTGACTGCAAGACATAAAGTCACAAATCCTTAAAAATAATTAATAAGGAAATTTTTCCTTAATAGTTACTCCCTATATCGGCAAAAGTCGCTACCTTTGCACTCGGTAAACAAGCATTGGCCCGTAGCCGCCAACACCGCCACCCGGCTTCTGCATGTCACTGCCGCCAACAAAGATAAATTTATTTCTAACCATTTATATTTCAAGTAACAAATATGAGCACAATTGACTTATCGCAGTACGGTATCACCGGTGCTAAGGTGATACACAACCCGAGCTATGATCAGCTCTTCATCGACGAAACCAACCCCGCTCTCACAGGCTACGAAAAAGGCCAGGTTACGGAGCTTGGTGCGGTAAACGTTATGACCGGTATCTACACCGGACGCTCTCCCAAAGATAAGTTCTTTGTAATGGACGACACCTCAAAGAACACCATCTGGTGGACAACCGACGAATACAAAAACGACAACAAGCCTATCACCCCCGCTACCTGGACCGCCCTCAAAGCCATTGCCGACAAAGAGCTTTCCGACAAGACTCTCTACGTAGTAGACGCTTTCTGCGGCACCAACCCCGACACCCGTCTGGCCGTTCGTTTCGTAATGGAAGTAGCATGGCAGGCTCACTTCGTGACCAACATGTTTATCCGCCCCACCGAAGAGGAACTCAAGAACTTCAAACCCGACTTCGTAGTACTCAACGCTTCGAAAGCCAAAGTTGAAAACTGGAAAGAACTCGGCATCAACTCCGAAACCTGCGTTGCCTTCAACCTCACCGAACGCATGCAGCTCATCATCAACACCTGGTACGGCGGCGAAATGAAGAAAGGTATGTTCTCAATCATGAACTACTACCTCCCCCTGCGCGGCCTCGCTTCGATGCACTGCTCGGCCAACACCGACAAGCAGGGCGAGAACACCGCCATCTTCTTCGGCCTCTCCGGCACCGGCAAGACTACTCTTTCCACCGACCCCAAACGTCTCCTCATCGGCGACGACGAGCACGGCTGGGATGACAACGGCGTATTCAACTTCGAAGGCGGCTGCTATGCTAAGGTTATCAACCTCGACAAAGAGTCTGAGCCCGACATCTACAACGCCATCACACGCGACGCTCTCCTCGAAAACGTTACCGTAGACAAAGACGGCAAAATCGACTTCACCGACAAATCGGTTACCGAGAATACCCGTGTATCTTACCCCATCGACCACATCAAAAACATCGTTAAGCCCTCTCGTGGTCCTGCCGCCAAAAACGTAATCTTCCTCTCGGCCGACGCATTCGGTGTGCTCCCCCCCGTTTCGATACTCGACCCCGAGCAGACCAAATACTACTTCCTCTCCGGCTTCACCTCAAAACTCGCCGGCACAGAGCGCGGCATCACAGAGCCCACTCCCACCTTCTCGGCATGCTTCGGCGCAGCGTTCCTTTCGCTCCACCCCACAAAATATGCCGAAGAGCTCGTTAAGAAAATGCAGGAAAGCGGTGCCAAGGCATACCTCGTCAACACAGGCTGGAACGGAACAGGCAAACGTATCTCTATTAAAGATACCCGCGGCATCATCGACGCCATCCTCGACGGTTCTATCCTCACCGCTCCCACCAAGAAGCTCCCCATCTTCGACTTCACTATACCCACCGCGCTTCCCGGCGTAGATCCCAAAATCCTTGACCCGCGTGACACCTACGCTAACCCCGAAGAATGGTCTACCAAGGCTACCAAACTTGCCGAAATGTTTATCAACAACTTCAAGAAGTTTGAAAACAACGAAGCCGGCAAAGCTCTCGTAGCAGCAGGTCCCCAGCTCTAATACTCTTACATTACAATAATAAACAGGGCCGCCCCGAGTCACTCGGCGACGGCCCTGTTTATTGTTTATTCTTATATCAGTAAACAATCACACTGACTACGCGGAGTGTGCGCACTCTCGGCTTTATTTCGCCACCAATCAGATAAACGGTATTGTCGCCATCAGCACAGATCGATGCACCGGCGCGTGCCGCTTCAGGCAATTCGGCCACAACCTCCCATGCTGACGTCGATACATCGTACACCATCACACGGCCATTGAACTTATACCATTCAACCGGGTGCATCAGATAATCGGGAGCCTGATTGCGCAACGCATCCAAAAACACATCTTTGTTTACACCGCCCGCGGCTACTATGCGCCCGTCAGGAAGCGTGGCAGCACAGCCTCCGCCCAAAAACAGCTCTTCGCCATTAACCTCAGGCGCCGATATACGGCTCCATTTGTCCGAGGCCACATCATACATCAGGCCGTCGCAATCTACCGTCGGCTCATGCTTCCCGTTACGGGGAGCGAAACCGCCCCACAAATACACCTTGCCGCCGCTTTGGGTCATTACAGGCTGCAGACGTGCATGGCCGGGCATACGTTTCATCTTCTTCCACCCCTTATCGAGGCGCGACATATCAAGCATCCACATATCGCAGCTCGGCTCTCCGTTCTGGTTGCCTCCGGCTATGTACAACCTATCACCGACAGCAGTAGCGACGCCATTGTCGAATGTCACAGGCAGCTCTGGCAACGATTTCAGCTCACCGTCAACAAAACTCAGCACACTCTTCGAAGAACCGGCATCATTACAGCCGCCTATCATTATCAATCCACCGGGCACCGCCACAGTTGCGCCATAAGCCATCGGCTCCGGCATGGAAGCAACCCTACGCCAGTCAAGCGACGCCGTGTCAGCCTCATAGATGCCCTGATAGTAACGTTTGCGGGCGTCGGGAGCCAATGGGGTGGATGTGGGGAAATTGCATCCTCCCGCCATAATCAGAGTGTCACCGCTGCGTGCGGCAAACACAGCCGATACTCCGTATTCAAGCCCTTTTTCTATCTGCATATCGTCTTCAATCATTATTTTAAATGTCGAAAGCGGAAGCGAGTCGGTTGCCTCTATCACATTGGCACGTGTAAAAGGCTGCCAGCCATACCGCACCACAAGCGGATAGGCAACCTCGTCGCACGTAAGTATTATCCTATTGCCGTCAATCACGGCATGGGCGCGCTCAAACAGTCCGTCAATGGCGGCAAGTTCAAAGGTTGACGGTTGCTTACCGTCAGATGTTGTCAGCTGCACACCGTCGGCAAATGTCAGCACCACACTTCGGCCTGAGCGGTGTACAGCTGGTGCAGCGCCAAAAAGAGGAGCATCAGCAGCCGTGCGTACAGCCTGCAGGGCAAGCCTCTCGCCAACCTGACGCTTATATATCGGATGAACGTCGAGCGAATCGCCCAAATCCGAGCATACCGTCAAAGTCACCCCCTCCATCTCGGCTGCGAGACGTCGCTGGGCGTCGCGGAACACGGGCCACGACGAGCGGTCAATCGACGACAACTGCACCGTATGCACAGCCATATCATCATCACCGAAAGCCTCACGCCAACTCTTCACAAAGAGAGGAAACAGATTCTCAAATACCATAGTGTTGTGGGCGTTGCTCTCCCCCTGATACCATATTACGCCCGCCACATTGAAGTCCTCGAGCGGACGTATGGCGGCCGAATACAGATATGAGGGTTCATAGGGATGGCGATGGTGGCCTTGTGCGGGCACATTCTCGCCGACGCGCTGTTGCACCCACGGCTGCAGGTAGTCGTTCGTGCGCCAGTTCACCAGTATCTCGGGCATCGATTCTTCAAGCGTAGCCACGTCAATCCACGATTCCAGAGGCGAACCGCCCACCGAATTCTCGATAATACCCACAGGCACTCCGGTGCGCTTGCGCAT
>JAGAUN010000044.1 GCA_017620715.1 Muribaculaceae bacterium | reverse complement strand
TAGATGAGGGTGGCGGTGGTGGTTTTGCCGTTGGTACCGGTCACACCCACGAGTTTGAGCTTGCGCGAGGGATTCCCCCACCATTGCGACGCGAGGTAGCCCAGCGCTACCGATGTGTTGGCAACCTTGATATAAGTGACATTCGACTCAAGCCGCTCCGGGAGTTCCTCACACACAATCGCCGAAGCGCCGGCCAGGGTTACAAGAGGGATAAACTTGTGGCCGTCGACATTATAGCCGCGAATGGCCACGAACATCGAGCCCAGCTTTATTTTGCGGGAGTCGCTTTCGAGGGAGGTGATTTCCTTGTTTTCGCTGCCTATAATCTCTTTTACGGCTATGGCCGACAGCAGGTCAGACAATGCTTTCATATTCGGGTGAGGGTTATATGGTTTGGTTTAATATCAATATTATATGTCAGTTTCTTAGGGTGAGATGTATATTTTGCCCTTTACCCGACGAAGAGCCGGGAGCGGGCATCTGGCCTGTAACACACCCCGTTCCGGTTATCGAAACGCTGTAGCCGGCCGATTCGAGCACTCTGATAGCTTCGCGCAGACTTAGTCCGAGCACTGACGGAACCGTATTTTTGGCCGGAGCCGCCGGGGAAGCCATTACGGATTTACGTCCGGAGAAACCGAGTGTCTGCTGTACCCTGGAATTGCGGCCGGGGTCGGTCGAGGCATAGAGGGTCGGCACTGGAGTATTGTTGCGGTCGCCTTTTTCGAGCGAGTCGTCATAGTCAAGCATTCCTCGTGAGTACAAGGCTTCGGCAACCTTGCGTACAACCATTCCCGAGTTGGATGCTGCACCCATGGCGTTGGCGCGTGGACGGGAAATGAGTACCATGCAGGTGTAACGCGGTTTCTCTTCAGGGAAAATGCCGCAGAAGGCAAGGCGGTTTACTCCGTGGGTGTATCCTATTTTGGCCTGATTGATATTGGCTGTGCCTGTCTTTCCTATGATTCTCACCAGCGGTGACTGCACGAAGCGGCGCGCGGTGCCGTGTTTGCCCCACACAACTTTTGAGAGCATCTCGCGCAGTATGCGGGCGTTCTTTACCGAGCAGATACGGTCGCGAATATTTGTCACCGGAAATATAGTGTCGAGCTTGTTGCCTATCAGGCCTCTTACAAGGCGTGGACGCACATAGACTCCGTCGTTGGCTATGGCATTGTAGATGGAGGCTGTGTAAAGTGGTGAAATCTCGGTACAGTAGCCGTAGCTCTGACGCGAAAGCCGCTGCCGGCCGAGGTCGGTGTCGGGAAGTTTCGGAAAGTAGGGTGTAAGTTCGCCGGCTATGCCCGAGTGCATCGGCTCAAGGAAACCGAGCGAACGTATGCGCTCATAAAATTTGCTGGGATTAGGCCCATAACGGCGGGTGATGATTTTGGCCATGCCGATATTTGACGATTGCTCGAGGATTTCATTGACCCTGAGCGATGCGTTGAAATGAGAGTCCATTATGGCCTTTTTGCCATAATAATACCATTTGTTGCCCAGCGGGATTACTTCATTGAGATTCGGCACTATGCCGTCCTCGAGAGCAATCAGCATTGACAGTGTCTTTACAACGGAGCCGGGCTCGTAGCCGAGCACGGCACGGTTCAGACTCTCGATATAGCCTTCGCCGGGCTTGGGGCTGAGCTCGAGATTGGCTATGGCCTTGATGTCGCCGGTCTTGACTTCCATAAGTATGGCGGTACCCCAGTCGGCTTCGCAGAAT
>JAGAUN010000043.1 GCA_017620715.1 Muribaculaceae bacterium | reverse complement strand
GGTCTATAGCTATGTTCTCGAGCGATTCCTGTTCGGAACTGCTTATTTAATTCAGATATGTAGTTTTTTAGAGTCATACTTAAAAACAAAAACTCCGGCGGCAGTTATCTGAGGGCTGGCCGAGCCTGCAACGACTGCTTGGGAGTTTGGGAATTTGATTCTTTGCGCAGCAAAGCGCTACGCGATTAGGTTTTATGTTGGCTTGGTCAGCCACTTGTATTTAACCTTGTGGCCATTTTTAAGATGTTTATAATTTCTCCAATTACAAAGTTACAATATTTCCGTGAAAGTTCAGACGTTAGGCATAAATAAAATTTAACGTCTGCCTGATATGCCGCGTTTGGGCTGAGAGGGTTTCATCATTCGGTGAGCCTGCATCATGCAAGGGGGGATGCCAGGAGTATTCGGCGTTTGAGGTAAAAGGGCGAAATATCCTGATAGTTGTCATACTCGTTCGTTTTAGAGTATGGGCGGGTGGGGTGGTTAGATGGGCTTGACTTCGTTGATGTCGACGAGGTGGTTGATGATGGCGAAGATGGTGAGGCCAGCCGGGGAGTGTATGTCGAGCTTAGAACAGATGTTACGCCGGTGTGTGGCTACGGTATGCACGGAGATACAGAGTTGGTCGGCTATTTCTTTGTTGGATTTGCCTTGCGCTATGTTGCGTATGATGTCTTTCTCGCGCTCACTGAGTGCGCAGAACTGGCTGTTTTCGGTATCGGTGGTATTATCGGATTCGTCGGTTTTGTTGGTGTGAGGTTTTGTGCGCAGTCGGTTTTCGAGGTCTTTTACTGCCGGAACAAAGAGGCTGTTCTCGACCTGGAAATGGGCCATAAGATCGCGCTCGCAAATTATGATGTCGAACAATGCGGCGCTTAATCGGTCGTTGTCGCGCTGTTTGTAATGATAGATAAAGATGTCTTTGATTTCTTTGAGCTTTTCGGTCATGGATTGGTGATTGATTGAAAATTCCTCGATGGTGAAATTCTGGTCAATCTCATGGTCAAGAAGCCGGTGAACGTAGTTGAAGATGGTGTGATTTTCATAATCCATGTGGCGCTTGACCTCAACTACATAGTCGTCGAAAAATTTGATAAGCAGCAGTGCGACTTCGTTTGACTCGGAGTAATTGATTGCCTCGATAAGGTGATGCCTGATTTTAGGGAGCATTATATCGAGAAAAGAGATATGTGCGCGCTGCAGATAGTTGATAAGTGTAGGTAGGGATATGTGGCGGTGAGAGTACTGATATCCGCTGAGCAGATTACATACTGATATAAAGGTATCGGTATCAACATTATTGTCGAGGCATACTTTGTCGATGGAGCTGTCGCCGAAGCCAAACGATATGTCAAAGCGACTTATGGCGGGTAGCAACATTGCGTTGTCTCTGATAAGCTCTCTCATGTTGTTGGATGGCGTATAGCCGCATTCTTTGTCTATCATAATCGTCGGGCAAGTATGTTTTTGTGCATGCAAAATTACTTGATTGATATTAAGTCGTCAATACCTTAAAATAGTTATTCGCAATCAAGAGACGAACGGCTAACGTTGCCTCCGGGTGCCTTTCAGGCTGCGCAAAACACTTTGTTTAGGGTATTGATGTCGTGTCTATGTATAATTTTGTTCCCGAAAAATTTAACCAATTAACAAGAGTGCAACGAAAACATTCGGGCCCCGCTTCCCAGGCTGGCTTAACAATTGTACTATGCGAAGCACGCCCTCAATCCGGGATGAGCGTCGGAATGAGGGCGGCTTGTGGTTGATAGGGATTATTGACTCCTACGGACTTATCCGGGATTATTCATCGGCTTCGTCGAGGGCCATATAGTGTTTATAGGGGTGGTCGCACGCGGGGCAAACTTCGGGAGGCGTTTTGCCTTCATGTATATAACCGCATACGAGGCATTGCCATCGAATGGCTTTTTTGCGTTTCCATACGGTGCCTTCTTCTACCTGCTTGAGATAGCGTTCGAAGCGACGGCGATGGTGCTCTTCGACCTGGGCAATGGCAAGGAAGTGTTCGGCAATTTCCTTAAAGCCTTCGCTTTCGGCTACCTTTGCGGCGTCGGTATAGAGCTTAACGCCCTCGTTGTATTCCTCTTTGGCTGCGGTGGCGAGGTTGGAGGCGGTGTCGCCTATGACGCCCGCATCCACTTCCATGGGTACCTCTACGGTGCCTCCTTCGAGCAGTTTGAAGAATACTTTGCCGTGGCGAAGTTCGTTTTCGGCGGTTTCAGTGAAAATTTTGGCTATCGGGAAATATTCTTCCTTGGTAGCTTGCTGTGCATAGAATGTGTAGCGCGTGTAGGCCGATGATTCAGCCATGTATGCTATTACAAGGTTTTTTTCGGTCTGTGTACCTTTGATGCTTTTTGATGCCATAATATATAGCGTAAGATTAGTTAGGGAAAGAGAATATTGTCTTTATGATAATAACAAGTGTGATGAAAAATAGTTTTTGTAACGCGGGTGTACTCGCGTTGCCACCAATGTGTGTGAGGTATGTGACGGATTTGATAAAGGTGTTACAATGCGGTGTGGTTGTTTGGAGGGGGTGACCAATGGGTGTATATTTGTGTAGATTTTTCGACTACATATATGAACATGAAGCGTGGATTACGAATATCTTTATATGTAACGGGTGCTTTGATGGCCCTCATAATAATATTATATGTGTTTTTCGGAACACGTACGTCGCAACGTGATATGTATGTAGATCGTACCGAAGGGCGGCTCATTGATGCGCTGCCTGAAGGAGAGCCATGTTTTATCAATGTGGCTCCCGGTTTGAGGTTCAGGGTCGATACCGGAAGTGATATAAGTTATATCACGGAGCGGGATTTGGCTTTGCTCGATTCGCTCGGCTATAAGATTGAAGAGAAAATATATCCGGTGATAGGGCGCAACACTCTTGGCGACATTGATTATGCCGTGAAGCGTTACACTGTCGATTTTCCGGCGTATTGCTGGACAACCGATTCGGTGTCGGTGCCTATAGAGGAGACCAAAAATGTGTTTCACAACGTTGACTTCGCTTTATCGCCCACCGACTTTTCGGTGTTAGGTATTGATTTCCTTGAGCATTTTAAGATTGAGCATCGCACCGGTGAAAATCATGTGGCTTTTTATAAAGATGATACACCTGAAGGTTATGAAGAGTGTCAGGCAGTGAAACGCAAAGGCGGGCTGCTCATCTGGCCTCTGTTGGGCAAACGTTATTACCTTAATATGGCTGTGGCTCATACTGCCAACGACTTTTTCATTGACACAGGCATGCGCGTGGCTTTCATGAAGCAACCCTACGACGATGCCGATAACTCCATCATAGCCTACGAGGATACGACGATGAGTTCATATATCAACACTTTCCCTGCTAAAGTAGATAAAAATTGTTGGATTCAGATAGGACAGCGTCAGGGTAAATCTTTTGTATATTATTTTGATAATGAGGAAGAAGACTATTCAACAAACCCAGTCAATATGCTTAATTACAGCATGGTGCTTGACTTCCCTAATCGCAGGCTCCTGTTTAGGAAATAAGGATTAACAACTCAATAGGTAAATATAATGTAGAGCCGGGCGGCGTACCCTTGATGGGAGTGCCGCTCGGCTCGAGTTTACTCGGTTATCGGGTTGTAAAGGGAAAGAGGTTATTCCATAAACATCTTCACGCGGTTCCAGCGGCCGTCGAGTGCGTCGGGTATAAAGTCGGCTGTTTCAGGGAGTTTCATGTCAGCAAACTGTGATTTACTCCAGATAAACGGCAACTGATTAACATGGGCGGTGCCGAACTTCATCCAGAAAGATGTCTTAGTGCCGCTGATTGAAGGTTTGCGAGAGAGATTTTTCAGCGTGTCGAGTATAAGTTCACGTGAGAAGGCTTTTGCATCGACAGAGCCGTCGGGACGTACGCGCGGAAGTTCGGTAGTGCCGTAGCCTAAATCCCATCGGCCGTAGATTGAAAGAGGTTCACGGTCTTCGGTATAGGTAATAAGGTCTTTGGCGGTTTCGATATCGGTTACGGTGTCGATACGCGACCAGAGCTGGTTACGACGCATCGGTCGCAGATTCATACTCTCAAGTTCATATCCAACCCACCACGATACCGGCTGGTTTACTCCGAATATATGGGTTGGAGTGATGAGATGGTGATCGTAATCGAGATGTGTGGGTACATAGCCAGTTGAGTCGGTCATTTTTATCTGTTTGCCATCGCATACAAAGAGCACGAAACGGTTGTAGCTCATGTCGAGCAATCCTATTTCGCCTGTGTTGGCGTCAATGATATGATAGCCGTTGAGGTATGTGCCCGTATTATCCATTGAGCAATACTCATAAAACTCCTCGATGGTACGGCTGAACTGTTCTGCGGCTGCCGAACGGTAGGCGAGCCATATACCGCGCACTTTAGTCTTGTCGTACAGGTCGACGTGTGTGGTTTCGTTGAAGCCGATACCGTTGCCGTTGAAGCCGAAGTCGGTATTAGAACCGAACTGGCCCTGACAGTTGGCATTTTGGGTTACGAAGTCCTCGCCGATACAATATGTCACAGCACACGACTGTGCCCAGAAGCAGCACCAGGAGTTGTGTGTCCAAAATACATTGCCGTCGGGCATCATTTTGGTAAATGATGTACAATGGTCGGGTTTATTGGTGCGGGGCACTGCCTTGGTGGCGGTTCCGTAGCCCATTACCAGACCGAGTTTGTCGCCGAGGCAGTCGAAGAGATCGTATTGTGTGTTGATGAAAATTACATCGAGAAGTGTGAGGGGAGTATCACCATAGCCTAAGGTAAGTTGTTCGGCCGGGAAGTTTGAGAGCGCAAGTGTAGATATATCGACGCTCGTGCGGGGAGTGGCGCCCACGGCACCTTCGTAGATGCCGAGCTGACGCATCATAAGTCGTATTATCTTCTCGTACTTTGAATCGGAGGCATTTACGCTCACCACGTCATAGAGATAGTTGTAATTCTCAATGATTGTCTGGCCTGCAACGGTGAGGTATTCAGGTTTCACGGCAATGGAGAGGGCAGTCTGCGGTGTTGCCCCGATTAGGAAGTTTCGCCACGAGTTATCGCGAGTGGCTTTGATGACCTCGCCTGTCTGCACTTTGCCCTGCACATACCCGGCGTTGTATTCGTTCTGATAAATCGAAACGTTGGGGTTCTGTGCATATATGGCATAGTTCCAGTTGTTGTCGACACACTGAGCAAAGCCGCATGTGTATTGGTCGAGCACAAACTGTGTGGCTTCGGTATTTTTGAAGTTGGGTTTATATGTAGCCATGATGTTGTTATCTTTAGTATTCTTGATGGAATGGTTGAGTAATAGATATATGAGTCAGTCGCCGGAGAGGTTATTCCATAAACATTTTTACACGGTTCCAGCGGCCGTCGATGGCGTCGGGTATGCAGTCTATTTCCTCAGGCTGTTTGAATTTGGCCCAACGAGAGAGCGACCATACAAAAGGTGTGCCGTCGATATACGGGCTGCCGAACTTCATCCAGAAAGATGTCTTGGTGCCGTTTATCGAGGGTTTCATACTAAGGTTGGCAAGCACGGCCTTGATTTCTTCAGTGCCGAAGCATTTGGCGTCGATAGAACCGTGAGGCTGGTAGCGGAGGAATTCGGATGTGCCGTAGTCTTTATCCCAGCGGCCGGCTATGGAGATAGGCTCGCTACTGTCGTTGAATGTCACGAGTGCTTTGGCCGATTCGATGTCGTGTACGTTGGGTATGTTGCGCCACAGCTGGTAGCGACGCTTCGGGGCTCCGTCGATGGTCTGTAGCTCACGCCAGATACGTTTGTACGACGGGTTGTTACATCCGAGCACATGGGTGGGTGTAACCATGTGTTGGTCGTAGTCGAGATGGTTGGGTATGTAGCCGGTTGAATCTTCAACGGTGAGGTTCTTGCCGTCGCTTTTAAATAGGGCGAAGCGAGCGTAACTCATGTCAATCATACCGAATTCGCCTTTGTATGCGTCAACTATCATATATGCGTTGAGGTAGGTGCCGGTATTGTCAATACGGCAGTAGTCGTAAAATTCGTCGATTGACTTGGCGAAACTTTCGGCTGCTGCCGCACGCCATGTCAGCCAGATGCCGAGAGTCTTGGATTCGTTGTAGAAATATGTCTCGGTGGTTTCGTTGAATCCGATGCCGTGTCCGTTGAACCCGAAGTCGGTATTCGAACCGAATTGACCGGGGCAGAAAGTGTTTTGTGTAAGGAAGTCACTGCCCACGCAGTAGGTTATGGCGCATGTCTGGGCGAAGAGACAGCACCAGCTTGTGTGTGTCCAGAGTATTTCGCCGCTGTCAAGTTTCTTTACAAATCCGGAGCAACGGCCCGGTTTGAGTCGGTCGACAGTGCCGTCGGAGAGTGTTTTGGCCAGATCGTCGCGTTCAACGGCATTGAATGCCACGCCAAGCGGTTTGGAGATGGCATCCCACAGATCCATCTGAGCGTTGAGGAAATAAATGTCGATAAACGTGAGGGGTTCGTCGCCCGTGTGCATCGTTGAGTCAACAGCATCCATGTTGGCGAGTTTGAGGTCATCGAATTTCACATCGGTGAGAGGGGTCTTGTCGGCAGCTCCGTGGTAAATACCGAGCATACGGTACATAAGTCTTATTATGCTCTGGGTTTTCTCGTCGGCTTCATTCTTCTCAGCCCAGTCGGTAAGGTAGTTGTAGTTTTCAACGAGAGCGTCGGTGGCGATTTTGTAGGCGCTTTCGGGAGGAGTCACCGAGTCGGCGTTGGGGCCCTCGTCGAGCACATACCATCGCCAGGTATTATTGCGGGTGGCCTTGATTACACGACCTGTCTGTACCTTGCCCTGTACGTAACCGGCATTGTATTCATTCTGATAGATGCTTACAGAAGGGTCTTGGGCGTATATGGCATAATTCCAGTTGTTGTCGATACACTGTGCATAGCCTCGGGTGAATTCGTTGAGTACAAATTCAGTAGCCTCGGTATTTTTGAATTTTGGTGTGTACATGATTTTGTAATTCTAAAAAGGTTGAGTATAGAAAATTGTGTGTTGCGCGTGTGTCTATTTAGATTGTGTAGGTTGCGAACCGGTATCGGGCTTTGCCGGCGCGGGGGCGGCATCGTGGCTACGCATGTTGGCGTTGAGAGTCAATGCCGCGTTTTCGGCTGCCTGCGCTGCCTGTTCGGCATCGGCCGATGCTATCTGTGCGTCTTTAGCTGCCTGCTCGGCTACATTGTCGGCGGTCTGAGCAGCTTTGATGGCTGCCTGGGCTGCTTCTTCGGCTTTGTTGTCGCTGTTAACGGCTTTAATCGATACATAGTCAGGTATGGGGTTGTATGATGCGGCGGTAGTGTGGGTGGGGCCTGCCATTGCCATGGCGGCGCTGACGGGTTTTTTGTAACCCTTCTTTTCACGGGCGCTGATTATGATGCGGCGTATTACTACTACTGCCAGTGCGGCAAAGCACATATACATACAGATCTTGAAGGCAGATACGGGATCGGATGAGGTGGATTCACCGAATACTTTGGCTATACCGTCGATGATGAAGGGAGCAACTACATTGCCTACGGAGTCCATTACGGCAAACCAGGCAAGAGTAAGTGTAAGAGCGACACGGGTTGATGCTACCGAGAGTCGGTCGTAATAGTACGGCTGGGCTATACCGTAGAAGTATGATGCCACGAGTATGCCTATGCCAACCACTACCGCGGCGTTGCTAACTACCATCAGTACGAAACCTATGGCTATGAAAAGCATTACTATCACGGCCACATGGTTGCGGAGGAGCCGGATACAATAGTTAAGAGTGAAGCCTGAGGCCATGATACCGAGGAAGAGGATTGAGGTAAGGTCGCCTGCGGTTCCGGAGTTGGTGTAACGGAAGGGGATGTAAAGCGATATCGCTGCTATTACCAACGTAATAAAGAAGTAATAGATACAATATCTGATGAGCATGGGCATGTTGACCTGCTGCGAGAATTTATAATGTACGCTCGGTGCTTTGATGGCATTGGCATCTTTCTTGCGGATGTTGACAGGCTCCTTGATGTATTTTTTAAATTTGCCGGCGAAGAACAGAGGCACAAAGGGGAGAAGGTAAATGATGAAAGGCAGACGCCAGTCAATCTTTACGAGGTAACCGGCTGCCACTACAGATATCATAAGCACGAGGTTGAGCACGGCCGATGTGTAACCGTACTGGGCAGTACGTCTGGAGCCGCCGAAAAGGTCAGCTACGAATGCCGATGCCAGAGGTGATATGATACCGGCGGCAATGCCGATAAGGAAGCTCAGTATGATGAGTGTAAGCATGTTGGGGGCTACAAAGAAGAGCGCTCCACCGATGCCGTAGAACAGACATGTCCAGTTGAGGAGCTTCATGTTGTTGAACTTGGTGCCAATCCAACCGCCAAGAAATACAAAGGGAATAGCGGCGATATTAGGCCCGAGTGTAAGGAACTGGGTTTCGAGCTGTGTGGTGCCCGGGAAGAGGCGCTGAAGGTCGCCCATAATAGGTGAGATGGCCAATCCGGGAATCGAGGTGATGATATAAATCACATAGAGGTTGAATACGGCCCACAATGGGAGTGTGGCGTTGCCGTAGCCTGATTTAATTCCACTCATAGTAGTATGTTTTAAGATAATTATATACTTGAACTAAGGTTGCGGGGATTAGAAGCTGAAAGCTATCTGTGCCTGGATACGTGAATCGTTGGCGCCTCCTATATTCCAGGTTTTGCGGCGCCCCCAGAGATATTCTATACCGGTCTGGAGGTAGGGGGTGATATTGTAGAAACAATTGACGGCGCCATAAAGTGCGTACTTGTAATTCTGACCTTCAGGGAGGGCATTGCAATATTCGGCCACATCCCATATGCGCGATTCCGAGAACATGGCGTTGAACTGGAGTTTCTTGGTGGGATTATATGAAACACCGATGTTCAGGCCCATCATGGGAGAGGCTTTGAGTTTGCCTGGATTTTCATTATCGGGCACAAATGAGATTGGCTTGCCTGCTATGTCCTGCAGGTAAGCGCCGATGCCTTTACCATAGGCTGCCTGATAGTAGAGGGTGAATTTCGACGAGGGATAGAGGTTGCCCGAAATCATGGCGCCCCAGCCCATCACGCTGCGTTTTTTGCCTGCAACGAGGTCGCGGTACGAGAATCGGCGTACAATGCCAGAGAGACGGACACGGTTGCCGCCTTCAGAGGAATACTCAACCCACATGGGAATGTCGGGCATGAGTTCTTCGGCGTTGTCATTGAGCACCTGCTTGTCATCAAACTCAGGATAGTCTTTACCTCGGTAGTAGCCATTGGAGTTGTAATACGAAGGCATGTCGAGCGCGGCTGCGAAGCGGAACCCGTTGTATGATTTAGATGTGTAGCCTATCTCATAAGCCACGGTCGATACGCAGCCCGAAGGGCCTTCCGGATCGATGGTAGGAGGCTGACAAGCGTAGGCGTCCTGAAACAGGGTGAGTTTCATACCGGCGGTGAACCTGCGGTAGGTGAGATATGCACGCTGCATGCTCACCGATGAGTTGATGCCGTTTGTGCCGAGCTTGATGTAACCGCTAATCTCATTGTCGGTGCCGGCGAGACCAACTACCTGAAAGTCGACGAACCCGTTGAGGGGATTGATGTAATAATCGCCCTTATGTCCGGAGGTGGCGGGCACGGGAATGGCGGAGGTTACGAAGCTGATGCCGGCGTCGGACTGCTTATAGAGATTGTTGCCGATATCGAATCCGGTTATTACGTTTACCTGCCCTCCAATGGTGAGTATGAAGTTTTTGTTGGCGGTTGCGATATTGAAAACGGGTGTCTGTACAGGCTGTACCTCAGGAGCGCGGTTGGCTTTGAGTATTGTTGCTACTTCGGGAGTGACGCGGCCGAATTTGATGGGATTTGAAGAGTCGGTGCCTGATGCGAGTGAGTCGGCTTCGGCGCCGTAGCCGGCCAATGGCAGCAATGCAATGGCAACGGCAGATAGAATATGCCTTAAAGGTCGCATAGTAAAATAAATTGGGTGATGTTTGATTCCAATAGGAAAGGAGTTCTATAGATAAATAAGTGTACTAATATGGATGTCATCCCGCTTTGCAATATAGAACATTGTGTATAGTAAAAAGTTTTTGAAAATGAGATACTTTTTGATAATTGCCGGGGAGCGGAACAATTGTTCGATGTCAGGTGTTGAAACTTTGCGTTACTGATTTTAGATTACATCCCGCAAGTGTAAACTAAAATAAATACGAGTTATGAAATATGTAGATACCGGATATGGCAAGATTCCGTTCATATCACTTTTTGCCATATTGTCTATTTCACTTGTGGTAAATCTGCCAGGGCTTGCCATATCGCCTATTATGGGTAAGCTCAACAGTGTGTTTTCCGACGTCACTGAGTTGGAGATACAGCTCCTTACGGTGTTGCCCAATTTGGTGACAATACCCTTTATACTTTGTTCCGGTAAGATATGTACCCCTAAAAACCAAATGTATATACTCGGTATGGGCCTGGGGCTGTACGCTCTTACAGGCGTTCTCTATTTCTTTGCCGATTCAATGGTAGAGCTGATACTTCTCAGCTGTATGCTCGGCGTAGGCTGCGGATTGGTGATACCGTTGGCCGCAAGTCTTATCTCGCAGCATTTTGTGGGCAAAGCGCGTACCAAACAGCTCGGTATGAAGTCGTCGCTAAGCAATTTTTCCGTGATTTTCGCCACTTTGTTTGTGGGCTGGATTGCTGCTGTCAACTGGCATCTCTCATTTATAGTATACATGCTCCCCATTGTGCCCCTGCTGCTTATCCCCTATATGACTGACAGCTACATTGACAAGCATAAGATGCTGCGGCCCGCGCCCCCTTATGAGCCTAAATCGGAGCCGGTGAAGCAGCCTGATGAAGATGTGAAACTGGCACAAAAAATCAACAAGCCTTCTACCCCCAACTTCCACTTCCAGGGTATAACTGCACTACTGCTCCTGGTAGGGGTTATGGCACTCTACTTCGTGTCGACCTATGCAACGGAGGTTGTGAGCTACTATCTGCCGTTTGCTATGGAGCACTATCATCTCTCTACCGGCGATGTGGGAGTAGCTACTGCAATGTTTTTTGCGGCTGCTACCGTAGCCGGATTTTCCCTTACCAAGGTTATCGATTACTTTAAGGAGAATACCATTCAGATAGGTCTGGGATTGTGCGTTATCGGACTATTCTGCTCCGGCCTTCTCCACTACGACTGGATGTATGTGGTAAGTGTGTTTGTGATGGGCTTCGGCTATGGCCTGATTCAGCCTATTATCTATGATAAGACTTCATATCTTGCGCCTACTGCGGCAAAATCAACGGCATACTTTTCATATCTGCTTACCTGCAATTATATTGGCATTTCGTGCGTGCCGTTTATAGTTGGTGCAATGAGGCGATTGTTCGATGCAGGCTCAGACCCCAACTTCTCGTTTATATTCAACGGGTTTGTGATTGTGGTTGTGCTTGTCCTGGCTATCTGGAAACGCAAATCGTTTGTGTTCAATGCCGATGCAAATTATGGTTCCAATAAGGCGGCACTCTCTGCTCATTCAACACAGTCTACCCCGTCAGGTAAATAACTTGTCAGCATAATAAATAAGCAGGCCGACTCCATTATGGAGCCGGCCTGCGGCATATTTTGTTAAGTTCGGTTCCTATTATTTGAAGCGGGCGAACTCAAGATCGTTGGCTGCACGGGCTGCCAATGAGGGATCGAGTTTGATAGCCTTGGCGAGGTTTTCTTTCACCATGTTGGCGTTGTTGGTGCGGGCGCCTACTATAGCGGTAAGGTAGTAGGTAACGGCATCGGGAGTTGCGATAGAAGAAAGGGTTGAGCTAGCGCCTGCGTAGTCTTTGGTAAGAATCTTGGCAAGAGCGGCGTTGTTGGTCTTGCTCGAACCGAATGCTTTAACGGCAGCGGCATTGTCGCCCTGGTTAAGGTAATATACACCGAGTGCATCGCCGAGACCGTCAAGACCGGCAGCGTTGCTGAACGAACGGTTGGCAGCCGAGAAGTCTTTGTTGAGCAGCGAAAGCAGACCCTGGTTCATGTTGACCTCTTTGCTTGAGGGTGAAAGCTGAGAGGCCTTGGCAAGATTGGCCGAAGCGGCAGCGTAGTCGCCGAGAGCGTAGTTAACCATGCCGAGGTTGTTGTAGCCGCGATAATCGTTGGGATAGTATTTTACTACAGCCTCATAGATTTTCTGCTTGCGGGCCGGATCGTTGGTGAGAGTGCCTGCGTAGAGGAGCTCTTCAACAGAGAGTTTCGAGGGATCAGAGTCAACTAAAGCGTTGATTTCTTCGTTGGTCTTGCCAATCACGTCGATAGATGCAGTGATGCGTGAGCGACGGAGTTGAGGAAGAATCTCGTCGGCAAGTGCTTCGAATACAGTAGCGAGGTTACGGATTTCGCGTTCGCGCTCCTCGGGGTCTTTGTACATCTGAAGAACGTTGAGGATAAGCTCTTTGTCCTGAATGTTGCTTGCAGCAACGAGTTTCTGGAAGCCTTCCCAGTCTTCGGCTGTGAACTGCGATGTGAGTTCGCCGAACTCTGTGATTTTGTCTTTTTTGAGCTGTCTCTGGAGGTAGTTATCGGTAGTGTTTTGACGGTTCTCGGCAAGACGAGCGTTGAAGTCAAGAGCGCCTTCGGGCGATGCGTAAGAGTCGATATTGATTTCACGCAATACCAGAGAGTCTGCGTCGCGGGTAGCAACGAGCATGTCGCGGAGCTCAACCATTTCGCCGGTGCTGAGCTCGCTCGGACGAAGCACTGCCTGATTGATAAGGAAGTGGATGTCGGCCGAATAGCGCTGATTTATAATCTGCTGGAAAGCGTCTTTGGCGGCAGCGGGCGATACGGCGGCAGCTGAAGCGAGGTCGGAAGTGGCGATGACACCGTCGGCAACTTTCACACGGGGAAGCACATACTGCTTCTTGCCCTGAGTGACGGTGAAGTCGAGGAAGAGCTCGCTCTTTTGCATTGCGGGCTGGTATAGGTAGTTTACGGGGATGGTCACTACACCGCCGTTGTTGTAGTTGACGGTGGTAGCGTTGCCGCGTACGTTTTCGCCCTGAAGTGCGTAGGGAGTGGAAACAGTTTCGTTCTCACCATACACCAAGGTAGGTGTTACGGTAACCTGGGCATTTTTTTTGAAGAACTTGGCGGGGATGTTGGCAGTTACAGTTGCCGGTACGTTCTGGCCTACGAGTTCCAACGGATTGGGGTTGGTCGAGAAGTAATCGGCCTGAAAAGGCTTCATCTTGCCATTACAACCTGCAAGCATAAGGGTGCATGCGCAGGCGAGCGGAAAGAAAAGGTTTTTTTTCATAAAAATAGAATGTGGTATAATTAAATAGTTGATGAATTGGCCTATGAGGATTGTCTGTAGTATGCAACCACACTCTGCAAATATACATCTTAATTTCCGATTAAGGCATCAATCGGGTGCAATAAATTGGCTTGTATACCGAAATTTCACTACCTTTGGGGGTATTTATTAAGATTTAACAGATATTGGTAAATGAGAAAGTGGAAATCAGAAGATAGCGCCGAATTGTATAATATCAACGGTTGGGGTCTCAACTATTTCTCTGTCAATGAAAAAGGACATGTTACAGTGACACCCCGTCAGGGCCATGCGTCGGTCGACCTCAAGGAGCTGATGGACGAATTGCAGGTGCGCGATGTTTCATCGCCCGTACTGCTGCGTTTTCCCGATATCCTCGACAATCGCATTGAGAAGATTTCCAATTGTTTCAAAAAGGCATCCGAGCAATACGACTACAAAGGCGAGAACTTTGTGATTTATCCCATCAAGGTCAATCAGATGCGTCCTGTGGTGGAGGAGCTTGTGAGCCACGGCCGTAAGTTCAATATCGGTCTGGAAGCCGGTTCCAAGCCCGAGCTCCACGCGGTGCTTGCCACCAATATTGCCGACAATGCCTTGATAATATGCAACGGCTATAAGGATGAAAAATTCGTGGAGTTGGCTCTCTTGGCTCAGAAAATGGGCCGGCGTATATTCCTCGTAGTTGAGAAGCTCAACGAGCTTAAGCTGATAGCCAAAGTGGCAAAACGTCTCCGTATTACCCCCAATGTGGGTATACGCATCAAACTCGCTTCGGCCGGCTCGGGCAAATGGGAAGAGTCGGGTGGCGACCAGTCGAAGTTCGGTCTCAACTCGAGCGAGCTTCTTGAAGCGCTCGATTTCCTTACCAAGTATAAGCTCCAGGATTATCTCAAACTAATACACTTCCATATAGGTAGCCAGGTAACAAAAATACGGCGTATTAAAAACGCCTTGCGCGAAGCTGTGCAATATTATGTGCAGTTGTCGAAATCGGGCTTCAATATCGATTTTGTGGATATAGGCGGCGGTCTGGGAGTAGACTACGACGGCACCCGCAATTCGGCCTCCGAGAGCTCCATGAATTACTCGATACAGGAGTATGCCAACGATGCCGTTTCGGCAATTGTTGATGCATGTACAAAAAATGATATTCCTCAGCCCAATATCATAAATGAGAGCGGGCGGTCGCTCACAGCTCATCACTCGGTGCTTGTGCTCGAAGTGCTCGAAACTACACAGTTGCCCCAGTGGAACGACGATGAGGAGATAACTCCCGATGATCATGAGCTCACCCGTGAACTCTATACTATTTGGGATAAACTCGACCAGTCGGGCCTCTTTGAGAGTTGGCACGATGCTCTGCAGATTCGCGAGGAAGCTCTCGACCTCTTCAACCTCGGCATGCTCGATCTGCGCACGCGTGCCCAGATTGAAAAACTGTTTTGGTCGGTAGCGCGCGAAGTGGGCGACATAGCCAAGAGCATGAAGCATCCGCCTGAGGAGTTGCGCAAGATAGCGCGCATGATTCCTGATAAATACTTCTGCAACTTCTCCCTGTTTCAGTCGCTTACCGACTCGTGGGCAATTGATCAGGTCTTCCCCATCATACCGCTGTCGCGATTAGACGAACGCCCCGACCGCACCTGCACCATACAGGATATTACTTGCGATTCCGACGGCAAAATCAATCATTTCATTACCAGTCACGGCATATCGGAGTCGCTTCCGGTGCACTCGCTTCGCGGCACCGAGCCCTATTATATGGGTGTATTCCTCGTAGGCGCATACCAGGAGATACTCGGCGATATGCACAATCTGTTTGGCGACACCAACGCCGTGCATATAAGTGTGTACAAAGACCATTACGAGATAGACAAAGTGATTGACGGAGAAACGGTGGCCGATGTGCTCGACTATGTGCAGTTCAACCCCAAACGTCTTGTGCGCAACGTAGAGACATGGGTTACAGCTTCAATGAAAGCCGGCCATATATCTCCCGAAGAGGGCCGTGAATTCCTCTCCAACTATCGCTCGGGCCTTTACGGCTACACATATCTCGAGAAAGACTGATGCCCATGGGCCGTTACTTCATGCATCTTGCATACAACGGTGCTAACTTCCACGGCTGGCAGATTCAGCCACATGATGTGTCGGTGCAGCAGACCATTGAAGATGCACTTGCCATGTTGCTCCGTTGCTCTACACCGATTGTTGGCGCCGGGCGCACCGATGCAGGCGTGAGCGCACGGCACATGACCGCGCATTTCGATATGTCTGACCAAAGCAAATTCGCTCAAGACACTAAGTTGCTCGTCGACAAACTCAATGCTATAGTAGGTCGTGACATAGCTATTTACAATATAGAGCGGGTGGCCGACCACGCCCATGCACGCTTCGATGCCAAATGGCGCACGTACCGCTATTATGCTCTCACATATAAATCGCCATTCTTTAACGGACTTGCATGGAAAGCATCGCGTAATCTTGATTTCGATGCTATGAACCGGGCTGCCGAACTACTACTTCACACATCCGACTTCACGTCATTTGCCAAACTTCATTCTGACAGTCGTACAAATATCTGCAACGTAACCCATGCCCGTTGGCATAAGAGCGAGCACGAGGGGGTGTATTATTTCGAGATTACGGCCGACCGCTTTTTGCGCAACATGGTACGTGCCGTAGTTGGTACTCTTGTAGAAGTTGGCCGCGGTCGACTCAGCGTAGAGGGATTTGCTCAAGTAATACGTGACGCTAACCGTTGCAGCGCCGGTACCTCAATGCCCGCCCACGCCCTCTACCTCTGGAACGTACAATACTGATTGCTGAGCGTTAGCGCATTACTGCGGCGTATGGAGGGGCGCTGTTGCCTACCACTACATGGTAGGGTTCGAGACCGTATTTGTATTCGAGGGCTTTGCCGCTCACTGCAGTGCCATAACTATATACGTCGTAACGGCTACCGCACACGGGACACCGCATTATGCCGGCTTGTTGCGTGCCGGTCTCCCACTCAACGCGTATGTTGGCTCTGCATTCTACCGGGCAGGCAAGGTCGAAAGCGGTGTATGAACCGTTGGGGTCGCACAGGAGCAGTACGCCGCCAAATCCGGTAAACTCAGATTCTTTATAAAAATATCCGGCAGGGATGCGCTCTGCCTTGATGAACTGGCGCGATTGTCCGGGGCCGGCCACACCGTAGGTTGTCCAGTCGCCGAGGGTGGAGAATACAATATTTACGGCTACCGGCGGCAGGCGATGATTGTCGATATCTTCGCACGATGTGGTGCTGATAAGTAGTGCGAGCAGAAGGAGGAGGATATTGTAGCGACGCATGTGCCCGATGGTCAGTTGCCGAAGAGGGTGGTGAACATCTCTGAGAATTTGTCGGCAGCCTCCTGAAGTTTGCTGCCTACCATGGGCCGCAGCATCAGCGGAATCTCTACCTCAAGGTCGGTGCTTACGCGGGTAGTGGCCTCCGACTCGGGGTTTAGATGCATGGAGATGAAGAATGGTACGGGTGAATTTTCGGCTGTGAGCTTAAGGAGCGAGGGAGCTATTTTTTCAGAGACGGCAAAGGTTATCTGGCCTACTGCGGGAGCGTTGATGAGTATCTTGTCGTCGGAAAAGCTCACTTCGCCGAGGCGGTCTTTAACCTCCTGTGGCATTGCATCGAGGCGTTCCTGAAACGATGACAGGTTGCTTATCTTGTCGTAGAGTTGCTGCTGCGGCTGATTTACGATAGCCGGTTTGCCGGAATATGTGGTCATAATGGATTTGTGCTTGGTTGATTTCTTGCTGCAAAAGGGATTGTGGCCATCCACTCGGGGCCACGTGCATCAAAGATCGGTGTGGATGCTCCAGTTGGCAGGGTCTTGGCGCCATTTGCGTAGGGTGGCGAGCTCTTCGGCGGCAATGAAGTTGGCTTCAAGAGCAGCTTCGAGCATTGCGGAGTAGTTGCTCAGTGACACTACGTGCACCTCGGCCTCTTTGAAGCGGTCGGCGGCCACGGGGAAACCGTAGTTGAAGATTGATGTCATGCCGAGCACTGTGCAGCCTGCGGCGCGGATTGCTTCGACCGCTTTGAGAGAGCTGCCGCCGGTTGAAATGAGGTCTTCGATTACCACAACCTTCTGGCCGGGAGTGAGATTACCCTCGATAAGATTCTCCAATCCGTGATCTTTGGGAGTGGAGCGGACATATACGTAGGGGAGGCCGAGGGTGTCAGCTACCAATGCGCCTATGGCTATGGCGCCGGTGGCTACGCCTGCTATAGCATCGGGCATGCCGTAAGTCTCGAGAATCATGCGGCACATCTCAACTTTGATGAAGCTGCGTACGGCCGGATATGACAAGGTCTTGCGATTGTCGGTGTATATAGGTGAGTTCCATCCTGAAGCCCATGTGAAAGGGTGGTCGGGCTGGAGTTTGATTGCGGAAATTTTGAGTAATTTTTCGGCTAATAGACGGTCAACTTGTTTCATCTGACGTTGTAGATTTGAGGGTGATAATAGATTTTGGCGGGTTTTAGGCTTTGATATTCTTATATCCCACGCAAAAGTATAAATTTATATTGTAGTGGGCAAGTGTTGCAGTGAAATTAGTCGTTTTTAGCGGCCGGAAGATTCGATTAGCCGGGCGATGCGTTGGTTGAAGTTGCGGGCGTTGAGGAGTTGGCTGAGGGTGATGTGCATGCGGTATTGCCAGTAGTTGTGCGGATTTGAGGGCTCGTTGATCTGCTCTTGTCGCGGGTCGCATCGCCGTAGGGTGCCGTCAGTGGCAAGCCAGTCCTGAAGCGGCAGTATGCAGAGCATTGAGGGCGACTGTAAGTTCTTCTCAATTATGGCTGCACATATCTCCGGTTCGGCATAATAGGGTGCCTCTCCGGTGAGGTGAAGTTGCTCGGTGTAATATTGCTTTGCAAGCTCGCGATTGTCTTCCCACCACTGGCGTATTCCGCACATATCGTGAGTGGAGGTGGTGCACACCGACAGATATGGGAAACGTGATGTGTTGCCGAATGTCTCGTACGGCCCCTTGGGCATTCTCTGGAGCTCGAGCGATAGTATCTTTAGCCGGTGCATGGCTTCGGGTACGCATGCCGGTATCATGCCGAGGTCTTCGCCGCACACGAGCATGTTGGTGGCGTCGATTACGGGGGGCAGTTTCTCCATGGCTTTGCTGTACCAGAAGTGGTTGTGGCGCTCGTAGAAAAAGTTCTGATAAAGTGCGTCGTAACACCATTGCTGGTGCCGCGGAAGTGCTTTGTATGCGTATGTATGGGAGCCGTCGATGCGCGGATGATATTTACCGGGCTGATAGGGGTCTTCGATGAAAAGCACCTGGTCAACGAGTTCCATAAGCCCGGAGCAGAGACGCCGTGTGCGTTGGTCGTCGGGCGCATCCGCAAAATATGAGGCTATCTGTCGCTGAGTGGTGAACCGGGGCTTGAGGGTGAGCGCGCTGCCATCGGGCGAGAGGTCGAGACAGGTGTGGAGCACTTCGTCGGCAAGGTCGCCGAATATCTCCCGAATCATCTCCTTACGAATGTAGGGGGTGGTCATGAAGCGGGCTTGAAAATCGAAGCCGAATTGGCTCGACATCTCCTCGGGTGTAAATGGCAACGCGGGATTGAACAGGCCCATAAGTCCGTGCAGCTCGCGGATGGGAATTTGCCAAATCCTGAAAAATCCGAGTAGATGGTCTATGCGGTAGGCATCGAAATACTCGGCCATTTTGCGGAAACGTTGTTTCCACCAAGTGTAGTTGTCGCGGGCCATCTCATGCCAGTTGTAAGTGGGGAAGCCCCAGTTCTGGCCAAGCGTGGCGAAAGCATCGGGCGGCGCACCGGCAGTGGCGTCGAGGTTGAAGAGGGTGGGATAAAGCCATACATCTACGCTGTCGGGTGAGATGCCGATTGGAATGTCGCCCTTTAGCGCCACGCCGAGCGAATGGGCGTACCGCTTTGCCTCTGTGAGCTGGCGATGCAGGTGATACTGAATGAAATAAATATAGTGAATCTCTGACTGATTATTGCTGATAAATTTCGCAATTCGGCTCGGAGTATACTGTGCGTATTCTTCCCATTGGCGATGGTTGGCGGTGCGGTATCGGTCGCGTAGCAGGCAAAATGCGGCATACGGCCGCAGCCAATGTGAGTTGGCCTCCACAAACGCCTTGTACTCATCGGACGCAATGGTTTGTTCTCCCTGCTCGGCATAAAGTTCGCGAGTGTATTGTTCTTTGAGGTGATACGCGCCCTCGTAATCAACAGCCGGCAATGCGTTGAGCCGTGCAGCTTCGTTGATATAGAAGGCCATTCGTTGCTCCGACTTCAGTGTGCCTGCTTCCTGCGCACGCAGAAACATGGGGTGAAGCGCAAAACAGGAGATTGAGTTATAGGGGTATGAATCGGTCCATGTGCGCGTCATTGTAGTGTCGTTGACAGGCAGTAGCTGTATGAAACGCTGATGTGTGGCATGGGCCCAGTCGGCCATCTCCTTTAAATCGAGAAAATCACCTACGCCCCAGTCGTTTTCGCTCCGTAAAGAGAATACCGGTATGGCCACGCCGGCGCCTCTCCAGGGTTGCATGGGGTTATTGAAAAAAAGGCTGCAAACAGCAACGGTCGGCTGCGATTGACTTTTGGCGGGTATCTCCAGTACACGGTTTTCGCCCGGCTCCCATGCGAGCAGCTTATGAGTGTCCTTATCGAGCAATATAAACTTATATTCCGTGCCGGCGGCTATATGCTCGCGTTCTATTGAGATGTGGAATGTAGGGAAGCTGCTGTCGTTCAGAATTATAGCTTTTTCCGGCTGCCAGTTGCCCAACGCCTCGCACGCGCCGGTAATGCCGACCACGCACTCGGGTGGAACTGTGGCGCCCTCAACACATATTGTGAGCGTATCCGGCGAAATCGTCGGGGGTGTGTAAGTGTTGTGTCGGTTGAAAATACAGGCGGTGAAAGCCGATGAACGGAACGGGCGGTCGGATGGCTCGTCGTGCCAGCGGTCGCATACGGTAGCGTGGTCTACGCCGTTGGCAACGCGTAATTTGTGTGGCGCGCCCCATTCACGGCGTATTAGACCGTCGGGGCCTTCGACGGTAAAGTGATACGACAGCTCGGTGGCATGGTCGGGCAACTCAAGCAGAGCTGTCTGCACGTCTCCGTCCAAGCATTGCATTGTTTTTTTGATTTTGACTTCGGCGGAGTCAAGGTGGATATATAATATCTGCTCGTCAGCAGTGACAAAAGGAATCTCAAAAGTGATTTTCATTGGTTGCAACGGAATGTAATTCGTGTGAAGAGGGTGTGTCAAAAATTAGTTTTGACACACCCTCAAAGTTAGCAATTTTTTCAGTTACAATACTTGTGCCGGACGGTTTATTATCCGCAGCGCAAGGCTCCGCACGAAGTGCATATCAGGCAGCCTTCCTGGTACACGAGGGTCTCGTGGCCACAGTTGGGGCAGCGCTGGTCTTTGGCCTTGGTGCCGTTGGGAAGATATTTTTTCAAAGCACGCTCCACACCCATTTTCCAAGTGTTGATGCTTTGCGAATCGAGTTCGAGAGTGCCTACTAACTTGAGCACCTGGTCGATAGGCATGCCGTAGCGGAGCACACCCGATATGAGCTTGGCGTAATTCCAGTACTCGGGATTGAACTTGTCGGAAAGACCTTCAATAGTGGTCTTGTAGCCGCGCTTGTTGATAAACTGGAAGTCGTAGCGCTTGTTGCCCTTCTCGTCAACGGCTTTGATAATCTTGCCGCGTGTCACCGATTTGGGGCAGAAAATACCGTCGTCGTCATCTGCCAGACCGGTAAATATCTCGTACGGACGACCGTTGAGCAGGCCCACGAAGGCAATCCATTTCTCTTTGTTGTTCTGGAAGCGAACCACATCGGCGTCGAGTTCTATGGGACGCTTTGTTACTATCGGGTGCCCCTCGGTGGCTTCTGGCTCTTTCTTCTTGTCTACGGCCAAAAGGACGCCCGAGCGCGAGCCGTCGCGATATACGGTGCAACCCTTGCAGCCGCATTTCCATGCCTCCATATAAAGTTGGCCGACCAGTTGCTCGCTCACATCCGCGGGGAGATTGATGGTCACTGAGATTGAATGGTCTACCCATTTCTGTACGCTGCCTTGCATGCGCACTTTTTCAAGCCAGTCCACATCATTGGCGGTAGCCTTGTAGTAGGGCGATTTCTCCACGAGCTCGTCGAGCTGAGCCTGCGTGTAATCATCTTTCACCTCATAGCCGTTGGTCTGCATCCAGGTTATAAATTTGGGATGGTATACAATGTATTCTTCAAAAGCATCGCCGGTGTCGTCTACGTAGTCTACGCGCACGTCGGTATCGTTGGGATTCACTTTGCGGCGACGTTTGTATACAGGCATGAATACGGGCTCGATACCGCTCGAAGTCTGAGTCATAAGCGATGTGGTGCCGGTGGGTGCTATGGTGAGGCAGGCTATGTTGCGGCGTCCGTATTTGGCCATGGCGTCGTACAGCTCGGGGCTTGCCTGACGCAGGCGCGCTATGAAGGGATTGTCTTTTTCGCGCTCGGTGTTGTATACCTCAAATGCGCCGCGCTCCTTTGCCATCTCTACGCTCGACCCATAGGCCGCGAGAGCGAGCTGCCGGTGGACGTCGGTAGAAAATGCCGTAGCCTCGGGAGTACCGTAGCGCAAGCCGAGAGCTGCAAGCATATCGCCTTCGCCGGTTGTGCCTACGCCGGTACGGCGGCCGCGCAGCGTTTTGGTGCGTATCTTGTGCCAAAGATGGAGCTCGGTCTGCTTCACCTCTTCGGTTTCGGGGTCGGAGGCAATTTTTTCTATGATTTTGTCAATCTTCTCAGCCTCGAGGTCAATGATGTCGTCCATCAGACGCTGAGCCATGGCTACGTGCGAATGGAAGAGGTCGAAATCGAAAGCGGCCTCATCGGTAAACGGATTCTTTACGTATGAAAAAAGGTTGATGGCGAGCAGACGGCAGCTGTCGTAGGGGCAGAGCGGAATCTCGCCGCACGGGTTTGTAGAAATTGTCTGGAAGCCCAGATCGGCATAGCAATCGGGAAGGGATTCACGTACAATTGTATCCCAGAAGAGGACGCCGGGCTCGGCCGAGCGCCATGCGTTGTGCACTATCTTGGCCCACAGTTTAGCTCCGTCTATCTCTTTTTTTACCAAAGGATTCTTGCTGTCAATGGGGTATTGCTGTATATACGGGGTGCCTTCGGCAGCGCTCTGCATAAACTCATCGTCGATGCGAACCGACACATTCGCCCCCGTCACTTTGCCTTCGGCCATTTTGGCGTTGATAAACGACTCGGCATCGGGATGCTTGATGCTCACGGTCAGCATCAGGGCTCCGCGGCGTCCGTCCTGAGCAACTTCGCGGGTCGAGTTTGAGAAGCGCTCCATAAAAGGTACAAGTCCGGTAGATGTGAGGGCGGAGTTCTTCACAGGCATTCCTTTCGGGCGTATATGCGAGAGGTCGTGGCCCACTCCTCCGCGGCGCTTCATGAGTTGCACCTGCTCCTCGTCAATCTTTATAATACCGCCGTATGAGTCGGGTTTGCCGTCAATGCCAATTACAAAGCAGTTGCTCAGAGAAGCCACTTGAAAATCGTTGCCGATACCGGTCATGGGGCTGCCCTGCGGCACAATGTATCGGAAATGGTCAAGCAGATTGTAAATCTCCTCGTACGAAAGCGGATTGGGGTATTTGAGCTCGATGCGATGTAACTCGGAAGCAATGCGATGGTGCATGTCGGCCGGCGTTTTTTCAAAAATATGGCCGAACGAATCTTTTAAGGCATACTTGCTGACCCATACGCGGGCGGCGAGTTCGTCGCCGTCGAAGTATTTCAGGGTAGCCTGATATGCGTCGTCGTAGGTGTAGGTTGATTTGTCCACGGTATGTTAGAGATAATGATTGGATGTTTTTTTGAGAATGCAAAAATTGTAATTATTATTTGATTTGCAAAATTATTTGCCGATGAATAATCAACATTATGAAAAGTTTTCCGTTTAAAATGCTTAATGGATTGTAGGTTAGGTAAATAAAAATTGCGCGACCAAGGAAAGTTGTTCAAATTCAAAAATTTTGCATTTGTATGCGTGGATAATTGTGATTATTTTTGCGTATTATGACTACAGATGCAATACAACGCCTGGCCCATCGTGCCACAGTGAGAAAGTTTACCGACCGAAAGGTTGACGATGAGTTGCTAAATACATTACTTGAGGTTGCAGCCAAGGCGCCCAATACCGGCAATATGCAGCAGTATTCGGTGATTGTCACCCGCAGTGAAGAGGGTAAGCAGCGAGTTGCGCCCGCTCACTTCAATCAGCCGGCTGCAACTGGTTGCGATGTGCTCCTCACTTTTTGTGTCGATTTCAACCGATTTGAGCACTGGTGTCGTGTCAACGACGCCCGTCCGGGTTATAACAATCTTCAGGCGTTTCTCTGGGGCGTGATTGATACGGTAATCTTCGCTCAGCAATTTAATACACTTGCCGAACTTTCCGGCCTCGGATGTTGCTATCTTGGCACCACTACCTACAATGCTCCCGCTATAAGTGCGGCGCTCGAACTTCCCGACCGCGTAGTGCCCGTAGTCACTCTCGCAGTAGGATATCCCGCAGAGGAACCGACGGAGTCCGACCGTCTGCCGATTGAGAGCATTGTGCATCGCGAGAAATACCAACCGAGCACCGACGCCGGTATTCGCGACACCTATTATGAAAAGGAGAATCTTGCAGAGAGCCGGCGGTTTGTTGAGGAAAACAACAAGCAAACTCTTGCTCAGGTGTATACCGATGTTAGGTATCCTCGCGATACCAACGAGCATTTCTCAAAGGTGTATGCTGATTTTATCGCAAGTAAGGGATTCTGCTGAACAGGACTTGTCGGAGCAAATCGATGAGCGAGCATACTAAGTAAACGGCGAGTGTGAAGCCGATAGTAAACAAGGTATAACCACCGCAGTCGGTCGCCTCCCATACCTTTATTGCAAAAGGCTTGATGAAACCTCCCCAAATATATGGGTTCTTGTGAATGAGATACACGGCGAAGGCGGTCGAGGCTATCAGGTTTATGGCTCTTGAACGGAATTCAAATGAGATGAAGACAAGCAGTAGACCGACGGATGCTACTATCACCGCCGGCGAGTTGTAAGCGAACGCCTTGATTGGATCGAGGTAAAGCGACAGTATCAATGTGGCCAATGTGCCGCACGTATATAAAGTTATGCCGAGGCTTGCATAATGGCGTTTTTGCATCGCTTCGTGGCTATCGTGCCACCGGCGCACAGCCCCGCCTATCAGGTACATCAGTACCAATTGTAATATAGTGTAGCCGGTAGGATTGAATGCTCCCTGCCACCACCATCCGCACCATACGGTAAAGAGTGCGAACGACGCCATCGTATAGTAATACTGACGGTTTGTAAGTGCGGTAGCTGCCGCATTGAGCATAGGGCTGAGTAGGAAAAGGCCGAGATATGCGGGTACATACCAAAGATCGGTATGGCTGTACACGAGCCATGATTCGGCCCATTCATGCCACGGAAATCCTGTGCCTTTGAAATGGTACAACAAGCCTACGCAAGTGGCTATGCCAACCGAATAAAAGAGGCACATCAAAGTAAATTTCACGAAACCGCGCAATGTAGCCCTGATGCCGAAATATCCTGAAATGAGAGTGAAACAGTTTACACCAACTATTGTTACGGATTCGGCCGACAGTTTCCACAGCGAGCGACCGTCGAGCATGTTGAGATTTCCCGAGATATCGGGCAAAGTAAGTGAGGCGCCAACAAGATGCACCATCACCACAAACATCATCGATAATATACGCAGTATTTCTACATTTGAAAGTCTCATTGCTGCAAAGTTAGCAATAACTGATTACAATACCGCAAGAATGTTTCCTCGGTGTAAACCGTGCCGGCTCAGACTAATTCAGCAGGGCAGCTTCGATGGCTTTTACGTCGCTCTGCAGTTGCTTTTCGAGTGGCAGACGCTCCTCAATGTTGCGGCAGGCATACAGCACAGTGGCATGTGTGCGGCTCAGGCGTGTGCCGATGGCGGTGTAGGGGAGTCGGGCGTGCTTCTTGGCCATATACATCACCATCTGACGGGCGTCGGATATCTCGCGCTTACGCGATTTTGAGAATATCATGTCAGGCTCGATGTTAAAGTGGCTGGCTACCTCCTGGGTGATGATTTCGAAGTTTATCTGACGCTGGTGCAGTTTCACCGAGCGGGCAAGCACACTCTTGGCCAGTTCCAGATTTATTTCACCATTGAGCACGGCGGCGTATGCGGTAATTGATACCACAATACCTTCGAGGGCGCGTATGCCGGTTGTAACATTGGTGGCTACGTACTCCACAACATCCTCCGGAAGTTGCAGGCCGGCCTGTTCCGCTTTCTGCACAAGCACCTGACGGCGCAGGTCGTAATCGGGATTATCGAGTTGTGCGGTCATGCCCATAGAGAAGCGCGAAATCATACGTTCCTCCATCCCTTCCATGTTCGACGGACAACAGTCGCTCGCTAAAATAAGCTGTTTCTGGTTGAGCGTGAGGTGGTTGAATATGTGGAAGAATGCGTTGATTGTGCCCTTCTTGCCAATCATATCCTGAATGTCGTCTATTATTAGGGTGTCGATGCTCTGGTAAAAGTTTATAAATTCGTTGATTTTACCTTGTGCAACGGCTTGGGTAAACTGGCTTTCAAACAGGCGCGAGGTGATATAAAGCACTCGAGTGTCGGGAAAACGCTCCTTGATGCGGATGCCTATTGCCTGTATCAGGTGAGTCTTACCCACACCGGGTGAACCGAATATAAACAGAGGATTGAATGTCTTGCAATGTGGGTCGTTGGCCACGGCCTCAGCTATAGAACGTGCTACGCGGTTGCTTGCTCCGGCACAATAATTTTCAAATGTGTATTCGGGGTTAAGCTGAGGGTCAATGTCTATGTTAGATACGTTCGGAGTAAACGGATTGGCAATGGTGCCGGAGTTGCGTGCTATGGCAGCGCTCGATTTGGAGCTGCTCATAGTTACCGCAGTCGAGGGTTCGTCGCTTACCTGATTGAAGCAGTAATACAGCTTGAACGAGGGACCGTAAACCTTGGCCAGTGTATGGCCGAGCAGATTTTTGTAGCGTTCCTCCAATATCTCTACAGAGAATTGTGAGGGTACCATCAATACAAGTTTGCCGTCCGAATAGCTAACCGAGGTTATGGGTTTAAACCAAGCCTCGTATTGCTCTGAGGGCAGATTGTCTCGAAAAATTTCAAGACAAGATTCCCACAATTGTATGTGACGGTCAGAAATCATTAATGTCAGGTAGGGTACTAAACGGTGTAAATAAGAGCCTCGGGTTGCGGGCTTATTGCATTACAAAATTCCAATAAAAAAAGTGGAAAAACAAATAACAAAAAATTTGCAAAACCAAGATTTATTGCACGGGGTTGAAATACAGATAGTTATTTGGGGCGTTTGCTTGGCTTAAAGTTGTGCTTCTGATTTAATATGTAATTTGCTGTATTGTAGATATGTGTGTCTATTTTATGTGCGCGGCGTATAAACCATTACTTTAAGAGTCTGTATGCCATAATTGGTGATTAATTGCGCCCTGAGGGGGCGTTTGCTGAGAGCACAAAGGAATGCTGGTTATTTGTACTAAGTTTTTATAACGCCGCTCGGGCGCAAATCTCTTTTGAGTATTTTCTACTTAAAGAAGTTTGATGCTTATATACCGTTTGGGGTTCTTCTTTACATCAATCAGTAGGGAGTCGAGGCTTGCCGATGCGTTTGTGAGATTGCGGTATAGGTTCTCGTCATTAAGCAGTAATCCTAAGCTGGAGTTGGGTTGATTGAGTTTTGCTATAAGTTGATTGAGCGACTCTGATGTTGTGTATAGATTCTGCACCGTTGCATCGAGCGGCATCTCTTTTAGTTTACCCGATACATCGGTAAGATCAACCGCTATTGTGGAAAGTGATTCCGACATACTGCGGAAGTTGGTGACTGTAACTGCTGCATCGTCGGCAATGCCGGGTACTCGATTCATTACTCTCGCAAGATTGGCGCTACCGTTCTTGAGGTTTAGCATAGTAGCGTTTATATTTTCAAGCGATGCTTTAATGGTCGGGTCGGTCGCTATGGTGTTGAGTGCAGTGATGAGCGAGTCGATTTTGGGTACCATCGATGCTACCGAAGGAAGTATCTCCTCGGTCACACTACCCATAAGTCCGGGAGCGTTGGTTCCTATAATTTCGCCTCCCACCTCAACCATCTTCGGGGATGTACCCATCAGTATGCTTATTGAGGATGTGCCGAGCATATCGGTTACAAGCATGGCTTGGGTTCCATCGGGAAGTTGCAGCTCTTTGTCGAGGCTCATCTCCACTTTCACGTGGCCGGGGTTGTCGTAGTCATATTGTATATCGCGCACGATACCTATTTTGAAACCGTTGAGAGTGACAGGGGCCGATTGAGCCAGGCCTGCCACGTTGGTATAACTGGCGTAATAGTAGTTGGCAGGTTTGAATATATTGTTGCCCTTGAGATACTCAATGCCGAAATATCCTACTAAGAGAGCGGCTATCACACAAAGTCCGATTATGAATTCTTTAGAGTGCTTGAATGTCATGGTGTATGTGGTATGTCTATGTTTACAAATTAAATGTTATTTAATGCGTTTTCCTCCGCACATCGATATCACGAAAGCATCGGGAAATAGTCGGCGCACTTCTGGAAGTGCTTTCTGGGCTTCCGATTTTGATTTATAGTTGCCGTAATAATATTTGTAGGCACCGCCGTCCTTATAATATTTTACAGGCGACAGACCTTTGAATTTCCCGGAATTGGAATTGAGTTTCGATGACGATACCAATATCTGTATATGGTATGTCGTAGAGGATGTTGTTGCTGTTTCGGGGGCTGCAGTCGATGGTTGCGGAGTTGCGGGTTGGGCCGGCTCGGCGGCAGGCGTAGCTGTGGTCTGCTGTGAGGGGAGCTTTACTTTTGTGTTGCGATATTCGGCTATACCTTTCACAATAGCCTCGGCTATGCGTGTTCTACCGGTTTCCGAAGCCATATACCGCTCGCGTTCAGGATTGCATATAAAGTCTACCTCGAGGAATATAAGGGGCATTGTGGAGTGCAGCACAAGCCATATCTCTTTGGTCTGACGCACTCTGTTGTCGTGCAGCCCGGCATGGCCCACAAGTTGCGATTGCACAAGCTCGGCCAGTTCGATGCTCTTGCCTACCATTTTCGACTGCGATATTTCCATGTAGATATACTGCTCGGGCGAATTGTCAAAACCCTGATACTTGGTCTTGTAATCATCTTCGAGCAGTATGGCGGCGTTTTCGGCCATTACCACACTGAGGTTTTGCTCTGTGTTCTCATTACCCAAGATATATACCGATGTGCCTGAGAGAGATGCCCGCTGGGGATTATCTTTTGCCGCGCTGTTGCAGTGAATCGAGATGAAGAGGTCGGCATGTACATCCTTGGCCTTTTGCATTCGCTCGCGTATCTTCACAAATACATCCGATGAACGGGTGTACACAACTTTCACATCCGGGAAAGTGGCAGTGAGCAGCGCTCCGAGTTTTTTGGCGATGGCCAGGTTGATGTCTTTTTCGGTGGTAATCTGCCCTAATGCGCCCGGGTCATGGCCGCCATGACCTGCGTCAATTACTATCACGTATGGCTTGTCGGCTTTTTTTGCCGCATTGCTGCCCTGTGCGCACAGCAGGCACACAATCAAAATCACCAATCGTGTTACAGTACAGGTTATTTTACGAATATTGGGCATATATACTATAGTAATCGTGCAAAGTTAAGAATTTATCGGTAAATTCTTGTTACTTTTGGCAACTACTCACGTTACATATATATGAAGATTAAATTGATTGCTACAACATTGTGGATTATGGTAGCCGCATCGTGTGGCAGCGGTGCTTCCCATGAGCCTATTTATATTGAGCGTTTTGACTCAATAGAGATGATATATACCTCTCTGCCGGCCAGTGAACGGGTTGCTGTTCTCAGCCGATACACTCCCCAGATTGACTTTCTACAGACGCTCTACGGCGTATCGTCGGCCGATTCGGCAATGGCCCAGGCCTCCGCGAGCGAGGCAGTAAACGTGTTCGGGCCCGACATCAAAAAACGTATCACCGATTTAAGTGCAGTGGAGGAACGCCTCGGGCAGCTTAAAGCGAGTCTTAAGGAGGTTTTGCCGACAGCTGAAATGCCGGCGCGTATATCCGGCATAATTTTGCCCTACCGTCAAAGTATTGTCACTGCCGATTCCCTTATGCTCGTCAGTCTCAACCACTACATGGGGCCCGACTATGAGGGGTACGCAATATTTGACCCCTATACGCGCCGACAAAAGAATCTCGACCTTCTGCCATACCATGTGGCGGAAGCGATTGTCACATCGGCTTACCCTTATCAATATTCCGAAAATGCTACCGTACTGTCGCGATTGCTCTATGAAGGTGCGGTGATAGAAACATTAAGACGCCTTTTTGAGGATGCTGATGTTGCCGTGCTGATGGGGTATGATTCCGCGCAGATGCAATCGCTCATGCAAAACGAGTCGACTCTTTGGCAACGGGTAGTGGACCGCGGCATGCTTTACGATGTCGACCGCATGACTGCGGCAAAGCTCATCGACCCGGCCAATGCTACATCAATAGTAAGTAGCGACGCACCCCCACGTGCCGGACGATTTCTGGGTTGGAAAATCGTAAATTCCTATACTCGTTCACACTCAGAAGTATCGGCCGCCGAGCTTCTCGTTCCCGATTTTTATCTCTCCGATTCGGCCCTGAAAGAGGCTAATTACAGCCCCGGAAACTGATAATTAACTAAATTTAACCAATCGCCGCACGCCGCTTCCCAAGCGACATGGAGGGGTGTTGAATAGCTAAACACCAAGTAATGACTCGTTTAAATTTTGGCGCGTGGAAATAAAAGTGTAAATTTGCAGTGTTATTTCTTAGATGCGGCTCAAAGAGTTGAGAAAATCCGCAGCCGAAAATCGGCAGGTTTTCGTTGGTTCTGCCACGAAAATCATTGTAGAACAAAATCACAGTATAATGAAGAAAACAATGAGTATCATTGCGCTCTTCATCGTTCTTCTTGTGAGTATTTCGGCCAACAACACCATAGAGCAGAAAGCCGCGATAGGTTTGAAAGCTCCCGATGTCACACTGTATGGCTTAGACTCACGGCAGATAGATTTGGCAAGCCTCCGCGGGCACTATTGTTTAGTGCATTTCTGGAGTGCAAATGATGCGCAGTCGCGTATCGAGGCCATAAATCTCGACCGCTTTGCTGCGGCCAACGAAGAACGTCTAAATCTCTTGTCGATTAATATCGATGAAAATCAGCGCCTTGTTCGTGAGATAGTGCGCATAGACGGTTTAGATGAAGCAACGCAATTTTATGCCGGCTCTTCAGCCACTTCTGTCATGATAAAGAAGTATGGTCTGAGCCGCGGGTTAAAGACATTTCTTATCGCTCCCGACGGAACGATAGAAGCAGTCAACCCGACAAGCAAAACATTAGCAGAGGTCATAGACCTTTAAAGAGACCGATTCGATGTGTCGCACGCAGGCAGCTGCCCCTCGACACGTCGATTTTTTATTTTGGGCAGACTCCGCGCCTCGTGCGCCTTTTCAAATTGCTATACACGGGGATGAGCGCCGTGCGGCGCTGTAATCATCGCCATATATTTAGATTATTAAGGGTTGCCTTTTAGCCGCAGTGGAAATATTTGGCGACCAGAGTAGCCATATCAGTAGTATTGGCCTCGGGATATGCCTGCAACTTGCCTATTATGCTTTGTATGAGCGCTTCGTTGAACACTCCGCGAGCCGTGAAGTATGATGATAGCTCTTGCATGCGGTCGGCCGATTCCGCGCACGATGCCGGCAGAGAGTCAAGTTTTAAATCTGCACCCGTAGCGTGGATATCGCCCGTTACATGGGTCGATGCGGCAATCTGCTCGGCATTTTTGAGCTCCCAACCGGTACGGCATGCCACAGCCAGAGCGGCCATAAGCAGATACACATCGGCCGATGCATCGCCCGAGCGAATCTCTATAGTCTGGCGTTGGTTGTCGAGTACGGTCGGCTTGGCATTTGTGTCAACGGGGTTGACCAGCGCCGACATATCTACGCCCGCATTCCATCCTAATGGTACGCGAACCAGTACGGAGCGGTTGCATTCGCTCCAGCAAATGCTGGTAGGCGCTTCCTGGTGCGGCACGAGTCGGCAATATGATGTGGGCACGGTATTGCCTACAGCTGTGATGGCCGGGGCAAGTTTCATCAGTCCGGCTATGGCAAGTAGACATTCGTGGCTGAGATTGCCGGCAGAGTCGCGCATCATGTTGCGGCCCGATTTGTCAACGAGTCTCATGTGTACGTGAAGACCAGAGCCGGCTTTGCCTTCGCTGATTTTTGGAGCGAAAGTTACGTTGAGGTTGTGTTGGCGCGCCAGTTTGCGTATAATCCATTTGGACAAAAGCAGTTGCTCGGCTGCCTGCAGGGCATCGACAGGGAGAAATTCAATCTCGTTTTGTTCGTATATCTTGCCATTGAGGGTGAAATTGCCTACTTCGCTGTGCCCGTACTTTATCATTGCTCCCGTCTGAGCTATGTGATTCATACACAGACGGCGGAAATCGTTGAACTTGGCAAACGGCTCCGATTCGTGGTAGCCGCGTTGGTCGGTAGCTGGAAAAGTAGCATCGTCGTCGCCTATCACATAGTATTCCAGCTCGCCCATAGCCTGAAACTCCAGACCGGTTACCGTGGTAAACTCGTGGCACGCCTTCTCAAGGGTATATTCGGGCGTGAGTTGCATACGCTGTCCGTTTTTATCGAAGAATGTACACAGCAGGTAAAGGCGTGTGCTGTCGGAGGGGTCGACAAAAGCCGTGCGGTAGCGCGGTATTACGTACAGGTCGCTATTGGCCGGATCGATGTGTCGGAAAAGGCTTGAGCCGTCTACTCGTTCGCCGTATGTAAGTATGGTGTCGAGATGTTGGAGATCGTGATAGGCAAAATCGAGACTTTTGAGCCGACCGTCGTCAGCCGCATATAGAAATGTCACGCACTCAATGCCATTGTTTATTATATAGTCAATGATATCTGATTTGGTAAATTCGAGAGGTGATTTATCGAGATACCTTACTATGCGGTTTTTTGAGAATTGATATGAGTTGAGTTCGAGTCCCATTATTGTCCTGAAAAATTAAGTTGGTTGATAATATCATTCGCTTTTTCGAGGTCGCGTTTGCGCACCATCAGGCGTATGCCTCCAAAAGGAGCCACGCCTACGGGATAAAGCGATGAGAATATTTCATTAAACAGGTAGCAGTCTATTCCTTCCTGTTTAAGCCATGCTTCGGCTATATGTGCTTCGGCGTCAGTGGCAAATTCATGGCACTCCACCAGTTCGTCGTCTGATTTGTCGTATTTAAGCATGATACTGAATTGGGGTTAGTGGTATATAAAAAGGGACTACTCGCATAGTCCCTTTTTATGAGTTTCCAATAGGTACAAATTCTAAGGTAAAAAAGATTGAGTTAGGTTTTCTGATGCAAAGGTATGCTTACCCGGGGGTGGTGACAAACATTTTTATATGTTGTGTAGCAGTGTTTTTTACATTTCCCGACTCTCTCTTTGCTATTTAATGGCTTAATTGGTTGTTTTACAGCTTGTAAATGCCGTACGGCTATAAGTGGGCTTATTTGTTAAAAAATGTTTTTATCAGAGCTGCTCCATCTTGCGTATGGAAAATTCATGTCCATCCCACAGGCCATAGGTCATTAGTTTGAAGCCGTCACCTATTATACACATGCGTGCGCCGCAGGCCAGTTCTGTGTCAACCTCTATGTGCCGATGGCCAAAAATAAAGTAGTCAACGCCGGGATGGAAGGCGGCGTAATTGTTTGCCCATTTTACGAGCGGGTCGTTGACGGAATCAAAATTGCTGGCCGCAGGTGTATGGCCATTCTTGCGACTATGGGCCGACCATCTGTGAGCAAAACCCACAGTCCATCTCGGGTGTATGGCGCTGTACAGTATCTGAGCCAAACGGTTGCGAAATACGCGGTGTATCACCCTGTACGAGCGTCTGGGTTCGCCACAGCCGTCGCCATGTTCCATTACAAATCGGCGGGAGTCAATCTCGGTATCAAGCACTCCGTCTACTACCTTTATTCCTATCTCCTGAGGCAGGTAATCGAATATCCAGGTATCGTGATTGCCTTTGAGCCATGTTATTTCCACTCCGGCATCGGCCAGACGGGCCAAGGCGCCGAAAAAGCGTACATAGCCGCGGGGCACTACATAACGGTATTCATACCAATAGTCGAGTGCATCGCCGAGTATATACAGCCGTGCGGCGTCAGGCTCAATCGAATCGAGCCAAGCCGCAATGCGGCGTTCATGCTCGCGCTGGTCGGCTATGTATCCTGCTCCTAGATGAAGGTCGGCTATGAAGTATGTGTTTCTGCGCATGCTTAGGGAGTATATTACATGTATATGATTAAAGGAAGCCGAGTTCGAGTTTCGCTTCTTCCGACATCATCTCCTGAGACCATTCGGGTTCGAATACTATATTTATGTCGACTGACTTCACATCAGGAATCTATTCGAGTTTTATACGTATATCCTATACGATAAAATCGGCTGCCGGACAATTGGGCGCCGTAAGCGTCATATCGATGTGAAGCACGCCATCGTCGTCAGCCTCTATGCGGTATATGAGTCCGAGGCTGTAAACATCAACCGGTATCTCGGGATCGTAGACCGTTTTGAGCAGCTCTACCGCACGCTCCTCTATATTGAGTCGCTGTTCTTGTGTAATCATAAATTATTGGGTTGTTGAAAGAGTCGCGCGGTTGCGTCGTGCGAAATACCGGTCGGTCTCGGCCTTGACACTTGCGCGTAACTTTATGAGTGTGAACATTGTGGGGAACGCCATCAGCGCATAGAAAAGGTCGCAGAGTGCCACGGCAGCTTCTATCGGTACTATGGCAAAGAGTATCAGAGAGGCAACCCAGACGCGGGTGTACCAGCGGCTGCGGTCAGTGCCCATCACATACATGGCGCAACGTGAACCGTAGAATGAGTAACTGAACATCGACGACAGGGCAAAGCAGGTCACAATGGCCAAAAGCAGATAGTTACCGCCAGGAATCGCTACGGAGAAAGCGTTCATTGCAATGTCGAGTCCTTTGAGCTGAGCTGACGATATGTCGCCACAAAGCAGCAACGCGAGGGCCGTGAGTGTGCATACAAATCCGGAATCGATTGCCGGGCCGAGCATGGCTACCAACCCCTCGCGCACAGGCTCACGGGTGGCTGAGGTGGAGTGCATTATCGAGGCCGTGCCTACGCCGGCATCATTGACCAAAGCCGCTCTGCGCGCACCTATAATAGCCACTCCTATCAAGGCGCCCCAACCGGCCCGTAGACTGAATGCCTCGCGGAAAATAGAAGCGAAAACGTCGGGTACTCCTTCAATGTGGGTGATTATTATATAAGCAACCATCAGGAAGTAGGTCATAACCATGAACGGTACTAATACGGTTGCCACACGTGCTATGCGCTGTATGCCGCCCACTACTACCATCCACACCACAGCGGCAATGATGATGCCTACCGTTGCGCGTGCCCAGATACTGCCGGCCTCTATTCCCATTGACGAGGAGAGTGCCGATAGCGATGCTTCGGTAAGCTGGTTGGCGTTTATTATACACAATGTGCCTATCATGCCGGCCACGGCAAACGCCATGGCCATGGGAGCAAATTTTTCGGGGAGGGCTTTGCGTATTATCCACATCGGGCCGCCGTAAGGACGTCCCTCCTTGTCGAAATGACGGTATTTGATGGCTAAGACGCCTTCGTGGTATTTGGTCGACATTCCTACAATAGCGCTTACCCACATCCAGAATATTGCACCGGGGCCGCCCATTACCAAAGCTATGGCCACGCCGGCTATGTTACCCATTCCGACGGTAGCCGCCACTACCGAGGCCAAGGCCTGGGCAGAGCTTATCTGGCCGTTGCCGGCAGGCGACCGGTGCCTCAGCAGACTTATGGCGCTGCCAATGTTGCGCAAAGGCACACCGCGCGAATATGTCAGCAAAAAGAGTCCTCCGCCAATCAGAGCTAAGAAAAGAGGGTAGCCGCACACGAAGTCGGCTACCGAAGAAAGTATATCTGTGATTGACAGGAGCATCGGTGGATAAGACGTGAACTATACAAGTTTGGCCACGAGGTCTTCGCGGTCGCCGGGGAGGAGGTCAATCACCGGAATTTCAATCATGGTGTATGCGCCGGGAGCCTGTTTGAACGATGCGCGGGCCACAGCCACAAGCATCTGTGCCGTAAGGGCAGGGTTGTTGATGCTCATGCCGAACTCCAGACGCTGGTTGTGAGTTTTTCCGCTCACGCCTTTGCGAGTCATCTTCACGCCATGACCCATGTCGCGGAGAGCTTCTACCGATTCCACCTGTATCACATGTGTTTCGTCAAGACTGAAATAGGGGTCTGATTTAACGGCGGCTGTAACATCGTCGAGACTGATACCCGGCTCAAGCTCAACGTAAACCATGCGACGGTGTATACCGGTGCCAAGAGGGATGGTCATGGATAGGGCGTCGCGCACACCCTCTTTTGAACGTACACACACGCTGTGGCCCATGCTCATGCCGGGGCCGAAGTCGGTGTAGGTGATACCCTCGGGCGCGGCGGCCTGCATGAGAGTACGAACTACAGAGTCGCTTCCTGGATCCCATCCGGCAGAGATAATCGCTACCGCGCCGTGTGCTTTGGCTGCCTTGTCGAGGTCGCGGCGCAATTGTACTATCGAGGTGTGAATGTCAAAGCTGTCGACAGTATTGATGCCCAAGGCAAGAATCTTCTCTGCGTTTTTCTGTACCTCACGTGTGGGGGTGCAGAGGAGGGCCACGTCGACCTCGCCTAATCGGGTAATGTCGGTAACTACGGGATATGGGAAACTGTCAGCGTCGGCCGGGATGCTGCGGCGCACTACGCCTGCTATTTCGAAGTCGGGTGCGGCTTCGAGCGCTTCAATCGCAAAACGTCCGATATTGCCATAGCCTACTACGGCTGCACGAATTTTTTTCATAATTTCTCTACAATTTCTTTAGTGTCGCGAGCTATCATCAGTTCCTCGTCGGTGGGTACTACTATTACTTTGACCTTCGACTCAGGAGTGGATATTACTGTTTCGGTGCCACGGGTGCGGGCATTGAGTTCCTTATCTATCTCTACTCCGATGAATGCGAGAGGAGCGCATACGTTTTCACGTACGCCGGTCTGGTTCTCGCCCACGCCGCCGGTAAATACTATTGCGTCAACACCGCCCATCTCGGCGGCATATGCACCGATATATTTGATGATGCGGAGCTCGTACATATCGAGAGCGAGTGTGGCACGCGGGTTATTGCCCTCTTTTACGGCGGCTTCAATTTCGCGCATGTCATTGCTGAGACCTGATACGCCTGCCACGCCGCTCTCTTTGTTGATTATTTTCTGGAGTGCGGCTGCATCGAGGTTGTGTTTGGTCATCAGGTAAGCGAGTGCACCCGGGTCTACATCCCCGCAGCGGGTGCCCATCATGAGGCCTTCGGTGGGAGTCATGCCCATTGAGGTGTCTACGCTGCGACCGTTGAGTACTGCGGTGATTGAGCCGCCATTGCCTATGTGGCAGGT
>JAGAUN010000042.1 GCA_017620715.1 Muribaculaceae bacterium | reverse complement strand
TGAGGGGCGCCTGCACGCGCGGAGCGGCGGCGGGTCGGGCCGGTGAAATCACGGCCAGGCTTACCACTGCGATGAAGATTGATAATATATATAGATGAGGACGCCTCAAATGTGTAGTCGATGACTGGTGTTAACGGCGCAAAGATAACACAATTGCCCCACAACTGCAATAGTGAGTGGGCCGCCGGGCTGCAACGGTGCCTGTGGCGTGGGCGTGAATAGGGTTTCTGAGACTTTTTTTGCATGGTTTTATGTTGGTATTACTAATGGTTAAATAGAATTAATTCGTGATCGGTGTATGAATTTGGGTGCTCCCGAGGGTGTGCTTTTGAAAACTTTGATTACTTTTGTGTGTCAATAACCAATAATTGGTACAACCTTTTTTGAAAAGTATATATAATGAAAGAAAATCTGAATATCGACTGGTCGAAACTGCCTTTCGACTATATGCGAACTGATTACAACGTACGTTGCTATTTCGAAAACGGTAAGTGGGGCGACATTGAAGTGTCGGACTCCGAAAATATCAACATGCACATAGCAGCCACTTCGCTTCACTACGGTCAGGAGATCTTCGAGGGCCTCAAGGCTTTCCGTGGTGTTGACGGCAAGATACGTATATTCCGTCTTCACGAGAATGCCATGCGCATGCGCGAGTCGGCTACAGGCTTGTGCATGGAGCCTATACCAGTGGAGCTCTTTGAGGAGATGGTGCTTAAGGTGGTGAAGCTCAACGAGCGTTTCGTTCCGCCCTACGGCACCGGCGCGAGCCTTTATATACGCCCTCTGGAGATAGGCATGTCGGCCAGTGTGGGTGTGCGCAAAGCAAGCGAGTATCTGTTTATGGTGCTTGTGACGCCTGTGGGCCCATATTTCAAGACAGGCTTCGGTTTGACCAATATATGTATACTGCGCGAGTTTGACCGCGTGGCCCCCAAGGGTACCGGCCGCTGGAAAACGGGCGGCAACTATGCCGCCGGTCTGGCAGCGGGCGAGCTGGCCCACTCCAAGGGCTATTCGGCTGTGCTCTTCCTCGATCCGCGCGAGAAGAAGTATCTCGACGAGTGCGGCCCGGCCAATTTCTTCGCTATCAAAGACGGGGTGTATATCACTCCCCAGTCGGAGTCGATATTGCCCTCAATCACCAACAAGAGCTTTATGCAGCTTGCCGAGGATATGGGCATAAAGGTGGAGCAGCGCCACATTCCCGTGGAGGAACTTGAAGAGGTGCAGGAGGCCGCCGCTTGCGGCACTGCGGCTGTGGCTTCGCCCATAGGTGAGATTGACGATATCGACACCGGCCATAAGTATGTGATAGCCAAAGACGGCAAGCCGGGCCCCATCACCACCCGTCTGTACAACAGTCTGCGTGCCATACAGTATGGCGAGCAGCCTGATGTGCACAACTGGTGCACGATAGTTGAATGATCCATTCCGTCGTATATAATAATGGATTACCAATCGATAATCGACCGATACTATCCCGCAGGCACACCCCTGCGGGATATTTATATGCGGCATTGCCGGGCTGTGGCGCATGAGGCTATCTCTATAGCGCGCGCCAAGGGACTCGAACTTGAGCCGGGGGTGGTGGAGGCGGCTGCCATGCTGCACGATATCGGTATCACGGCTACCTTCGCTCCCTCGATTCATTGCCACGGTGCCGCTCCCTACATTACCCACGGCGTGATCGGCGCCGATATGTTGCGCGCCGAGGGTGTTGACGAGTGCTTTGCACGTGTGGCTGAGCGTCATACGGGGTCGGGGCTTACCGCCGATGAGATTCTTCAGGCGGGGCTGCCGCTTGCTCCACGCGATTATTTGCCAGAAACGCTTCTTGAAAGGCTCATTTGCTACGCCGACAAGTTTTATTCGAAGAGCGGCGATATGAAGCGCAAGGATATGGCATCGGTGCTGAGACAGATGGAGCGTTTCGGCCCGGGAAGCCTAAGGCGGTTTGAGGCTCTGGTGAGCGAATTCGGCTGATACGTCGAACGAGGGGCACGCTTTGGCGGCAAATTCGTGGTGACCGTGTACGGTGGCGCCGGGAAACCGCTGCAGCAGCGTATGTACGAGCGCGCGGAGCGCGTGCTTCTGAGCCGGAGTGCGGGTGTCGGCCGGCTGCATGGCGGCGTTGCATCCACCCACATAGCATATTCCTATGGAGTGGGCGTTGTGGCCGCTGCAGTGAGCGCCGGCAAGGTCGAGCGGTCGGCCGGGGTGAACGTTGCCTTCGAGGTCGATGAGATAATGGTAGCCAATGCCGTTGAATCCGCGGGCGCGATGCCAGCGGTCGATGTCGGCTACGGTAACTTTGCGTCCGGCGGGTGTGGCGGAGCAGTGGATGATGATTTTTGTGATTTTACGCATAATTTTAGATTTTTGATAAAGGGTTGTTTGATAGGTTTGTTGATGCAAAGGTAATATGTGTTTTTCGGGGTTTTGTCATATTTACACCACGGGGTGTGAAGAAAAAAGTATGAGTTTCATGGTGGTTTTGCGGCAAGCGGTTTGCTTGCAGGGTGTTTGGGGCGAAGAGAATATGGCACAATTTACAATGGAAAAAGCACGATGCACAATTACATCGCCTCTCCGAGGCTTATAAGGACGGGTATGGAGCGGAGGATACAGCCGCGGGCCGTTGACGGCCGCGGCTTTCCTCCGGGCGAGGGAATGAGGGCTTCTTTATTGGTACGGAGGTAGGCGCCCTGTGGGCGCTGTTACCTCCGCCCCATGCAAAGCAACGCCGCCGGCGTTGTGCTCTTGTTTGGTGGCTCGGTGCCCCACATAGCCGCGCCCACAGCGCGGCTATGTGGGGTTATATACAAAGCAACCGCCCATTGGCGGTTGGAGCTCGTGATATGGAAAGGAGGGGTGCTACGAGAGTGGTAACGTCGGACGAGTCGGACTTGTCGGACGGGTCTGACTTTGGGTGGTTTACGGGGGAAGGCGCCGTTGGCGCTGTATCCCCCGCCCCATAGTTTGGTGGATGATGCCGGTTTACAGTGCGAAGTTGGGGGTGGTGAGGAGGGTGATGGTGTCGGATTGGGCGACTACGAGGAGGCAGGCGGCTGAGGGGATGGCTTGAATCATGGCTATGGCGCTGTCGGCGGGAAGGGCCATGCAGGCGGTGGCGAGGGCGTCGGCCAGGGCGCATTCGGGGGCGCGGACGGTGGCGGAGAGTACGGAGGTTCGGGCCGGATAGCCGGTTAGGGGGTCGATGGTATGCCACACTGAGAGGCCGGTGGTGTCCTGACGGAAGTTGCGATAGTTGCCTGATGTGGCCAGGGCGCCGTCGGTGAGGGTGACGACTGTGAGGCGCTCATGCGCGGGGCCGGGCACGGGGGCGTCGATCTGCACGTGCCACTGTTCGCCGCGTGAGTTGAGGCCGGAGGCCGCTATTTCGCCGCCTATCTCCACGAGGTAATTGCTCACGCCGTTGCGGCGCAGCATCTGAGCTACAAGATCGCAGGCGTAGCCCTTGGCTATGGCGCTGAAATTGAATTCCATATCGGGATGCCCCTTGACGAGGGTGTCGGCCTGAATGCGGCAGCGCTGTATGCCTACGAGCCGGCGTGCGGAGTCGACGGCAGAAGCAGTGGGTATGTCGCGGGCGTTGCGGTAGCCGAAGCCCCAGAGGTTGACGAGTGGTGCTACGGTAGGGTCGAACCGTCCGTATGAGAGGGTGTTGACGTGTGCTGAGAGCCGTATCATGTGCCGCAGCAGGGTGTCGGTGGCCGCGGAGGTGCCTGCGTTGATGGCGGCAAGGCGCGATTGTGGATTGAAGGGCGACAGAGAGATGTCGACCTGCTCCAGAACGGTGGCTACGGAGTCGGCCAGGTCGGTGGGGGATTGGTAGGTGACGGAGTAGGTGGTAGTCCAGATCTCGCCCGATGCGGTGCGGTAGGTGGGAGCGGTGCAGCTGCAGAGGGCTATGGCGCAGGCTATGATGAGGGAAATGCGGTTCATGAGGCAAAGATAACTTTTTGGCTTTAGAAATGTTTGCATAAATGGCTATATTTGCATTTACAGTATTACGTTAATATAAAAAATTGAAGTATGAAAACATCTTATTTGTTTCTGGCCGAGGGTTTTGAGGAGATAGAAGCTCTGGCTACGCTTGATATAATGCGCCGCGCGGGTATGCCGGTGTGCAGTGTGTCGATTACCGACAATCACCAGGTGCGCGGGGCTCACGGCGTGGATGTGCGTGCCGACAAGCTGATAGCTGAGGTGTCGGAGGCCGATGCGGAGTTTCTGATTTGTCCCGGCGGTATGCCGGGCGCTACAAATCTTGCGGCGTGCGGCCGTCTGTGCGACATGCTTAAGGCTCACAATGCGGCCGGCGGCAATATTGCGGCTATCTGCGCTTCGCCGGCTGTGGTGCTTGCTCCGCTGGGCATTCTCAACGGCCATAAGGCCACTTGCTATCCCGGCATGGAGCCTGTGCAGGTTACCGAGGCCGAGATGACCGGGGCGCCCGTGGAACAGTCGGGCAACATAATAACCGGCAACGGGCCGGCCAACAGTTTTGCATTTGCCCTCGCTATTGTGGGCAAGAGCTGCGGCGCAGCCAAGGCGGGCGAGGTGGCATCGGGCATGCTCTGTTAAAAATGGCACGCTCTGCGCCGCCTATATAAATATATAATATATTTATGTGGCGGCGCGGAGTGTTAAAATTTAATCGGGGGGGAGCAACGACTGAAAATGTTTGCTTAATTTTGCGGCGCTTTAAGCAAAACCTGTACAATACACACAAACAAAGAATAAGAGATCTGACCGATGATCAACAACGTAGTAATAGTGGAATCGCCTGCCAAGGCCAAGACTATAGAGAAATTTCTCGGCAAGGAGTACAAGGTATTGTCGAGCTACGGACATATACGTGACCTGAAGAAGAAGGGTTTCGGCATAGACATAGACCAGTCGTTTGCTCCCGACTACGAGATACCGGCCGACAAGGAGCCGCTTGTGCAACAGCTCCGTAAGGCCGCTCACGACGCCAAGATAGTGTGGCTCGCATCTGATGAGGACCGCGAGGGGGAGGCCATAGCATGGCACCTGTATGAGGTGCTGGGGCTTAAGCCTGAGAATACCCGCCGCATAGTGTTTCACGAAATCACTCCCGAGGCCATACATCATGCCATAGAGAATCCGCGCAGCATAGACACCAATCTGGTAGACGCGCAGCAGGCGCGCCGTGTGCTCGACCGCATAGTGGGATTCGAGCTCTCGCCGGTGCTCTGGCGCAAAATCAAGCCCGCGCTCTCGGCCGGCCGCGTACAGTCGGTGGCCGTGCGTCTGATAGTGGAGCGCGAGAAGGAGATAAAGCGGTTTGTGGCCGAGCCCTATTTCCGAGTGTGGGCACAGATGGCTACCGAGCAGGGTGTTCCGTTCAAGGCCGAGCTGTCGAAGCGTCTCACCTCGAAGAAGGAGGCCGAGGCATTTCTGAACGATTGCCTGCAGAGCACCTTCACCGTGAGCAATGTGGCTGTGCGCCCGCTGAAAAAATCGCCCGCGCCGCCGTTTACCACCTCCACGCTGCAGCAGGAGGCCGCCCGCAAGCTCGGTTTCACGGTGGCCCAGACCATGATGGTGGCGCAGCGTCTGTATGAAAACGGACATATCACCTACATGCGTACCGACAGTCTGAACCTGTCGAACCAGGCTATGAGCGCCATAGCCTCGGAGATACGCGGCAGCATGGGTGAAAAGTACCTGTGCCAGCGCCACTACCGCACATCGTCGAAGGGAGCGCAGGAAGCCCACGAGGCCATTCGCCCCACATATATCAACAAGCATACTATCGACGGCACTGCCCAGGATAAGCGCCTTTATGCGTTGATATGGAAGCGTGCCGTGGCCTCGCAGATGGCCAATGCCGATATTGAGAAAACTACGGTGGAGATAGCCCCGTCGGAGCGCAATGAACATTTTACCGCCGTGGGCGAAGTGGTTCGCTTCGACGGCTTTATGCGAGTATACGATGAGTCGGCCGCGGCCGATGACTCCACTCAGCCCCGCGAGGGCATACTGCCCGCCATGAGCGAAGGCGACCGCCTGACGGCCTCGACGATAACCGCCACCGAACGCTTCACCCAGCATCCGCCCCGCTACACCGAGGCGTCGCTTGTGAAAAAAATGGAGGAGCTCGGCATAGGGCGTCCCTCGACCTATGCCACTACTATTTCGACGATACAAGACCGCAAGTATGTTGACAAACGCGAGATAGCGGGCAGCGAGTTGCCCGCGGTGACTCTCACCGTTGCCGACGGCAAAATCACTTCGCAAACCCATCAGGTGACCGTGGGCGCCGACAAGGGGAAACTCGTGCCTACCGATATAGGTGTGGTGGTCAATGACTTCCTCACCGAACAATTTCCCAACGTGCTCGACTACAATTTCACTGCCGACATGGAGAAGAATCTCGACCTTGTGGCCGAGGGCAAAGCTGCATGGCAGCAGGAGATAGAGGGATTTTACAACGTATTTCACCCCGAGGTGCAGCGCGCCGCCGAGATGCATCTGGAGCATAAGATGGGCGAACGGCTTTTAGGCACCGACCCCGCGTCGGGCAAGCCTGTATCGGTGAAGATAGGCCGCTTCGGCCCTGTGGTGCAGATAGGCGACAGCGGCGCCGATGAGAAGCCGCTGTTTGCATCGCTGCAGGCGGGTCAGTCGGTGTTTGACATCACTCTGGAGCAGGCGCTCAAGCTCTTTGAGCTGCCGCGCACCGTGGGTAAGTTTGAGGATGAGGATATAGTGGCCGCCATAGGGCGTTTCGGCCCCTATCTGCGCCACAAAGGGAAGTTTGTGTCGATACCCAAAACATTGTCGCCCACCGGTATAACCCTCGACGAGGCGATAGAGCTGATAGAAGCGAAGCGCCGCGAAGATGCCGCCAAGATAATAAAGACCTTTGCCGAGGAGCCCGATCTGACGGTGCTCAACGGCCGCTACGGCCCCTACATCTCGTACCGAAAGAGCAACTACAAGCTGGCTAAGGCGCAGGCCGACAGCGCTTCGGAGCTCACCCTCGAGCAGTGTATGGAGATAATAAAGGAGCAGGATTCGAAACCTGCTAAACCTGCCCGTCGCACATCGCGGGCCAAAAAGAAATAGCGGACATGGCAAGTGTAACCGACAATAAACCGCGCCGCAGTCAGGCATTCAAGCCCGATGTGATAAAAACGATAGAGGTGACCGGCGAGGGCGCCCCCCTGCTCGAATTTGTGGGTGCCGCGCTGCCCGAAGTGAAGCGTACGCGCCTGAAGCAGCTGCTGGCCCACAACCAGATAGCTGTGAACGGCACGCCCGTGCGCGCTTTCGACCATCAGCTCAATGCGGCCGACAAGGTGATGGTGAATTTTGTGCGGGAGTTTAAGGTATTCCACCACCGGCGCCTGCGCATAGTGTATGAGGATGAGCATCTTATAGTGGTGGAGAAGGGTTACGGCCTGCTGTCGATGGGCACCGACAAGAAGTCGGACGGCACGGCCTACTCCATACTCAAGGATTATGTAAAGTGGCACAATCCGGCCAACAAGATATTTATAGTGCACCGCCTCGACCGCGACACTTCGGGTCTGATGGTGTTTGCAAAGAGCATCGAGGCGAAGGAAAAGTTGCAGCACAACTGGAACAATATGGTGCTCAACCGCAAGTATGTGGCTGTGGTGGAGGGCGTTGTAGAGCCTGCGTCGGATACCATACGCACCTATCTTGCCGAAAATTCGCGCTACGAGGTGTATGTGACCGACAATCCGCAGGAGGGTAAACTTGCCGTGACGCGCTACAATACTCTCAAGGCAGGGCGCGGCTACACGCTGCTCGAGGTAGAGCTCGACACCGGCCGCAAGAACCAGATACGCGTGCATCTGTCGAGCATAGGACACCCTATTTCGGGCGACCGCAAGTATGGCGCGTCAGTGAGCCCGATACACCGGCTGGCGCTTCACGCGCAGACCTTGCGCTTTGTGCATCCCATTACCCGCCAGGAGCTTAACTTCAGTACCGAGGTGCCGCGGGCCTTCCTGTCGATGACGAGATAGGGGGTGTCTGGCGGCCATTGCGGCAAACCTTGCCGGGGGCTGTTGCTTCTAAGAAAAAAAATAGCTAATTTTGCCGTTGCGGAAACGCACGTTCACTCAATACCGCAGCGACATGAATAAGCGCAGCCTTGTATCAATTGACGATATCTCGCGAGAGGAGATTATCGACCTGCTCCGCCGAGCCCAGTATTTCGAAGCCAATCCCACTCACAAACTCCTCGACGGCAAAGTGGTAGCCACTTTGTTTTTTGAACCGTCGACCCGCACAAGGCTCAGTTTCGAGACGGCCGTGAACCGTCTCGGAGGGCGTGTGATAGGGTTCTCTGACGCGGCCACTTCGAGCTCTTCGAAGGGGGAGACACTCAAAGACACCATTAAGATGGTGAGCAATTATGTAGACCTGATAATAATGCGTCACTACCTTGAGGGGGCGGCGCGTTATGCTACCGAGGTGACCGATGTGCCGATAATCAACGCGGGCGACGGCGCCAACCAGCACCCGTCGCAGACGCTGCTCGACCTCTACTCGATATACAAGACGCAGGGCACGCTCTACGATCTGAACATCACCATGGTGGGCGACCTGAAATATGGCCGCACGGTGCACTCGCTGCTGATGGCCATGAAGTATTTCAGGCCTACGTTTCATTTTGTGGCGTGCGACGAGCTGCGCATGCCCTCGCAGTACAAGGAGCTGTGCGACAGCTGCGGCATAAAGTATTACGAGCATCACGATTTCAGCGCCGATGTGATTGGCGCCGCCGACATACTATACATGACGCGTGTGCAGCGCGAGCGTTTTTCGGATCTGCTCGAATATGAGCGCGTGAAAAATCTCTACACTCTGCGCCGCAGCATGCTCGAGGGGTCGAAACCCAATCTGCGCGTGCTGCATCCGCTGCCGCGTGTCAACGAGATAGACCAGGATGTTGACGAAAGCGAAAAGGCTTATTATTTCGAGCAGGCCCGTGGCGGTCTGTTTGCCCGTCAGGCCATAATATGCCGGGCTCTCGGCATAGATACTCCCACCCTTACAACCTCGATTGAATCATGACAAAAGAATATAAGGAACTGGCAGTAGCCGCGTTGCGCAGCGGTACAGTGATTGACCACATACCGAGCCACAATCTCTTCAAGGCCGTGAAGATACTCGGCATTGAGAAGATGGACCGTGCCGTGACCATAGGCAACAATCTGGAATCGAGCCGTCTGGGCACCAAGGGTATAATAAAGGTGGCCGATGTGGAGTTTGACGAGCAGGTGATAAACCGCATAGCCATAATAGCTCCGCACGCAAAAATCAACATTATACGCAACTACGAGGTGGCCGAGAAGCGTCCCGTGCGTCTGGCCGACACGATAGTGGGCATAGTGCGCTGCCCCAATCCGAAGTGCATAACCAACAACGAGCCGATGAAGACACATTTCGACGTGACCTCGCGCCAGGACGACGATGTGACGCTGCGGTGCCGCTACTGCGGGCACACCGTGGAGAGCTCGGAAGCCATTATAGAATAGATAATTACAGTTTTTTAACGAATATAACAATACCCAGCAACAGATTATGACCCCCGACAATCAGATTTTTACCCTTATCAACGACGAGCACTTGCGCCAGAAACGCGGAATAGAGCTTATTGCTTCTGAAAATTTTGTAAGCGACCAGGTGATGCGCGCTATGGGCTCATGCCTTACCAACAAGTATGCCGAGGGTTATCCCGGACATCGCTACTACGGTGGCTGCGAGGTAGTTGATATGGTTGAGCAGATAGCCATAGACCGTATCAAGCAGCTCTACGGCGCCGAATATGCCAATGTGCAGCCTCACTCGGGCGCGCAGGCCAATATGGCGGTGTTTATGACCTGTCTGAAGGCCGGCGATAAGTTTATGGGCCTGAATCTGTCGCACGGCGGTCATCTGTCGCACGGCAGCCCGGTGAATTTCTCGGGACTGATGTTTACCGCGCTCGAATACAATGTGTCGGAGGAAACCGGTCTGGTAGACTACGAGCAGATGGAAGAGGTGGCACGCCGCGAACGTCCGAAGCTGATAATAGGCGGCGCGAGCGCTTACAGCCGCGAGTGGGACTATGCCCGCATGCGCCGTCTGGCCGATGAGATAGGTGCCATTTTTATGGTGGATATGGCTCATCCGGCCGGTTTGATTGCGGCCGGGCTGCTCGACAATCCGCTGAAATATGCTCATATCGTGACCTCGACCACTCACAAGACACTCCGCGGCCCGCGCGGCGGTATTATATTGATGGGTAAGGACTTTGAGAATCCGTGGGGCAAGACCACACCCAAAGGCCAGGTGAAGATGATGTCGCAGCTCATTGACTCGGCAGTGTTCCCCGGCGTGCAGGGTGGGCCGCTCGAGCATGTGATAGCCGGTAAGGCTGTGGCTTTCGGCGAGGCTCTCGAGCCGTCGTTCCGCGAATATCAGCTGCAGGTGAAGCGCAATGCCGCCGCTATGGCCAAGGCGCTGGCCGACAAGGGATACAAGATTGTGTCGGGCGGTACAGACAATCACTGCATACTCATTGACCTGCGTACCAAGTTCCCCGAGCTGACCGGCAAGGTTGCCGAGAAGGCTCTGGTATCTGCCGATATCACTGCCAACAAGAATATGGTGCCCTTTGACTCGCGCTCGCCTTTCCAGACTTCGGGCATACGCTTAGGCACTCCCGCCATCACTACGCGCGGCGCGAAAGAGGAGCTGATGGGCGAGATTGTGGAGATGATTGACACTGTGCTCGCCAATACCGACAATGAGCGTGTGATAGCGGCCGTTAGAGCCAAGGTCAACGCTACGATGAACGAGTATCCGATGTTTGCATACTGATTGCGATGCCTGCCTATATAGTTTGGAATGTCGATCCGGAGCTGCTGAGCTGGCCTATATCGGTACGCTGGTACGGGCTGATGTTTGCCGTTGGTTTCCTGGTGGGCTACGAGATAGTGTCGCGCATGTTTCGCCACGAGGGTGCGCCCGAGCGATGGCTCGGCGTGCTGCTGCTGTGGGTGATGGCCGGCACGGTGATAGGCGCCCGCCTGGGGCACGTATTTTTCTATGCCTGGGACTATTACAGCGTGCATCCGGCCGATATAGTGAAGATATGGGAGGGCGGTCTTGCAAGCCACGGAGGCGCCATAGGCGTGATAGTGGCGGTGCTGCTCTTTTCGCTCTTCACGGCCAAACGGAGTCCGCTCTGGACGTTTGACCGCCTGGTGGTGCCTATAGCCTTGGTGGGCGGTCTGATACGTATGGGCAATCTGTTTAACTCGGAAATATTCGGCGGCGCTACCGATCTGCCCTGGGGCATGATGTTTGTGCGCAGCCGCGAATGGGCCGAGCTGTATTACGGTGTGGCGTGTCACCCGACTCAGATTTATGAGGCGCTGTGCTACTTCGCTCTGTTTGGAGTGCTCATGTGGATGTACTGGAAGCGAAATGCCGAGTGCCGTCCGGGCCTGATATTCGGCGTGTTTCTTGTGGGTACGTTCATGTCGCGATTCCTTATTGAGTTTATCAAGAACGATCAGGCGGCTTTTGAGCAGGGCATGGTTCTGAATATGGGGCAGTGCCTGAGCATACCGTTTGTGCTGGCCGGCGTGTGGCTGATAGTGCGTGCTCTGATGCGCCCGAAGGTGAAGCTGGAGTTTCCCAACAGGTTTGCTCCCGAACCGGCCGAAAAACATTGATGTATACAGCATTATGTCAGAAGTGATTTTTGTTTCGGGTATCGATACCGACGCCGGCAAGAGTTATGCCACCGGTCACTGGGCCAATATGCTTAAGGCTCAGGGCCGCAATGTGATAACGATGAAGTTTATACAGACCGGCTGCCGGGAGTGGTCGGAGGATATCGATGTGCACCGTCGGATAATGGGTTGCGGCATGCTTGCCGATGATCTGAGCCACCTTACGGCTCCGGTGGTTTTCACTTATCCGGCTTCGGCACAGCTTGCGGCGGCTATCGACGGCCGCAGTATCGAGCTGGAGGTGATAGACCGCGCGGTTGAGGAGCTGTCGAAACGCTACGATACCATTCTCATAGAGGGTGCGGGCGGCCTGATGGTGCCCATCACCGATACGTTTATGGCTGTAGACTATGCGGCTACGCGTAATCTTCCGGTGGCGTTGGTGACTAACTCTCGTCTGGGCTCTATAAATCATACGGTGCTTTCGCTCGAAGCTCTGAAGAGTCGCGGCCTGAGGCTGCATACTGTGTTGTATAATACTTATTATGACGGGCGCGACAAGGTGATTGCCGCCGATACGCGCGCGTTTATAGGCCGCTATGTGGGCCGAGAATTTCCCCAAACACCTGTTATAGATATTCCTACGATTTAAATGTCTGCTACCAAGATATCCATACCCAAAGAAGTGCTTTCGCAATTGCCTCAGGTAGAGTGTCCTACCACTATTGAGGTGATAGAAACGGCTGCTCAGGCGCGTAAGGCGTTGGGGCGTCTGATGAGGTGCAAGGAGGTGGGAATTGATACGGAGACACGCCCTAATTTCCGCAAGGGCGACAATCATAAGGTGTCGCTGATACAGGTGTCGACTATGAAGGAATCGTATCTGTTTCGCATCAACAAGACGGGCCTTATGAGCGAGTTGTGCGCGTTGCTCGAGAGCCCCGATGTGATGAAGGTGGGCCTGTCGCTGCGCGACGATTTCAACGGCCTGCGACGTATTGCCGAGATTGAACCGCAGAATGTGCTTGAGCTTCAGGATTATGTGGGGCAATTCGGCATTGTCGACGCCAGTCTGCAAAAGATATACGGGGTGCTTTTCGGGCGCCGTATTTCGAAAGGGCAGCGGCTGTCGAACTGGGAGGCGCAGCAGCTGAGCGAGGCGCAGCAGCACTACGCCGCCATTGACGCGTGGTCGTGCCTGAAGATTTACCGCTATCTGCAGCGCGGCAGTTTCAAGCCCGAAAATTCGCCTTATATTATGCCTGACGAGGAGCTGCCTCAGGTAGATAACGCCGAGTGATGACGCCGCTCTTTTTCAGCATAGGGTCGGTAGAATTTTATGTGTTTCTGGTAGTTGTGGCTGCCGCTGTGGTGTCGCTGGCTATTCGCCCGTCGGGCCGCGGCGAGGCGGTGCAGTATTTTGCCGAGGGTATTCTGCTTAAGGCTGAGGGTGATGCCGACGGGGAGCCTCATATCTATATTGAGTGTCTCGAGTCGGGTGATGTGGCCATACGGCGCACAGGTTTAGAGGGAGTAGGCCGAGGGGGTGCCGCGTCGCTCGCTATCACGCGTATCGGTTTCGACCTTACTATTGATGAGCGTGTGGTGAAGGGGGGAGAGGCTGAGGGCGATGAGCCTGATACTGCTATTTTTACTATCGATTTTCTGGCCCCTGAGCGTTATCATGTGAAGTATAATGCCGGCGATGAGGGGCGGTTTGTGGCTTTCAGCCTGTCGGTGAAACCCGGTATGTGGGTCAGGAAGAGTCTGCCGGTGCGCTCGTGAGTGTGGCGCGGCTGCGGGTAAGAGGGGAGGGTATTAGCGACGATTGTCGGCGAAACGCTCCTGGAGGAGGCGGCGCACGTAGAATATACGGCTTTTTACTGTACCTACGGGGAGGTTCATCTCCTGGGCTATCTCATCGTAGTGGTAGCCTGATACGAGCATTACGAAGGGTATGCGGTACATGGGCTGGAACTCGCGGATGG
>JAGAUN010000041.1 GCA_017620715.1 Muribaculaceae bacterium | reverse complement strand
TAACATAATGCTCGTAATCTACGGCATGGGGGCCGCCTACCTTATCGAGGATTGCTGGCTCGAGCCGGCCGGTCTCAATCAGGCGCTCATACTTCTGATTTCGACACTGATATCGACCTGCGTAATACTCATCACGGGCGAATTTCTGCCCAAGACGATGTTTCGCATCAATCCCTTCACCTCGCTCAAGATTTTTGCATTGCCCATAGCCGCATTCTACCTGCTGCTTCTGCCCATATCGCTTTTCTCGTCGTGGCTCTCGCGCACGCTTATGCGACTGTTCGGCATACATGCCACAGGCAAATCATCGGGGATGCTTTCGGTAGGCGACCTCTCGCAATACCTCGAGCAGAGCATCGACGAGGTGAACCCCGAACGTGCACCGGTTGAGACTGAGGTGAAGATGTTTCACAACGCCCTCGACTTCTCCACCACCCATCTGCGCGACTGCATGCTGCCGCGCAACGAGATTGTGGCGGTAAATATAGCCGATACCTCTCGCGACGACCTCGTGGCCCTCTTCACACGCTCGGGCCGAAGCAAGATAGTGGTTTACGACGACGATATAGACAATGTGCTCGGCTATATACACGTGAGCGAACTTTTCGACCCGCAATCAGACTGGACACACCACGTCAAGCCGGTGATATTCGTCCCCGAGACCCTTTTGGCCAACAAACTCATGCGGCGTCTGCTCTCCGAAAAACGCTCCATGGCTATAATCGTTGATGAATTCGGCGGTACCGCCGGATTAGTGACGCTTGAAGACCTCGTGGAGGAGATATTCGGCGACATACGCGACGAACACGATACCACAGGCGAAATGGTGCGCCGAATCGACAACGACGTTTACGAATGCTCAGGCCGCATCGAGGTGGAAACCCTCCGCACCATATACCACATCGACATTCCCGAAGACGATGCTTATCAGACCCTTGCCGGATACATACTCTTCAATACCGGAGCCATACCGGCTAAAGAGGAGGAGATAGTGATAGGCACACACGTATTCAAGATTATGCAGCGTACGGCCACCCGTCTCGAACTGATACGCATATCCCCTGCACCGGTCGCCGCCGAAGAGGAGTAAACTTTCCGGCGCTTTCGTTGTCTAAACTACGTATACCTTCTTTCAGCATATACTCTCTGAACCCCCTTAACCGTTACAGCATCATGATACATCGCGTATTACTTTCAATAATCACCTCCTTTGCGGTTCTTGCCGCATGGGGCGCCGACAACAAGCCGGAAATCACCTTCGCCAACACCTCATACGATCTGGGCACCATCCACGCATCGGGAGGCACGGTTTCGGCCACCTACACCTTTACCAATACCGGAACAGCCCCGCTTATGATAATATCGGTATCCAACGGAGGATGCGGCTGCACCAAACCGTCATTCACCAAGGAGCCCATAGCTCCCGGCAAGACCGGAAAAATCACCATACACTTCGACCCCTCGGGCCGTCGCGGCGAGCTCAACCGCAAAGTCAAGGTTACAACCAACGCACCCGGCAAGCGCAAAACACTCACCTTTACAGGTTCAATAATACCCTGATCAGATGAAACTCCGCACAATACTTTCACTCATTGCAGCATCACTGGTATGCATGTCGGCCCGGGCCGAGGCAAGCATACATTGGTTGAATCCCACCCACAGTTTCGGCGCCTTTCATGAAGAGATGGGCGCGGTGACATGTACATTCTTAGGCGTCAACAACGGCACCGACAGCCTTGTAGTGATTGATGCGCGCGCCAATTGCGGCTGCACCCGGCCCACTTACTCGCGCAAGCCGGTGGCCCCCGGCGACACCCTCCGCATCTCGGTGAGCTACGACCCCTCGGGACGCCCCGGACGTTTCGACAAACAGGTACGCGTCACCACCAACGCCTCATCCACGCCCACAGTACTTCATGTCAAGGGCACCGTGATAGGTACACGCGCCACACTCAACTCCCGCTACCCCGTTGAGGTAGGGCAGGCACGCCTCAACACCGACGTGTGCCCCTTCGGTCAGACATTCCGCGGCCATGTACTTGCCTCGGCAATCAACATATATAATGCGGGGTTGGACACCATCCGCCCCTACATAAGCCAGAAGTCTGAGGTATTCAACGCCATATTCCAGCCCGAGGCCATAGCTCCCGGCGAGCAGGGCATAGTATCGCTCACAGCATACACCGACCGTGTGCCGCAATGGGGACTCGTTACAGACTCGATAGTGCTTGTGCCCGACGGCGGTGCACCCGTAGAGCACCAAATCGCCATACCTACCACAATGATACTCAACGAGGATTTCTCGCAGCTCACTCCCGAGCAAAGAGCCGAAGCCCCTGCGGCGCGAGTCAATCCCGGCACTCTCGATTTCTCCATAATCAATCGCGAAAGCGCACCCCGCTCCCTTACTCTCACCGTGAGCAACGTAGGCAAGAAGTCAATGATAATCCGACGAATATATTCGCCCTGCAAAGCCATAAGCATTTCGTCGATACCCAAACGCATTGCACCCGGAAAATCGAAGGATATCACCGTGACCCTCGACCCCTCGCTGCTTACTGACGACAACCTGCTCAACGAGCGTATCATACTCATAACCAACAGCCCCAGCAATCACAATCTCACCATACGTGTGGTTGGCACCATATCACGTTGAATATGTCACAGCAACACCACTGTCACCACGAACACCCTGAAAACGAAGCCCAATACAACGGCCTGACTGTAAACTCAGGCGTAGCACAGCCTCCGTCGGTCAATCCCTACCTGCGCAGGCACCGCCGTCAGCCCATGCCCACCGTATCGGAAATGGTGGAGGGCATACTGCGCGGCGATGTCACCATGCTTTCGAGGGCGGTAACTCTGGTCGAAAGCCTATCGCCCGACCACCAGGCCATGGCGCAGGAGGTAATAGAAAAATGTCTGCCCCACAGCGGCAACTCCCGCCGTATAGGCATAACGGGTGTGCCCGGTGCCGGCAAATCGACATCTATCGATGTGTTTGGCCTTCACGTGCTGAAGGATGGAGGCAAACTTGCAGTGCTCGCCATCGACCCCTCGAGCGAGCGCACAAAGGGAAGCATACTCGGCGACAAAACGCGTATGGAGCGACTCTCTGTACACCCCAATGCCTTTATTCGCCCCAGCCCCTCGGCAGGCTCGCTCGGAGGCGTGGCGCGCAAGACCCGCGAGACAATAGTGCTTTGCGAAGCCGCCGGCTACAATAATATATTTGTAGAGACGGTAGGTGTGGGCCAGAGCGAAACAGCCGTACACTCTATGGTCGACTTCTTTCTGCTGCTCCAGCTTGCCGGTACCGGCGACGAGCTGCAGGGCATAAAACGCGGCATCATGGAAATGGCCGACGGTATAGTGATAAACAAGGCCGACGGCGACAACATACAGCGTGCTCAGCTGGCCCAGGCCCAGTTCCGAAGCGCATTGCGGCTCTTCCCGCCCACCGAAAGCGGCTGGCAGCCCGAAGTGCTCACATATTCGGGATACTACGAGCTGGGTATTCCCGAGGTATGGGAAATGATTGACCGCTATTTCGAGCACGTAAAAGCCAACGGCTATTTCGATGTGCGCCGCTCGCGCCAGGCCCGTTACTGGATGTACGAGACCATCGACAGCCGCCTGCGCAGCCACTTCTACAACAATCCTGTCATAGCCCCCATGCTGCAGGAGAAGGAGGAGCGAGTGCTCGCCAACCGTCTCAGCTCATTCACCGCCGCCCGTCAGGTGCTCGACGCCTATTTCGCACTCGGTCAGGAGACGGGCGTGTGATAAAGGATGTTAAAAACCCCACCACGGTTTTTCGACAACCGTGAGTTTTATTAGTTTTGTGCGAAATTACGCATAAAAGTGCTCATCACACAATGAAGTCAACCCCCAAGCGTCGCTCCCATTCACGTGGCTCTCAACTCATTTCAATAGTGAGTGTATCGCTCGTACTGGTGATTTTAGGCCTGGTAGCCCTCACGGCCGTGGCCATGCATCAGGTAGGTCGTCAGCTCCGGAGCGGAGTAGGTGTAGTGGTGATAGTCGACGAAGTAGCCACCGACGGCGCCGCCGACTCACTGGCCACAATGCTCAAGAGTTCGCCTGCCGTAGCCTCAACCGTATTTGTTCCGGCCGAGGAGGTCAACAAACGTTGGGCAGAACAGCTCGGCGACGACGAGATACTTGAAATCAACCCCTTCCAGCCCGAATACGAACTCACCCTCACCCCCGAATACTCGCATCCCGACTCTCTCGAAGCGATTGCCGAGCGGTTTGCTGCCATGCCGGCCGTATACGATGTGAAGGTACATACAGAGATGGCGCGCAATGTCAACACCACCCTCAACTCTGTGCTGCTTATACTGCTCGCCGTGGCAGGGGCCATGCTCCTGATATCTATAGTGCTAATAAACAATACAGTGCGCATGGAGATTTACGCCAAGCGCACCGTACTCAACACACTGCTCTATGTAGGTGCCACCCGCGGCTTCATCAGGCGCCCCTATGTGCTGCGCGGCATAGCCGAAGGTGCCATAGCGGGCATCGTGGCATCAGCCCTGCTTGCAGGGTTCAGACTGTGGATTGCCGACACCTACGCCCCCGTGGCCGAAATGCTGCCCTGGAGCGCCTGTGCAATACTCTTCGGAGCGCTTCTGCTGGTAGGCACACTGCTCTGCGCCGGCGCCGCATGGCTTGCCGCCACCCGATACCTGCGCCGCTCGTACGACCAGATGTTTGAGATTTAACACACCATTACCCAATTCAGCAATCAATCAACTACACATACAAGCTATGACCAAAAGTAAGCCTTCCGCATTACTGCCGCTAAAAAAAATCAACTTCATAATAATGGGCGCCGCCGTGGCAATGATAATAGTAGGATTCGCCCTCATCGCAGGTGGAAACACCGACGACGGCTCTTTCAATCCCGAAATATTTTCAACCCGCCGGCTTGTGATTGGCCCGGCATTAGCTTTCCTCGGGTTCGTAGTGATGGGCGCGGGCATCATGTGGCCCTCGCGCAAAAAAGCCGACAGCGCCGAACCCGACTCCGAACAACCGCAGGAAAAAGCATAAGTCAACCAGTCACCTCACCACACACCATTAGCCTATGGATATAATCGACGCCCTCATTCTGGGCATTGTACAGGGACTGGCCGAATATCTTCCGATAAGTTCATCGGGACATTTGGCTATATGCCGCGACATACTCGGCGTAGACCTGCAGGGAGCCGAGGCGCTCGAATTCGACATAGCTCTTCATGTAGCCACCGTGCTATCCACCATTGTGGTACTATGGCGCGAGTTCGTGCCGCTGTGCCGCTCCTTCTTCACCTTTCGCCGCGACGCCAACACGCGCTATGTGCTCAAGCTGTTGCTTTCGGCTCTGCCTGTAGCCGTAGTGGGGCTGTTCTTTAAAGACGACGTGGAAGAGATATTTGGCAGCGGTCTCACCGTAGTAGGTATCTGCCTTATGGCTACCGCCTTTCTGCTGGCATTCTCATACTTCTACCGCCGCCGTCCGTCGAATTATACCGCCGACCACCGTATACGCGAGCACAGCATCGGCTGGCTCGACGCATTCATAATAGGTTGCGCACAGGCCGTAGCCGTACTCCCGGGCCTTAGCCGCAGCGGCTCTACCATAGCAACCGGCCTCATGTTGGGCGACCGCCGCGACTCGCTCGCACAGTTTTCGTTCTTCATGGTTGTGATACCGATACTGGGCGAGGCGCTCCTCTCGGCCAAAGATCTGATTACCGGTCAGGGTGCGGCCGTCTCAGTCGGCCTCCCGGCGCTCGCCACCGGCTTTATGGCATCATTTATAGTGGGCTGCATTGCCTGTAAGTGGATGATAAATCTGGTAAAGAAGGGCAAACTGGTATGGTTTGCCGTATACTGCGCCATAGTATCGATATTGTGCCTGGTGTGGTAACCGGCCGCAAAGAGCTAAACACCGCACCGACTACACAAACCGCCAATGGACTATTTTTCAGGGACAATATTTTATATCGACAAGCCTATAGGCTGGACTTCGTTTGACGCCGTAAAGCGCCTGCGCTCGGAGCTGCTGCGCAAGCTCAAGGTACAGCGGCTCAAGGTAGGTCATGCCGGCACTCTCGACCCTCTGGCATCGGGTGTGATGGTGATTGTCACCGGCCGGTTCACGCGCCGCATCGAGGAGCTGCAGGCCGGCGTAAAGGAGTATGTCGCCACCATACAGCTCGGCGCCACCACACCCAGCTATGACCTCGAGACCGAAATCGATGCCACATACCCCACCGACCACATCACTCGTGCGGCCGTAGAGGAGACGCTCACACATTTTGTAGGCACCATAAGCCAGGTGCCGCCTGCATATTCGGCCTGCAAAATCGACGGCGTAAGGGCCTACTCGCACGCACGTCAGGGCAACGACGTGAACCTCAAGCCAAAGACACTTGTTATTGACGAAATTGAACTCTTGGACTGCTCACTCCCGCAAATCACAATCAGGGTGGTGTGCAGCAAGGGTACCTACATACGCGCGTTGGCACGCGACATAGGCGAGGCACTCGGCTCGGGCGCCCACCTCACCGCCCTGCGGCGCACGCGCGTAGGCGACATAAACGAATCGGAATGCCTCACTATACCGCAGGCCGTGGAGATGATACGCAACTCTACCGTAGAATACCCCGACTGGTATGAGGGCAAACGATTGATACCCGAGCCTCAAAATTCGACAGACACACCAACGACGTAAACACCATAACCAAGAATATGAAACTATCGCAATTCAAATTCACCCTTCCCGACGAACTCATTGCACAACACCCCACACCCGAGCGCGACGAATCACGCCTTATGGTACTGCACCGCGCATCAGGTGAGATAGAGCACCGCATATTCAAAGACATCATCGACTTCTTTGAAGAGGGCGACATCTTTGTTTTCAACGACACCCGCGTATTTCCCGCTCGCCTCTACGGCTACAAGGAAAAGACCGGCGCCAAAATCGAAGTGTTCCTGTTGCGCGAGCTCAACGCCGAAAACAAACTCTGGGATGTGCTCGTGGAGCCTGCCCGCAAAATACGTATAGGCAACAAGCTCTACTTCGGCGAAGGCGACAATATGGTAGCCGAGGTAATCGACAACACCACTTCGCGCGGCCGCACACTGCGTTTCCTTTACGACGGCCCGCACGACGAATTCAAGCGCGAGCTGTTTGCCCTCGGCCAGCCCCCGCTTCCCCACTACATACTGCGTGAGCCCGAAGAGATGGATGCCGAACGGTATCAGACCATCTACGCCGACAAGGAGGGCGCCGTGGTGGCCCCCGCCGCCGGTCTGCACTTCTCGCGCGAACTGCTCAAACGACTCGAGATAAAGGGAATCTCCCAGGCTTATATGACCGTACACTCAGGTCTGGGCAACTTCCGCGAGATTGATGTTGAAGACCTCACCAAGCACCGCATGGACTCCGAACAGATGGAGGTGACACAGGTGCTGGTCGACATGGTCAACGGCGTGAAAGACTCCCACCACCGCGTATGCGCCGTAGGCACCTCGGTACTGCGCGGCATAGCCTCGGCTGTGAGCATGGGCGGCCACATGAAGACCTACTCCGGCTGGACCAACAAATTTATATTTCCGCCCTACGACTTTACCGTGACCGACGCCCTGCTCTCTAACTTCCACCTTCCATACTCCACAATGCTCATGATGGTGGCAGCCTTTGGTGGTTACGACTTTGTGATGCACGCCTACCAGGAAGCTATCAAAGAGAAGTACCGCTTCGGAGCCTACGGCGACGCCATGCTCATACTCTGATCACCCGGCAACCAAGAGCGAGCGTATATGGAGTATCTCACATTGCAAAGCCCTGCCAAAGCTGTGGTGCGCGAGAAGATGTCGCGCTTCATAGCCTTTGCAATGCCTGCGGCCGACCCCGACGAGGCCCGCTCTCTCATTGCCGACATAGCCAATCAGTATCACGACGCGCGACATGTGTGCTGGGCCTATCGTTGCGGTCCCGACGGCTCTCTGTGGCAGGTCAACGACAACGGCGAGCCCTCAGGCACCGCCGGCCGCCCCATACTGGGCCAGATACGTTCGGCCGGTATCACCAATGTGGCAATAGCCGTGGTACGCTATTTCGGAGGCATCAAGCTCGGCACCTCGGGCCTGATAACCGCATACTCACAGGCAGCGCAGCAAGCCATCGAGGCAGGCGAAATCGTCACCGCCTGCGTAATGCAACCCATCACCTTCACATTTCCTTATCTGGCCATGAACAGCGTGCAGCGCCTCATCAAATCGTGGCCAACACGAATCACGGCACAGGACTTCAACAACACCTGCACCATAACATTAGAAATCAGAGCCGACCGTGCCGAAGAGCTCAAGGCCCGACTGGCCGACATCGACGGTCTCTCACTAAATACCTGATTTTACCGCTATGCAACCCACATTACCACAATCTCTACTATCCGACCCCGACGGTCTGCTCACCTACGAGTATATAGCCAACAACATAGGCACCGTAGAACCGGAGTTGCCGGCATTGATAGCCAATATAGTACGTGTCGACTCCAACGGTCAGTTCTGCGTATCGGCGGCCCGCTACCTTCACGCCATCGACGCCGAACGGTTTTCAGGAGCCGTAGATACCCTCATAGAGGCCGCTATCGACCGCGACCGCGACCGCGCATACATAGCTCTGCTTCTCCCCGATATATGGGGTGCCGACTACGAATCGCGGGCCGAGGAACTGCAGCAGTCGTCGCGCAACTTCCGCCGCATCTATCGCCGCATCTACCCCACCGGCATATAAGGGCACAAAAAAAGGGTAAGCTTACTACATCGCACCGCTACAACCCACTACCCTTGCTTCGGTCAAGACCTGGGGGATTTGCGGGGAGCATGTCGTGTAGGACTTACCCGGCTGCAAAAGTACATCATTTTTTTTACCCGCACAAATAAAAATTCACATTCGCCCCTTGCTGAACCTCACAGGCCGGGCAACCAATCCAGTTTTTTGAGAAAAAGTTTGCGGAATGCAAGATAATATGTAACTTTGCAGAGTTTTTGCCGACATATCCTCATACACAAACGCATTGGGAAAATTTACAGCATATAAGATACCGCTCAAAAGCCTGCCGGCCGGCGTAAGCGAGTTTGACTTCAAACTCGACAAAGCCTTTTTCCAAAACATGGAAAACGCCGACATACACGACGCCGACCTCGACGTGCATCTCACCGTTGAGACCAAGCCCGATGTATACCACATGGCTTTCACCATATCCGGTACAATCACCCTTATATGCGACCGCTGCCTCGACCAGCTCGTTACCCCAATCGAGACCGAGTATAAGCTCAACGTAAAATTCGGCGAGGACTACGATGACTCAACCGACGACCTTTTGGTGATACCGCAGGCCGACAACTATCTCAACGTAGCCTACATGATTTACGACACCGTGGCACTCGCCATACCCATGCGCCATGTGCACCCCGCCGGCAAATGCAACCGCCAGATGAGCGCCCTGCTGCGTCATCACCGCGCACAGACCCCGGCCGATGCCGAATCGGACGATTCGATAGAGCAGCAGCTCATCGACGAGATTGACACCATCGACACCGCGCCCGACACCCCTACGGCAACAATCGACCCCCGCTGGGAAGGGCTCTCGAAACTCGCGGCCGACAAGTCAGACGACGAACAATAACCAAGCACTATCACGAACATCAAAAAATATAAACATAAACAACAATGGCACATCCTAAACGCAAACAATCGAAGACCCGTACCGCCAAACGTCGCACACACGACAAAGCCGTAGCTCCCACACTCGCACTCTGCCCCAACTGCGGCGCATGGCACGTATACCACACCGTATGCGGTGAATGCGGATATTACCGCGGCAAAATGGCAATCGAAAAAGCCGAAACCGTCTAAGCCCGGCGCGGGCCCCGACAGCCCGCACATTATCCACATTTCAACACCGATACTTCAAAACCCGCAATGGTAAACGCAAGAATATCCGGAGTAGCTTCATATATCCCCGACGACATTCTCGACAACAAAATGCTGTCGGAAATGGTAGAGACAAGCGACGAGTGGATTACCACACGCGTAGGCATCAAAGAGCGTCGCATACTTAAAGAAGAGGGCGCCGGCTCATCATACATGGGCATACGCGCCGTCAATAAACTCCTTGAGCAGACAGGCACTCGTCCCGAAGAGGTAGAGCTGCTTATATGCGCCACCTCCAACCCCGACTATCGCTTCCCCTCCACAGGATCGGTGATAGCCCACGGTTGCGGACTCACCAACGCCTATGCCTACGACATCCAGGCCGCTTGCGCCGGATGCATAGTGGCGCTTGAAGACGCCGCCGCATATATCAAGTCCGGACTCCGCAAAAAAGTAGTGATTGTAGCTGCCGAAAAAATGTCGTCGATGGTCAACTACCAGGACCGCACCACATGTCCGCTTTTCGGCGACGGCGCCGCAGCTATGCTCCTCGAGCCCACCGACCGCCCCGTAGGTATTATCGACGCCGTATTCCACGTTGACGGCGTAGGACGCGACCACCTTGTGATGCGTGCCGGAGGCTCCGTGATGCCCACCACTCATGAGACCGTTGACCGCGGCGACAACTTCCTCTTCCAGGACGGACGTTTCGTATACAAGCACGCCGTGACCGACATGCTCGAATCATCGCTCGACATCTGCCGCCGCAACAACCTCACCATGGACGACGTTGACTGGCTCATACCCCACCAGGCCAACCTCCGCATCATCGAGGCTGTAGGCTCACGCGCAGGCATCGACCCCGAAAAGGTGCTCGTCAACATCGAGTATCGCGGCAACACATCGGCCGCTTCAATACCTCTGTGTATCGACGAAAACAAGCACCGCCTCAAAAAGGGCGACAAACTCGTGCTCACCGCCTTCGGCGCCGGCTTCACCTGGGGAGCAATGTATGTGATCTGGGACCTCTAATAAGCCCAAGTCGAAGCACACTGATAAAAAAACACTCACCGGTAGCATCTTTTAGGGTGCTATCGGTGTTGTTTCTGTATCATCATTACCATAACCAAGTTCAAAAAAAATTACCTGAAATATATATGAGCACACCCCACAAAGCCGGCTTCGTAAACATCGTAGGCAACCCCAACGTAGGCAAATCAACACTCATGAACGACCTGGTAGGCGAACGCCTCAGCATCATCACCGCCAAGGCCCAGACCACCCGCCACCGCATCATGGGCATAGTCAACACCCCTGAATATCAGATAGTATTCTCCGACACACCCGGAGTATTGTCGCCCAAATACAAACTCCAGCAGAGTATGCTCGACTTCAGTGAGGGTGCCCTCACCGACGCCGACATCCTCCTGTATGTGACCGACGTAATAGAAGATCCGACCAAAAACTCCGATTTCCTCGCCAAGGTAGCAAAGGAAACGGTGCCAGTGCTGTTGGTCATCAATAAAATCGACCTGGTGAAAGACCAGGCGCAGCTCGAAGAGATAGTTTCGCGATGGCACACCCTGTTGCCCAACGCCCAGATATTCCCCACCTCGGCCAAAGAGCACTTCAACGTGTCTAACCTCATGCAGCGCATTGTGGATCTGTTGCCCGATTCCCCACCCTATTTCGGCAAAGATGCCCTCACCGACAAACCGGCCCGCTTCTTCGTCACCGAAATCATCCGCGAGAAGATTCTCCTGAACTACGACAAGGAGGTACCCTACTCCGTGGAGGTGATTGTGGAGAAATTTGAAGAGAAAGACAACTCCATACACATCATGGCCGTGATTTACGTGGAGCGCGACTCGCAAAAGGGAATACTCATAGGCCGCCAGGGTGCACGTCTCAAAAAAGTGGGCATGGAGGCACGTCGCGACATCGAAACATTCTTCGGCAAAAAGGTATATCTCGAGCTCTATGTGAAGGTAGAGCCCAACTGGCGTAACCGCGACAACAAACTCCGCGCCTTTGGATATATCGAATAATTGCATTACTTTTGTATATCATAACCAAAACCACAACAACATCTTATGCCACAGATGATTGCCATAGTAGGGCGCCCCAATGTAGGTAAGTCGACCCTCTTCAACCGCCTCACCGAATCGCGCTCGGCCATAGTAGACGAAACTGCCGGCACCACGCGCGACCGCCAATACGGCCGCACAATCTGGAACGGCCGCGAATTTTCGGTAGTAGACACCGGCGGATGGGTTGTAAACTCCGAAGATATCTTCGAAGAGGAAATCAACAAGCAGGTTGAGCTGGCCATCGAGCAAGCCGACGTGATACTGTTTGTTGTCGATTCGATGAACGGCGTAACCGACCTCGACGACCATGTTGCCGAGATACTGCGCAAATCGCGCAAGCCCGTAATACTGGTAGCCAACAAGGTAGACTCAAACGAGTGGCTCTACAACACACCCGAATTCTACTCGCTCGGCCTCGGCGACCCCTATCCCATATCGGCCGTAAACGGCTATGGCACAGGCGACCTTCTCGACGAAGTGGTGCGCCGCATGCCCGAAGCCGACCCCGGCGAGAACAGACCGGCTGACGACATACCGCGCTTTGCGATTGTAGGACGCCCCAACGCCGGCAAATCATCGATAATCAACGCTTTCATAGGCCAGGACCGACATATCGTGACCGACATAGCCGGTACCACCCGCGACAGTATCTATACCCGCTACAATAAATTCGGATTCGACTTCTACCTTGTCGACACCGCCGGCATACGCAAAAAGACCAAAGTGAACGAAGACATCGAGTATTACTCGGTGATACGCAGCATCCGTGCCATAGAAGCATCAGATGTGTGCATACTTATGATTGACGCCACACGTGGCATCGAAGCTCAGGACGCCAATATCTTCTCCCTTATACAGCGCAACAAGAAGGGTCTGGTTGTGTGCGTCAACAAATGGGATCTGGTTACCGACAAATCGGAGGAGGCCATACGCCATTTTGAGCGCGCCATACGCGAAAGATTCGCCCCCTTCACCGACTTCCCCATTATATTCGGGTCGGCGCTGACCAAACAACGCATCTACAAGGTACTTGAGACAGCCGTCGACGTGTACCACAACCGCCGCCGCACCGTGCCCACCTCGCAGCTCAACAATACCCTGCGCGAGGACATAGATGCATATCCGCCTCCGGCCAACAAGGGTAAATACGTAAAAATCAAATACATCACGATGCTCAAAGACGCCCGCGTCCCTACCTTCATCTTCTTCTGCAACCTGCCACAGTGGGTCAAGGAACCGTATCGCCGGTACCTCGAAAACAAGATTCGCCAGCACTGGGACTTCCGCGGCACACCCATACAGGTGTTTATGCGCGAAAAATAGCCATCACAATTATCTATGGACATAGCATTAACAACAACTATAGTCGGCTGGCTCGCAAGCATCTGCATGGTACTCGGCTACCTTCCGCAGGCATGGCATACCATACGCACTCGCAATACCGACGGCATTGCCATGCCCACATTTCTGCTGCTTGGAGCAGGCAGCGTATTCTTTGTGATACAAGGGTTGCTGTTAGGCAACTGGCCTTTGGTGGTGACCAATAGTATCACCACAGTATCGTCGGCTATAGTATTTGCCATCAAGGTGCACAACGACCACCGCAAGAAATCGTAAACCGGTGTCGGCGCATGAGTCTTGGTATTGTCACGGCAAATTATTATATTTGCCCGTATAATACCAACGTGCCAATCACACCATGAAACAACTTCTTATCTCATTATGCCTGTTAGGGGGCATAGCCACGGCAACCGCGCAGGATTGCCCCGCACCCGTAACCTACGACGACCCCGTAAACGGCGCATACCGGTCACTTGTATTCAACAAAGGCGATTACGCATCGGGATACTACCGCATCCCCGCCATAGAGACGTTGCCCGACGGCTCGCTCATAGCTGTAGCCGACAAACGTATCGACGCACTCTCCGACCTGCCCGGACGCATTGACATTGTGTGCCGCCGTTCTACCGACAACGGTCGCACATGGTCGGCATACACCACCATAGCCGAGCACGACAGTATAGGCGGCTACGGCGACCCGGCGCTTGTATACGACCCGCGCCACAAACAATTAGTAGTTGTTTCAACCCACGGTCGCGGTCTATGGGGCACAGAGCCCGGTCTTATCTCGGTATCGACCTCGTCCGACGGCGGCCTCACCTGGAGCAAGCCGCTCAATATCAACCCTCAGATACTCGGCGACGGTAAAATCGACGCCACAAGCGCGTTTGCCTCCTCAGGCCGCGCTATTGTCACCAAAAAAGGCCGCATAATGTTTGTGCTTGTAGTGCGTCAGGAGGGACGCGAGACTTTCCCCTGCTACGCCATTTACAGCGACAACGGTGGCAAAACGTGGAAAGTATCGAAAACTCCGGTGACCGACGATGGCGATGAGACTAAGATTGCAGAGCTGCCCGACGGCACACTCCTTGCAAGCATACGCAACCGTTGGTCGGGCGACCGTAGAGTATCGACCTCTACCGACGGCGGGGTGACCTGGACTCAGCAGGCACCCTTCGGACTGCATGATGTGGCTTGCAACGGCGACATCATCAGCTATCGCTACAACGGCACCGACTATCTCATACAGTCGCTTCCCGCCGGCCCGTGGCGCGACAATATCACCCTCTACGCCTCATCCGACGGCGGCCGCACCTGGCCCAAGACATACAGAGTGGCTGCCGGCCCCGGCGCCTATTCGGCTTTGACCGTGCTGCCCGACGGCTCGCTCGGCGTACTCACCGAGGAGGGTGTGCACGACGTAGACGCACGCCATATTCAGGGCTACCGCATCTGGTATACACGCATGCCCATAGAATTATTGCTTAAATAATATCATCTCATACCCATGGCAAAACAGCGCCGATTCACTGCCACATCTGTGGCGTCGCTCATACTGGCCGTTGCCGCCTTTGCTGCGGTGAGCGTGGCCGCTATAGGCCCGCGGTGCATGATTGCATTGCCATTGTCATGGATTCTTGCCTCGGTGGCTGTAGTAGCGGCCCTGCTTGCCGTATTCAGCCGCCGCGGACGTATACTTGCCGTATGCGCGGCCCTTATAGCCGCCGCTACTATCGCGCTTCCCTATCTCATACCCCAACCTTACCTCTCCAACGGTGTCGATATCATGGCGCAGGGCGCCCGATGGATGTCGGCTACCCCGTAATTCCTCACCACCTCAAAACACAACCTCATTCTCATGGCCAAAAAAGACACAAAAGAGCCCAAACCGGCACGCAAGCCGTCGAAGCCCGTACTCAATCTCATAAAACACGACCCCTGGCTCAAACCCTATACTGAAGCAATAGAGGGACGCCACAACGACGCAATAGCTAAAGAACAGGAAATCACCGGCGGCAAATCGCTCGACGAATTTGCCAACGCCCACAATTACTTCGGGCTGCACCGCACCGACCACGGCACCTGGGTATTGCGCGAATGGGCCCCCAACGCTACCTCGATAGCCCTTGTTGGCGACTTCAATTCCTGGCAACCGTCGAAGCCCTACGAACTCACCCCGATAGGGATGGGCGTATGGCAGGTAGAGTTGCCGGCCGATGCGATACATCACGCCGATCACTACAAAATGCTCGTGACATGGAAAGGGGGCCAGGGCGAACGTATCCCGGCCTACGCCACCCGAGTGGTACAGGACCCCAACACAGCCCTCTTCTCGGCACAGGTATGGGAACCGGCCGAGCCCTATCAATGGAAAGTAGCATCGTTTAAGCCCGACACCCGCCCGCTGCTGATATACGAGTGCCACATAGGCATGGCCCAGGAAAGAGAGGGAGTAGGCACATACGCCGAATTCCGCGACAACATTCTGCCACGTATAGCCGCCGACGGCTACAACGCCATACAGATAATGGCCATTCAGGAACATCCCTACTATGGATCGTTCGGCTACCATGTGAGCAACTTCTTCGCCGCATCGTCGAGATTCGGCACCCCCGACGACCTGAAGAGCCTCATCGACACCGCCCACTCGCTCGGCATAGCAGTGATAATGGATATAGTGCACTCGCATGCCGTGAAAAACGAACTTGAAGGGCTCGGACGCCTCGACGGCAGCTACGACCAGTATTTCTACGGCGACTCGCGCCGCGAACATCCGGCATGGGATTCTCTTTGCTTTGACTACGGCAAAAATCAGGTGCTCCACTTCCTGCTGTCGAACTGCAAATACTGGCTCGAGGAGTATCGGTTCGACGGCTTCCGATTCGACGGTGTCACCTCCATGCTCTATTACAACCACGGACTGGGTCAGGCATTCGGCTCGTACGACGATTATTACAACGGCAATCAGGACGTAAACGCCATAGTATACCTCACCCTCGCCAACAAACTCATACACACCCTCAACCCCCATGCCATAACCATCGCCGAGGAAATGTCGGGCATGCCCGGTCTAGCCATACCTGTAAAAGACGGCGGCATAGGCTTTGATTACCGCATGGCAATGGGTATACCCGACTATTGGATAAAACTGCTCAAAGAGAAGAAGGATGAGGACTGGCACCCCACATCGATATTCTGGGAGCTCACCAACCGTCGTGCCGATGAAAAGACCATCTCCTATGTCGAGAGCCACGACCAGGCGCTCGTGGGCGACAAGAC
>JAGAUN010000040.1 GCA_017620715.1 Muribaculaceae bacterium | reverse complement strand
GTCCCACTCGCCGGTCGATTTGGTGGCGCGCCATGTGGCGTAGCTGCCCATGTCGCGTATGTAGTATATCTCGAGGTCGGTCTCCTTTTTGTCGAGGGCCGGTATCATCACGTGCATCTTGTGTCCGAGCTTGAGGTCGGAGAGATAGTCTTCGCGCACATTGAAGGTTACCCACTTGTCGTCGATTTTGAGAAGCGACATGATGGGGGCGCCGAGGCTTACGAGCTCGCCCACCTGAGGATACACCTGGTCAATCTGGCTGTCGCAGGGAGCGGTCAGATACTGGTCTTCGAGCAGGCTCTGTACCTCGGCGATGCCGCCCTGAGCCACGCCTACCATCGATGCGGCTGCAGCGCGGTCTTCGCGCTGAGCGCCGGCGCGTGCCAGCGAGAGCTGACTGCGTGCCGCCGCTTCGGCACCCACGGCTGCGTCGTAGGCGGCTTTGGCTTCATCGCGCTTCTGGGCCGACACTACACCCTCCTTGAAGAGGTTTTCCATGCGCTCGTAGGTTTTCTGGGTAATCTGGCGTGCCGATTCGGCCTGCGATACAAGGGCTTCGGCTGCCTGTATTATCTGCACGCGTGTGCCGGCGTCGACCTTCTGCTCACCGGCCACAGCCACATCTTTCATCGACTCGGCCTGCGCCAGCTTGGCCTCGGCGAGCGACGAATGGATATGCACCAGGGTGTCGCCTGCGTGCACCATATCGCCCTCTTTCACATACAGTTCCACCACACGGCCGGGCAGTTTGCCGGAGATGCGCACCGAGGTGGCGTCGGCCTGCCCCTGCAAGAGATTGTCGGGGTGCTCGAGGAAGAAGAAGCCTATGATGGCAAGACCTATCACCACCACAATAACCATGAGCATGGCTATCATGAGTACGCGGTTTTCACGGCGTACGGCAGCGGGCGAATTTAAGTTATCTTCTTGTGCCATAATATTTTGTTGATTTTTTTGTTTTGTGTTTTGTCAGTTGCGGATATCGTGAGTGGTGAGGAGGGATCAGTCGGCGTCGGAGCCGGGATAGGGAAGGGTGCCGAGCACCTTGGAGAGGTAAACGTCGCAGAGATGTACGTCGATCATGGCGTCGATTTTCTCCGAATTGGCTTTGAGCCAGGCGGTCTGCGCCTCCATCACATTGTCGGTGGTCATGACGCCCTCTTTGAAACCGAGGTTGGCCTGACGCAGATTCTCGTTGGCCTTGTCGAGATTGGCCACGGTCATACGGTAGGTTTTCACCGCCTCCTGGGCGCGGAATGCCGACTGGCTTACCTGGAGGTCAATCATGTCGCGGGCATCCTCGAGCTCGAGCTGCGCTATGTGGGTGTCGACCTGCGCAGCTTTGTATTTATTGTAGTTGCCGCCCCAGTGCCACAGCGGAATGCTCACTACGGCGCCTACCGAGAAGGCGCCCGAGAAGCGTTTTGAGAAGCCGTCGAACATATTGGGGTTGGAGAAGGAGTACGCACCTACCAGAGCTACTTTCGGGAGCATGTCGCTCATGGCAACGCGCTCTTTCTGGCGCAGGGCGTCGACGCCCATTTCGAGTGCGCGCAAGTCCTGACGGCGTGCGTAGACATCGTTCATGTTATACGATGTGGCTATGGCGGGAAGAGTGCCGGCGGCCAGGGTACCCTCGTCGGCCAGAGTCATCTGAGTGTCGACGGGGAGGCCGCAAACCTGAGCCAGGGCCATGCGCGAGAGCACCAGTCCGTTGTCGACCTTGGTGAGGTCGACCTGCGCCTGGTTGAGTTTCACTTGCACGGTGAGCAGGTCAGACTGCGTGGCCACGCCGTTGTCGACCATCAGCTGCACATTGCGGCAGAGCGTGTCGAGCAGGGCCACATAGCTCACCGCAAGCTCCTGCTTGGCCTTGAGGCTCACCACCTGCCAGTAGGCGGCATCGACGGCGTAGATGAGATTCTGCGCCTCGGAGTTGTGAAGGGAGCGGGCTATCTCCTCGGCGTAATGTGTCAGGCGGTTCATGGCCACTATCTTGCCGCCCATGAATATGGGCTGGGTGAGGGTGACGGCTCCGAAAAACACATTGTGCACATCGTAGGTCATGGCCTCCTTGGGTATGAGGGCCACCGTCTCGGGTATATACTGGCCGTCGGGGCCCTTTATCGGCTCGCCGGTGAGCGGATTTTTCACCAGATTGAACTCGTATTGCTGCGTCTGCGGATTGAATGTCTTGGTGGGGAGCAGCTGGTCTTTCGAGAAAATCGATATCTCTTTCTGATTATATGTGTACCCGCCGTTGAAATCGATGGCGGGGAGGTAGGCGGCAAAAGCCTCTTTGTGCTGATAGCCGGCCTTGCGCACGGCCTGTGCGCGCATCATCAGCTGTTTGTTGTTGACCAAAGCCAGGGCGCGGCATGAGTCAAGCGTCACCGCTGCGGGGGTCTGGGCCTGCGCGGCCGAGAATATACCGAGGGCAAGCGCCACTGACAGAATGCGAGTGAATATGTGTCTCATAAACAAATATTTAGCTTGTTGATGGTATGGGCATGGAGCCGACGGGCTTTGACGCCGATAGCCAATCACGCCACAAATATAACTTTAACCATCCGAAAAAAGTTGAGGCGCCTGGCAAAATTCGACTTTTAGGACACTTTTTCGTCAAAATCACCGAAAAAATAATTCCTCACTTTTCATATTATGCTGAATAATGTGTAAATTTGTTCAGAAAAAGACTTAGAGCTTGTTTAATAATACTTGTTTAATAATAAATGTTGACGACAGGGTCGCATGGCAATATAAACGCGCTCTATATCTCTTCTAATGTGTTTAGAAATTAATGAAATTTCAGAATGAATGTTACCCCTCCAGCTGCCAGTCGGCGGCATCTTTCCGCCTGCTCTTCAGTCGTTATGGAACCTCATAACTCCCTTATCACAAACGAAAATCTACTCGATGACTGACAGCCCTGGCGTTAATATTTATTATTAAACAAGTTCTTATTACTGATGAATCAACAATTTAACGTCGCTATTATAGGTGCCGGAGCTATGGGAGGCGCTGTGGCGCAGGGCCTTGTTTTAAGTGGTTATGCCCCGTCACACATCACCGTAGCCAATCCTCATGAGGAGAAGCTCACGCCGTTCGCTAAGGCCGGCTGCCGTGTCACCACCGACAATGTCGCGGCCATTGCAGGGGCCTCGCTCATTATCATAGCCGTGAAGCCGTGGATATTGCACTCGGTTGCAGTGCAGATACGCGACCATATCGATTGCGATACTCAGCAACTCGCTTTGATTGTAGCCGGGGTGTCGGGCGAGGAGCTCAAAGAAATGTTTGCCGTAGGCGAGCGGTTGCCGTCGATGGCGGTAGTGATGCCCAACACGGCCGTGGCGTTGTGTCGTTCGATGACCTTCATTGTGGAGCTTGCCGGCGAGTGCCAGCCGTTGCAGGGCATATTCAGCCGTCTTGGCGGCGTAATGACTATCGGTGAGCGCCAGCTCCCCGCCGCTACAGCTCTCGCATCATGTGGCATAGCTTATGCCCTGCGCTATATTCGCGCAGCCGTAGAAGGTGGAGTGGAATTAGGGTTCAAGGCTGATGTGGCACAGGAGATAGTAGCCAACACTCTCGAAGGAGCTGTAGCCCTGCTTGCCAACCCCGGCGCTCATCCCGAAGCAGAGATTGACAAAGTCACCACACCGGGTGGTATTACCATACGCGGTCTTAACGCTATGGAAGCTGCCGGATTCACTCCGGCCGTGATAGCCGGTCTTCGCGCTTCTGTAAAATGACAAAGTAGCTTATGAGCAATACACATAGTAATTCACATCCCCGCCGTATAGTTGTGAAAGTGGGCAGCAACGTGCTCACGCGCCCCGACGGTATGCCCAACACCACCAATATGTCGGCGCTTGTCGACCAGATTGCGGCCCTTCGCGCTATCGGCCACGAGATAGTGTTGGTGTCGAGTGGCGCCGTAGCCTGTGGACGCGGGGCCGTAACACCCCGCCACACCCTCGACTCCGTGGCGGCACGCCAGCTCTACTCCTCAATCGGGCAGATACGCCTTATCAACCTGTATAGCCAATTTTTTGCCGGCTATGGCATAGTTATCGGTCAGGTACTTACCCAGAAGGAGAATTTCAGTTCGCGCTCGGCCTATCTCAATCAGCGCGCATGCATGCTCACCATGCTCGAAAATGGTGTGATTCCCGTTGTCAACGAGAATGATACCGTGAGCTTGACCGAGCTGATGTTTACCGACAACGACGAGCTCTCCGCCATGATAGCCTCGATGGTCGATGCCGACACGCTCATAATCCTCTCCAATGTAGACGGCGTGTACACCGGTGCGCCCACCGATGCTTCGTCGCGCCTCATCTCGCGAGTAGCTCCGGGGCAAGATCTTACCGATTGTGTGGTGGCAGCAAAAAGCGGATTCGGCCGCGGAGGCATGGGCTCGAAATGCGGAATGGCATCGAAGGTGGCTTGCGAGGGAATCACCGTCATAATAGCCCGTGGCGACCGTCCCGGAGTGCTTGTCGATGTGATAGAGCATCCCGACCGGGTGCCGCACACCCTCTTTGAACCCGCCGCCCCGCTGAGTACCGTCAAACGCTGGATTGCACACAGCACCTCCTTTGCCAAGGGCATCATTACCGTAGATGCGCGTGCAGCCGAAGCTCTGCGCAGTGACCGTGCCGTCAGCCTTCTTCCCGTAGGTGTCACAGCAGTGGAGGGGGAGTGGGAGGAAGGCGACATCATTGCCGTCAACGGGCCCGACGGATGCCGCATAGCTATGGGGCGTGCCGCCACCGACAGTACGGAAGCTGCCGCTTCTGCCGGTCATCGCGGATGCCGTCCCCTCGTACATTACGATTACCTCTATCTCGAATAACCAGGTCTCTATGTCAGAAATGAATCTTACTCCCATATTCGTGGCTGCCAAAGAAGCATCCCGCACACTTATAGGATACACCGACCGGCAGCGCAGCGAGGTGCTACATACGCTCGCCGCTCTTGTTGAATCGGAAGCAGCCGCTCTTCTGGAGGCTAATGCCGCCGATCTCTCCCGAATGGATTCGGCCAACCCGCTATACGACCGCCTGCAGCTCACACCCGGGCGCCTCGCGGATATAGCCGCCGGGCTACGCCATGTGGCCGGACTGCCATCGCCGGTGGGGGAGGAGGTGGAGCACCGCACTCTGCCTAACGGTATCGACCTGCGCCGCGTCCGCGTCCCTTACGGCGCGGTAGGCGTGATATATGAGGCACGCCCTAATGTCACCTTCGATGTGTTTGCCCTCTGCCTCAAGAGCGGCAATGCCTGTGTGCTCAAAGGCGGTCACGATGCCGAGCAGTCAAACGAAGCTGCTATTGCTTTGATACATAAGGCTCTTGCGGCTCACGGTTTCGATGCTGCCGCAGCTACATTGTTACCCTCCTCCCACGAGGCTACAGCCGCTATGCTCGAAGCCGTAGGCTACGTCGACCTGTGCATCCCCCGCGGCGGGCGGCGCCTTATCGACTTTGTGCGGCAGAATGCCAAGATACCCGTTATCGAGACCGGTGCCGGAGTGGTAAGCTGCTACTTCGATGTGGCCGGCGACCTCGAGATGGCCCGCGGCATCGTAGCCAATGCCAAGACGCGCCGCGTAAGCGTGTGTAACGCCCTCGACACTCTTCTCGTGCACCGCGCCCGTCTGGCCGACCTCCCCTCGCTGTGTGAGCCTCTTGCTGCCAGGAATGTCGAGATTCACGCTGATGCCGAGGCTCTATCCGCTCTCCGTGGCTCATACCCCGAAAATCTGCTCGTAGAGGCGGTTACGGCCGACTGGGACCGCGAGTGGATGGCGCTGAAGATGGGTATCCGTACCGTAGCTGACGTAGAAGAGGCTGTCGCCCACATCGCCCTTCACGGCTCAGGCCACAGCGAGAGTATCATTACAGCCGATGATACCGCGGCCGACATCTTCCGGCACCGTGTAGACGCATCATGCGTCTACGTCAACCTTCCCACCAGCTTCACCGACGGGGGCGAGTTCGGGCTCGGTGCCGAAATAGGTATCTCCACCCAGAAGCTCGGTCCCCGGGGGCCTATGGGGCTGCGTGAGATTACTACCACACGCTATCTCCTTACCGGCAACGGCCAGCTACGCCCCTGACGTCGGTATTTATTTTCAGCAATTTATAGCCGCTTATTCGTGAAAATACGTTACCTTTGTTGATTATTGGCATATAAGTTGTATAAACATAAAAAAGTATCTTAAATAAATGTCGAAAGTACTTATCATCGGAGCCGGCGGCGTAGGAACCGTGGTGGCTCACAAATGTGCGCAAAACCCCGAAGTGTTTACAGAGATTGTGCTTGCATCGCGTACACGCAGCAAGTGCGAGGCCATAGCGCGTGCTATAGGGTCAGACCGCATCACCACCGACTCGGTCGACGCCGACTCTGTAGACCAGCTTGTGGAGCTCTTCAACCGTCACCGCCCCGAGCTGGTGATCAATGTGGCGCTTCCCTACCAGGATCTGACCATCATGGAGGCTTGTCTGAAGTGCGGTGTCAATTACCTCGATACGGCCAACTATGAGCCTAAGGATGAGGCCCACTTCGAGTATTCGTGGCAGTGGGCGTTCAAGAAGCGTTTCGAGGAGGCCGGCCTTACGGCTGTGCTGGGGTGCGGTTTCGATCCCGGTGTGTCGGGTGTGTTTACCGCTTACGCCGCCAAGCATTATTTCTCCGACATGGAGTATCTCGACATTGTTGACTGCAACGGCGGCGACCATGGCAAGGCTTTCGCCACCAATTTCAATCCCGAGATAAACATACGCGAGATTACCCAGAACGGCCGCTACTATCAGGACGGCAAGTGGGTGACCACCGGTCCGCTCGAGATACACAAGCCGCTCACATACCCCAACATTGGCGAGCGCGAGAGCTATCTGCTCTATCACGAGGAGCTGGAGAGTCTTGTGAAAAACTATCCTTCGATACGCCGCGCCCGCTTCTGGATGACTTTCGGCGAGGCATATCTGACTCATCTGCGCGTGATACAGGATATAGGCATGGCACGCATCGACCCCATCGACTATCAGGGCATGAAGATTGTGCCGCTGCAGTTCCTTAAGGCGGTGCTTCCCAACCCGCAGGATTTAGGCGAGAACTACACCGGCGAGACCTCGATAGGCTGCCGCATAGAGGGCCTCGACAAGAAGGGAGAGCACCTCACATATTATATATGGAACAACTGCTCGCACCACGCCTCGTATCTCGAGACAGGCATGCAGGCTGTGAGCTACACTACCGGTGTGCCCGCCACCATAGGCGCCATGATGGTGCTGCAGGGTAAATGGCGCCGCCCGGGTGTGTGGAATGTAGAGGAGTTCGATCCCGATCCATTTATGGAGCAACTTCCCAAGCAGGGATTGCCATGGGAGGAGCGCTTCAATATCGACCTTGAGGTATAGTACCCCCCCCACCCTCCAATTCAAGATCAATATAATAGACCAATCACACAATATATTTTGCTTTACGAAATTTTTTGCTTTACGAAATGAAATCACATCTCTTGCTATGTATGACAGTAGTGGCCGCGATAGTGCTCGGCTCCTGCTCTAAAAATTCGGCGGTGCTCGACGTGGTGCCGGCCGATGTAGATGTTGTGCTTACGGCCGACATCGACGATGCCGTGAATACCTACGGTATCTCCTTTGCCGACAGCGGTATAGTGTTCCCCGAAGAGTTCCCCGCAGGGCTCATTCAGCCCTCTTATTCAAAGGTGATAGCCAACGTGGCCAACACACTCGACCTTACCAATGTGGTGATGTTTGCCCGACTCAACGGCGAAACCACGGGCAATCCCGGATTTTATGCCGTGGCAGGTGTGACCGAGCCTGACGCGCTTGTGGAGATACTCAAAACGAAGCTGGGCGCCACCACCCAGGCCGACAACGGCCTCACCCGCTTCAGCATCGACGGTATCAACGTATATATCAAGGATGGTCTGGCATGGCTGACCAACGGCGACGCTGCTGCTGTCAATGCCGTGGCCGATGCCGCCAAGTCAGACTGCTTCTTCTCGTCGGCCGTGGCCAAGGCTGTTGCCCCCGAAGGCAGTTCGACCCTCTATATCAACACCGGTTTCATATCGAATGTGATGCCCTTGATACAGAGCCAGCTCCCTATCGACCAGCGCATGGCAGTGTCGGCTGCTGTCGATTACCTCACCGGCAAATGGCTGATAATGAGCACCGACCACAGCGGTGAAACGTTTACATCGAAGATGACGGCGTGCGATGCCGACGGTAATATTCTTGAAGTGCCTTACCTCAAGGATCTTGACGCCTCGTTCCTCAAATATGTGCCCGAAAGCTACACCGCAGTATTGGCCGGCGCGCTCAACGACGACGCCCTCACCATGCTCCAGACGCTCTACTCCACTTATGCCTCGGCAGCGGTGCCCCGCGCCATGGCATCGCAATTGGAGTCGGTCGTAAAGGCGTTCGAAGGCAACTTCTTCGTGGCTACCGATTTAAATGCAGCTCTTGCAGGAGCCAAAGAGCCCGAGATGATGCCGTTGACCATGGGTGTGAAATTTAAATCGGACGACGAGGCCCGTAACGCTCTCAACACCATAGCCGATATAGCCCGCATGACATTCGATGCAGCCAATGTATCGGTAACTCCCGAGATGGTTACAATCAAGGCCGACAACTACAACACCTTCAATATCTACGCCAAAGATTCCTATCTCCTGACTACCAATGAGTCTGAGCTCGGCTCAGGCAACTCGCAGCTCAAGCAGTATGTATCGGGTCATGAGCTTGCTTTGGGCGTAGAGATAGCTTCGTTGACCACAATATCTCCCGAATACGATTTCGGCCTGCAGTTAGGTATCTGCGTCGACCCCAAATCGGTTTCGTCGTCGGTGCGCTACACAGGCAAGTCGCTTGCCTATATCGCAGGCAAGATGCTCGGGGCAGCCTACGGTACTCAGCAGCCTTTCGAGCCGGAGCCCGACAACTGGGAAGATGACTATGCAGAGGAGGTGCCTGACAGCTTGCTCATCACCGACCACAACTCACAGGTACTCGCATACTGATACTTTGGCTCTGATTTCGGAAATAAGACTTGTGCAGACACTTCCGCGGGTGTTTGCCGGCATGGAGCACGAGCAGCCGCTGTGCAGCTCGGAGGTGTGGATGGCCGATGTGACGCTGCGGCGGGGCTCATATTACATGATAGAGGCTGAGTCGGGTACCGGCAAATCGTCGCTCTGCAGCTATATATATGGCGCGAGGGGCGACTACTCGGGCCGCATACTCTTCGACGGGCGCGACATATCGACCCTCTCGGTGGCCGACTGGTGCTCGCTGCGCACACGCGCCATAGCATATCTTCCTCAGGAGCTGCAGCTATTCGGCGAGCTTACCGCGATGGAGAACATCGAAATAAAAAACCGCCTCACCGGCTGTAAGTCGGCCGAGTGGATTATGGATGCTCTCACGCGGCTCGAGATAGCCCACAAGGCCGATGTGCCTGCCTGCCGTCTGTCGGTGGGCCAGCAGCAGCGCGTGGCCATAGTGCGCGCTTTGTGCCAGCCTTTCGACTTTATGCTTATCGACGAGCCGGTGAGCCACCTCGATGCCCGCAACAATGCCATAGTGGCCGAGCTTATCGACTCGGAGGCACGTGCCCGCGGCGCCGCCGTGATAGCCACCTCGGTAGGCAACAAGATACTTCTCCCCATCAATCAAACCCTTAAGCTATGAGCAGCAAGCATATCTCATCGGGTTCGCTGGTATGGCGACTGCTGCGGCGCAATATCTCGGCGGCGCAGCTTGCCGGCTACACGGTGGCCAATCTCGTGGGTCTGGCCATTGTGCTCTCGGCCCTGCAGTTTTACCGCGATGTGGAGAGTATATGGAACAGCGACGATTCGCTCATATCGCGCGACTATCTCATAATATCGAAACGCGTAAAGGGCATTGCCTTAGGTACCAACGCGGGCGAGTTTACCGAAGCCGAGATTGCCGATATAGAGCGGCAGCCGTGGCTGCGTGAGCTGGGCCGCTTCGAGACGGCCGGCTTCCGTGTGGGTGCCTCGCTCGATCTGTGGGGCCGCGGCATGTCGACGGCGCTTTTTCTCGAGGCTATCCCCGACAGGTTCTACGACCTCAAGCCCTCGATGTGGAACTGGGCGCCCGAGCCCGACGGCTCTCTGCCCGCCGTTCCGATAGTGATTTCGAAAGACTATCTCACGCTTTATAATTTCGGCTTTGCAGCCTCGCGCGGCTACCCGCAGATATCGGAGTCGATGATAGGCGAGCTGCCACTCAACCTG
>JAGAUN010000039.1 GCA_017620715.1 Muribaculaceae bacterium | reverse complement strand
GGGGTCATCGGAGCGGCGGCGTCGGGCGGCCGTATAGTGGTTGACCATCGAATCCATAGCGCCGGGCGACACGCCGAAAAAGAGGCGCGGGCGCCCGAACTTGCGAAAGTCGCGCAGATCATCCTGCCAGTTGGGCTGGGGAACTATTGCCACGCGGTAGCCGTGACTCTGTAGCGTGCGGCCTATCACGGCTGCGCCGAACGACGGATGGTCAACGTAGGCATCGCCTGAAAATATTACCACATCTACACTTTCCCAGCCGAGCAGCTTCATCTCTTTTACCGACGTAGGCAGGTAGAGCGAGGTATCGAAGCGCGGATTGCTCATAATGCGGAGTTGTCGTGCTCCTTGTCACGTTTCTTCTCGTTAAGCATCTGCTCGAGCTTGAGCACCTCGTCGCGCAGACGTGCCGCTTCGAGAAAGTCCATATTTTTGGCGGCCTGGAGCATCTCGGCGCGACGGGCCTCGATATTGCGCTCGAGTTGCGGAACGCTCATATAGGTCACAACGGGGTCGGCGGCAATGTCGGCCGATACGGCAAACTCTCGGTCGTAAATAGCGGCGAGAGAAGCCTGCTGGTCGGCTGTCTTTACACCGGCCTTGGGCTTGCGGCGCGACGCCGTGTCTGTATTCGTTTCAGCCGACTCACGCTCTATGCCTATTATGCGGTTGCGGGCCTTGACTATAGCCTGCGGTGTGATACCGTGTTCCTCGTTGTATTTGAGTTGCAGCTGGCGGCGGCGGTCGGTCTCCTCGATGGTAAGGGCCATGGAGTCGGTTATTTTGTCGGCATACATTATCACGGTGCCGTTGAGATTGCGCGCGGCGCGGCCCACCGTCTGGGTGAGCGAGCGGTGCGACCGCAGAAATCCCTCCTTGTCCGCATCGAGAATAGCCACGAGCGACACCTCGGGCAGGTCGAGACCCTCGCGGAGCAGATTCACGCCTATGAGCACATCATATACTCCCTCACGCAAATCGTCGAGTATCTTGATACGGTCGAGCGTGTCGACATCGGAGTGTATGTAAGCCGCCTTGACATGAAGTTTGAGCAGATAGTCGTTGAGCTCCTCGGCCATACGTTTGGTCAGGGTGGTCACGAGCGTGCGCTCGCCGCGCTCGGTGCGCACGGCAATCTCCTCGAGCAGGTCGTCAATCTGATTGATGGTGGAGCGCACCTCTATCACCGGGTCGAGCAGGCCGGTGGGGCGGATAATCTGCTCAACCACAACCCCCTCCGAGCGCTGCAGCTCATAGTCGGCCGGGGTGGCGCTCACGTATAGCACCTGCGGGGTGAGGCTTTCGAATTCCTCGAATTTGAGCGGGCGGTTGTCGAGGGCGGCGGGCAGACGAAAGCCGTACTCCACCAGATTCATCTTGCGTGAGAGGTCGCCGCCATACATGGCGCGTACCTGCGGCAGCGTCACGTGGCTTTCGTCTATGATGGTGAGAAAATCTTTGGGGAAATAGTCCAGGAGGCAGAACGGGCGCATCCCCGGGCGGCGCCCGTCGAAGTAGCGTGAGTAGTTTTCAATGCCGGAGCAATGGCCCACCTCGCGCATCATCTCTATGTCGTATGTCACACGCTCCTGCAGGCGTTTCGCTTCGAGCTCGCGCGCCTCCTTGTAGAAGAAGCCCACCTGTTCACCGAGGTCGAGCTCAATCTGGGCAAGACCCGATGCCATGCGCATGGGCGATGTGACGAATATGTTGGCCGGGAATATTTTAAATGAGTCGTGAGTGCCGAGTGTCACATAGTCAGTGGGGTAGAATGTGGCTATCGACTCTATCTCGTCGCCCCAGAACACCACTCGCACCACAATCTCCTCGTAAGCAAGATGTATGTCGACCGTGTCGCCCTTCACGCGGAACGAGCCGCGCGGAAAATCAATCTCGTTACGGCTGTATAGTGCGTTGACAAGTGTGCGCAGAAAAGCGTTTCGGGCTATTTTCTGCCCCACGTGCAGATTTATCACCGAACTGTTGAAATCCTCGGGATTCCCCATGCCGTACAGGCACGACACCGAGCTCACCACTATCACATCCTTGCGCCCCGAGAGGAGTGCCGAGGTGGTGGCGAGACGCAGTTTGTCTATATCGTCGTTGATCATCAGGTCTTTCTCGATGTATTTGTCAACCGACGGTATGTAGGCTTCGGGCTGGTAGTAGTCGTAGTACGATACGAAATACTGCACCGAGTTTTCGGGAAAGAACTGCTTGAATTCGCTGTATAGCTGAGCGGCCAGAGTCTTGTTGTGACTCAGTATCAGAGTAGGTTTCTGCACCTTCTCTATTACGTTGGCCATCGTAAAGGTTTTGCCCGAACCGGTCACGCCGAGCAGTGTCTGGGCGGGTTGCCCTTCGGCAATGCCGCGGGCAAGCTGCTCTATGGCCTGGGGCTGGTCGCCGGTCGGAGCGTATTGCGAAGAGAGTTTAAATTCCATACAAATGCAGATTGTCTAATCTGCAAAGATACGAAATTCAGGCCGGATAGGCAAGCGCCCGTATGGGCCTTAGTGCTCCACGTCGTAGCCCGCAGCCTTTACGGCGCTCTCCACATCGGCAGGCGACACGGTGCCCTCGACGGTAGCGGTCGATGCAGTAAGGTTTACATCGGCGGCATCAACTCCCGGAAGAGATTCGATAGCTTTCTTAACGGCTGCCTGACAATGGGTGCAGTTCATGCCTTTGATTTTGTAAACGGTAGTCATAGGTGTATTTTTTGAAATTCTGTTGCGGTGAAAAATTCGTTTGCCGAAAGTGTAGAGCAGCAGTGAGCCGAGCACGCCCGAGCAAACTGCAGCAAACAGTGATATATGGGGCGAGTGACATGCGGCGTGCACATCGGCCGCGAATGAAAACCACGACCCCGGCAGCAGCCAGTCGATGAGCATACCGAACGCTATGGCGCCGAGGGCTATTGCTACCACGTAGATTATGGCTGTGCGCCGTCCCATCTCACGGGAAATCAGCGAGAAAGATGCGAAATTGGCTGCGGGGCCGGCCATGAGAAATACCAATGCGGTGCCGGGCGAAAGACCTTTGAGCATCAGGCTCATTGCTATGGGTATCGAGCCGGTGGCGCACACATACATCGGTATAGCCACCACTATTACCGCCAACATGGCTAAGAACGGCTTGTCGGCGAGCAGAGCAAACACATCGGCCGGCACAAATACGGTGATGAGAGCCGCTATGGCCAGTCCGGCCACGAGCCATGCCCCTATGCTTGCTACAAGGTCGATAAATCCGTAGCGGAGAGCCTCCGCTGCACGTTGCCAAAACGACGGTTTCGGCAGCTCCTCGGGTACACACGTTATAGTTGAGCTTTCTGCTGATTGTGGTTGACTGTGCCTGTCGGCAACAGCCACCGCGCTTCCGGCAAAGAGGGAGGTGATGAGTGCTGCTACAGGGCGTATCACGGCAAATGCCGGTCCGAGCAGACTCCATGTGGCTGCGATACTGTCAACTCCGGTTTGCGGCGTAGCCACGAGAAACGATACGGTGGCGGCATTGGAGGCCCCCGAGCGCTTCATGGCTATTGCGGTGGGGAGCACCCCGCACGAGCACAGCGGCAGAGGCACACCTATCAGGGCTGCTTTCCATACCGCCCCGAAAGAGTTGGCCGAAAGGTGCCGTGACAGTAGCCGTTGCGGCACAAATGCGTGAAGTATGCCGGCGAGAAGAAATCCCAACAGTATGTAGGGAGCCATCTCTGAGAGCATGAAGAGAAATGAGTTGACAAATTGCATAACGATGCAAATGTACAAAAAAAACGACTAACCGGGCCCTCCCTACATATGCGGAGTATTGTAGAAGTCGAGCACGCGTACACGCAGCTGTGTCTCGTAGTTGGCTTGAAGAGCTTTAACCTGAGCGTTGTAGTATGTCGATTTAGCCTGCTCGTACTCCGTTGAGTTTGCACGCCCGAAGTTATATTTCTCCTGCATTGCTTCGAAAGCGATACGGGCAGCGTCGCATGCCGCTACGGCCGCGTCATATTTTCGGCGTGCGGCATCGGCCTGGTGCCATGCCTGACCTATGGCTGTGCGCAGCTTGTACTCCGAATCCTCGTAAGTGAGCATCGCGTTCTGTTTCTGCAGGCGTGCCTTGCGCTCCGAGTTGCGGGTGCCGAAAGCGTCAAATATCGGTATGGAGAGGGTAAAGCCGAGCGACTTGTTGAAGTTGTCGCGCATCTGGCGGTGGAAAGGCGCGTTATCCAGTCCCGATACGTTGTAGTAACTGCTTCCCAGACCGGCGTTAAACGACAGACGCGGCATATACCCCGACCGTGCTAACGAAATCTGGCGGTCAGCGGCCTCTATCTCGAGTCGGGCTGCGCGCATGGCATTGTTGAAGTCTATGGCGTTGTCGGCCACTGTGGCGGCATTCGGAATCAGGGGGAGCGGATTGTTTTGCGAGAGCGGGGCAATGTCAAAATCCTCAGTAGAGGGAAGCTGCATCAGTCGGCTCAGATCGAAGAGTGCCAGAGTGCGGTCGGCCTGTGCCGAAACGGCTGAAAGGCTGTCTTGCGCCAGTTGCGATTCAGCCTGACGGAGATCGAGTTCAGGTATCTTACCCCCTTCGAGGAGCGTACGGCGGCGTTCGAGCTCAATCTGCGACATGCGCATCTGTTCAGCTGCCAGGTCGGCCATCTCTGATGTATACAGCACCTGCAGATATTGAGCCATCACCTGCAGAGTGATTTCATCTTTGGCAGCCGCCGTCTGTGCTTCCGAGGCGCTGAGATTGGCCCGGGCGTAATCGAGGCGGCGCTTGGCCTGCAGGCCCTGAAAGAGGGGAAGGGAGAGCTTGACCGACCATCCGAACTGCGATGTATTGCGGTCGGCGTAGGTATTTTCGGCAGTGAGGCCGCGCCCGAAGTTAAACGATTGCGACGCGCCGGCATTGAGCGTGGGTAGGAATGCATCCTTGGCCTCCGTGATATCGAGTTGTGCCGACGATACCTGGATATTGCGCTGGCGCACCGATATATTGTGGGCCACGGCATAGTCTATGCACTCCTCGAGGGTCCATTGGCGTGTTTGCGCGCCGGCTGTCAGAGCGGCCGCCAGCATGAGAGTTATGGCTGTCTTTTTCATTGATTGTCGGAGATTTGGTTGCCGCGAATCACGGCGGTGGTGTCGATACCGGATTTTACCTCTATGTTGATACCGTCGCTTACACCGGTCACTATCGGCGTGCGGCGGAACTGCTGCGCGGGTACGGTGTCGGTCAGCACGTATACAAAGGTGGAGTCACCGGCAAACTCTACCACGGCCTCGGGTACGCGTATCACACGAGCGGTGCGGTCAAGAGCCAGAGCGGCGTTGGCGCTGTAGCCCGAACGTATATCCACACCCTCGGGCACCGTTATTGCCGCCTTTATCTCGAAGGTGTTGGCGCCGTTGGTCTCGGTGCCTTTGGGTGATATGTACTCAACCGTGGCGTCGCACGAGAAATCGGGCAGCGCGCCGATGGTTATGGTCATTGGCATGCCTACGCTCAGCGAGCCAACTTCGGTTTCGTCTACAGTACCTTTGAAAATCAGATTGTTCATATCGGCTACCGTGGCTATGGTGGTGCCGTCGTTGAAAGTATTGGCTTGAATAACCGATGAACCTACCTTGACGGGCACATCGAGCACCAGTCCGGTGATGGTGGCGCGCACCTGGGTGTTGGCCTCTGAGGCATTGTATCGGCTCACGCCCTGCTTCACTATGGCCACGGCGTCGCGGGCCGATGCAAGCTCCTCGCGAGCCTGATTCAGAGCGGTCTGCGTAGTCTCAAACTCCTCGCGCGATATCACTTTGCGCTCATACAGCAGTGTGTTGCGGTCATGCTTGAGGCGTGCATCCTCCAGGGCAATCTCGGCGGCATTAACACGGCCCTGAGCCGATGAAAGCTGCGACGCGTCGGGTATCACCTTGATTACGGCAATCACCTCCCCCTCCTTCACCATATCGCCCGGCTGCACATTTATCTGGGTGATGATGCCCGAAATCTGCGGCTTGATGGCAATCTCGTCGCGCGGTTCTATTTTGCCGGTAAGCACCGTAGAGCGCTCAATCACGCCGGTATCCGGATTGACCAGCTCATAAACCTGCGGCTTTGACTTCGAGTTGAGAAAGAGGAATACAAAGGTGCCGAGAAAAATCAGGGCTACAATCGACCATAGGAGAATTTTGAAGAATTTTTTCATATATAATAGCTGTATTATTGGCTTACTTGTCGTTGATGGCGGCTACCGGTTTTATGCGCATGGCCTTTAGCGCGGGCACTATGCCGGCACAGGTGCCGAGTATGAGGAAGGTGAGGGTTATACCTACCGCCGACGAGAACGAGAGCTGGAAGTGGGCCGAACCGAGCACGGGGTCATACGTGAGCATATCGGCAACCGCGAGCGAGCCGGCCGCGAAGCAGATACCTGCTGTTCCCGCAATGGCGGTGAGTACCATACTCTCGGAGAGAATCTGCGCGATTATGTCAACGGGCTTGGCGCCTATGGCGCGCCGTATACCTATTTCGCGCGTGCGCTCCTTGACTATTATCCACATGATATTGCCAATGCCTATCACACCGGCCATGAGGGTACCTGTACCCACAAAGATGGCCAGGAGCGATATGCCGAGAAATAGAGTGTCTACCATCTTGAACTGCTCCGATATATCGAGAAACCATAGCGCCTCGCGGTCGGTAGGGTCTACCGGATGATGCATTGTATAGGCGCGGCGCACATACGGCTCTATGCTTGCCGGGGTCGACCCCTGCTTTGCGGTGTATATAAATCCGTCTACCGCATCGCCGAGATTGAAAGTGCGTTGCATGGTGAGCGACGGTATTATCACCGAGTCATCCATCTTGCCTCCGAGCGATACCTCGGTGGTCTGACTCGCCACCCCCACCACCAGGAAGTACACATTGTTGGCCTCAACATACTGGCCTATAGGGTCGCCTGAGCCAAAGAGAGCGGTGGCTATGTTTTTGCCTATCACGGCCACTTTGCGCACCTGCGAGTCGTCCGATTCGTTGAGCATGCGCCCGGCGTTGATTACCGGCAACTGCACACGGAAGTAGTCTGGCTCCACGCCAATTATCTGTGCCGATGTCGATTTGTCGGAGTGGCGTACCGAGGCGCCCGTGCTGTTGAGAGTGGTAGAGAGGTCGATATACGGGCAACTCCTGCGTATGAATGCTATGTCGGTCTGGTCGAGCGACCATTGCATACCTTTGTTGAAACCGCGGTAGGGCTTTGTGGTGCGTTGGGCGAAAGTGGCGCCCATGTTGGTGGCGAAACCCTCGAAGTTGCGCATCAGCATGCCGCGCAGACCCTCCGCGCCGCCCATGAGCATGCCGAGCATGGCGGTACCCCAGAAGATACCGAACGCGGTGAGAAAGGTGCGCGTTTTGTTGCGTGCGAGCGTCTGCCCTATCTCGCGCCAGTTTTCTATGTCGAAAATGCGTATTTTCATTCGTCGTGAAGTGCCTCTACGGGCTTTATTTTTATTGCTTTCAGAGCCGGAGCGAGTCCCGCCAATGCGCCCGCCACAATCAGCACGAGGGTAACTTTGAAGGCTATTGAGATGTCAACCGTAGGATTGACGAGCATATCGGAGCCCTCGGTGAGCTTGGCTATGAGGTTTGTGAGCAGCGTGCCGCACACTATACCTATGTATCCGAACAGGGTAGTGATGGTGATACTCTCCACCACAATCTGGGTGAGTATGGAACGAGGCTTGGCGCCTATGGCGCGGCGTATGCCTATCTCGTGGGTGCGCTCGCGCACGCTCACAAACATTATATTGCTCACCCCCACTATGCCCGAAAGCATCGTGAAAATACCTATGAGCCACACGGCTATTTCAAGAATGGTGGTGGCCTTTAGGGCTGTGAGATAGCCGGTGAAGCGGTTCCATATATGCACCGCATTCTGGTCGTCGGGCGCAAAACTGTGTTGCTTGGCCAGTGTACGGCGCAATGATGAGTCCAGCGAGTCCCCCTCTTCGGTGGTCGATACGTTTTTTATTTTTACGGCTATGTTGCTCACCGTCCCGTCGCTGCCGGTAAGAGTCATGGCTGTGGTAAAGGGTATGAACGATGCTTTGTTCCAGTCGTGGATATACACGCCGATTACGAGCCACGACAGCCCGAAAGCGTCCACCCGCTTGCCGATTGCGTCTACCCCTTCGCCGAAGAGCACATTGGCTGTCTGGCTGTTTATCACTATCACCTTGCGCCTGGTGTCTAGGTCTGATTGGTTGATGAAACGGCCCTTGATGATATTTATGCGGTCGGTGTGCTGGTTTTCGGGAAATACACCGAAGAGACCGTCGGCTATATAGTCGCGCGGAGTGGATATCTGCACATTATTTATTACCTTCGATGCAAGAAGCAGGTTCACGTTGTTGCGGTTGTGTTCGGCAATAGCGTTAATGTCGGTCCTTTTCAGTTCTATGCTGCGCCCCTCGCGGTAGCCGCAGTACGATTTTTCTGTCGAACCGGGCCATATCGATACCGTAGCGGCGTTTTCGGCCGACTCGAAGCTGTTGAAATTGTTCAGCACACCGCGGCTCATACCCAGCAGCACAATGAGCATGAAGATGCCCCACGCCACGGCAATGCCGGTGAGAAAGGTACGCATCTTGTTGTGCGCAAGTATCTGGGCAATTTCGCGGAAGAGGTCAATCATAATGCTTTGTCGGGCTCCTCTATGCGGCCGTCTGATATACGTATTATGCGGTTGGTCTGGGCGCCCACGCCGGGGTCGTGCGTCACTATGGCTATTGTCATCCCCTCGGCGTTGAGGTCGCGGAATACCTGCATCACCTCTTTCGATGTGTGCGAGTCGAGCGCGCCCGTAGGTTCGTCGGCCAATATTATTGCGGGCTTGGTGACGAGTGCTCGCGCTATGGCCACACGCTGTTTCTGTCCGCCCGACATCTCCGAGGGCAGGTGGGTGGCGCGGTCGGCGAGTCCCATTTTCTCGAGATATTCCATGGCCAAAGCATTGCGCTTGCGGCGCGATACGCCTTGGTAAAACAGGGGCAATGCTACATTTTCGAGCGCCGACTTGTAGTTGATGAGGTTGAACGACTGGAAAACGAAGCCTATCATGCGCCCTCTTAGTTCGGCGGCGTGGTTCTCGCTCAGATTTTTTATCAGTGTGCCGTCGAGGTAATAGGAGCCGGAGTCGTACGTGTCGAGTATGCCGAGTATGTTGAGGAGAGTTGACTTGCCCGAGCCCGACGCTCCCATTATTGATACCAGCTCCCCGCGCTCTATGCTCAGGTTTATATCCTTAAGCACATGCAGCGGCACGGCGCCGGGGTATGTCTTGTTTATGTCGTTGAGTTGAATTATCATGTCGTAATGTTTGACGCCTCGTATATGGCAAAAGTTACACCGGTGGTCAAAATTTTTTTAAGAAAATATCGGGGTCGGCAAATTTTCGCCGACCCCGATGTTGATATGTGATGAACGGAAAAGATGATTAACGTATGTATATCTTCTTCACGTCGGTACCCTGACAGCGGATGTAGGTGCCGGGAGTGAGATTGTTTTCGCTTACGCGTATACCCTGCAGATTATAGTAGTATACAGGTGCGTTGGTGTTGTCTATTACAATGTCGGAGATACCGGCTTTGTCGCGTTCACCGTTGAAGGTTACTTCGATGGGCGCAATTTCGTTGCCGTCTGCATCAACCCATTTCACATGGATGAGCATTTTGAGAATGTCGCCCGATTCAGTGCCTTCGAGGGTCACGTCGGCGAGTATTTCACCGTCGGCGAGAGTAACGCGGGTAGGGGTGGTCAGAGAGTAAGTCTTTTCACCTTCGCCGCTCACATTTACATTTTCAACGAATATGTCGCCTATCACAGTGGGCTCCCCGGTTCCATCTAAATCGAGCGAGAAGTCGGGCAGTAGTAGTGTGCATACACCGGGTGAAACGGTGTTGATATATACCGTACCATTGGAGTCGAAATTTGCTTCTCCCAAGGTTATATTTACGTTGCCGTCATATTTTACGCCCTCTAAGCTTTTCGATGTAAACACCACTGTGATGGGTGCAATCACTGCGCCGTCAATGCCGTCGAGCCAGTCAACAGCGATATTCATAACTACATCGTTGCCGGTCTGTGTACCCGAAATTGCTACGTTGGCTATGATTTCGCCCTCGGCAAGGCTGAAATTCTTCACCGAGCCGGAGTATGTATAAGAGCCGTCGGCTTCCTGAGTGCGGTTCACACCGTATACCACTATGTCACCGAGTACGGTGAGCTCTCCGGTGCCCTGTAAGTCAATTGAGAAGTTCGGGAGTACGAAGCTGTAGAGGCCGTCGGAGGTGGGTGTTATCTCTACAGTGCCTTTTGAATCGAGTTCTGTCGGGTCGGCACCTCCATTGGGGGTGATGGTTATTTTGAGAGAGCCGGGGAACTTCTGTGTATCGCCTATGGGGGTGGGCTTGGGCTCTTCAACTTTTTTGTTGAATTGCAGTGTGTATGTGTGCGATGTAGCGCCGTCAACATCCTCGCCTGCATTGGTCACGGTGATAGTGGCTACTGCATTTTCGGCATCGAGCGATACCGATACATTGGCACTGCCGCTGGTGCCGACTGTAGTATAGGTGAAAGCCTCGGCCGCGGGCATCTCGGAGTCGATGGTATAGGCGTAGGTCTCAGGGCTGAAGCCGGCTACCGCGGTGCCGTTGACGCTGAGTGTTGCCAGACGCGAGTAGTAGAGGAGTTTTACATCATCGATATAGAGCGAGTTGCCTTTGGTTGCGGCTGCTGTATTGAAGTAGTCGTTGGCGGCAAAGATTACATTCAGCATGGTAGGAGTATCGTTGGTGAGATACTCAAACTCAAGGGTCTTGGCAGTCCACGCTGCTACGGTACCTGCTTCGGTAACGTTGATGCGGCCAATCAGTGCGAAGTCCGACGAGTATGTGATGGCGCCGCCGGTGGTTGTGCTCTGATTTTTGAAGAGAATATTGCGGTCGCGGTTGGCCATAGTCGCAGTTTTTGGTGCTGCACTACCCATGGTAATAGTAACAGGTACGTTTGCCTGCGATGCCGAGCCTTTCCAGAGATACGCTACAAAAGAGCAGGGCTCAGAAGCGGCCGATGCCGAGGCATATTCTCGTTTATACATGAAATGTATGGCATCAGGGCGATAGGAGAAGCTCACTCCACCCCAAGTGCCGCCGTCATGCGACGAGGTAGTGGTGCCCTTTGCCGTAGACCATGACGTACCTGTAGTCAGATAGCCGGGTACTACTCGTGTGATACCCATAGCACCGGTTTCGTCATTATATACCTTTACCGCTGAAGTTGAATTGTAGCCGCCGGTCTTTTCACCCATTGCTTTTTTGCCGGTGCCTGCTGTGAGACCCGATGTGATACCCATAACGTGCGATATGCACCAGTTGGCGGGGTTTTCGCCTATGGTTTTGGTACCATTGCCGTTTGTCCAGGGTGTGCAGGTCGACCACGAGCCTTCAAAGTCATTGTTTGCAAACTGTTGCGCGGCGGCGGGAAGTGATGTGCTGATGATTGTGGCGGAGAGAAGCAGAGAGTAGATTTTTTTCATATATCTTTCTGTTTTGATTACTATTTGCCATGTGCAGGCATGGCGTGAACGGAGAGAGCGGTGAATCGCTGCAAAGGTAAAGAAAAATTAGCAATAGCGAAGCTAAATATATGTTATTTAACAAAAATACCCCCGACGGCCTGATATGGCGCCGGGAGTATTTGGTTCAATAATATATCTCTGTTGTTACTTTTCGGCCTTTGACGCTTTCTTAGCTGTTTTGGTTTTGCAGGTCTTAGGCTTGCATGCCTTCGGCTTGGCGGGCTCGTCAGCCTTTTTTTCAGCCGCGGGCGCTTTCTCGGCAGGCTTTTCGCCGCGCAACAGGTGCTCTTCGTTGAAATGCTCTATGTTTTTGCGCATTGAGGCTACCTCTTTGTTGAGCGTCTCAATTTCGGTTTCCTGATTGCGGATGGTGGTGAGCAGGGCGTTGAGTTCCTCGTTGTCGATTGACAGCGGATACTGCTCCTCTACGCGTACTATGAAGTCGGCCAGCACATTCATGTAGTTGGTGAAGGCCTGGAAGGGTGTCTCGTACGGGCTGAACGAAGAGTGTGCGGCGCCGTCGGCAAGATGTTTGGTGGCCATGTAGAAGAGGTGGTCGGCAGCCTGCAGATAGTACCAGTCCTGTTTCAGACGGCGGTCGTCGCAAAGGCGTACACGCTCCGCCACCGAGTAGAGTTTCTGGTAAGCCTCGTTCTGGAGCTTATTGCCAAGCCATGCCGATACGTCGCGCGACTCGTCGGTCCACGAAATGGGGTGAAGTATCGACAGTTCGCCCACCGGTTTGAGTTTCGACACAGCTTCGGTAGGTGTCATGAACTCTACGCCGCGCTCGCGGGCGAAGTGGGGCAGTGCCTCGAGGAACTGGAAGATGCCTGATTCGGAGCGCTGGAATTCGCCGAATGTCTCTAAATTCATGAAGAGGTTCACAATCTGTTCCTCCGCCGGGGTCGAAGCAATCCAGTCTATATACTTGTCGGCTGTAAGCGGATATGCTTCCCACTCGGTGTTGGAGAAACGCTTTGAGATGTCGTCCGACAGCTTGGCGTTGCGCAGCAGAATCTTCAGCTTCGGAGCGGAAGCGGCGGCATAAACATAGTTGGGCGATTTCCATCCCAGAATGTGCTTGGCGCCTTCGGTTATCACACCTTTGTAGCCCATTGAGAGTATTTGCGGAGCGAGCTCGTCGCAGTAGATAAGCTCGGTGTTGCGAAGCACTTTGGGGGTTACGCCGAAGAGCTCGCGTATCTTCTCGTCGTGCACGCGTACCTGATTGGCAAATTCCTCAGGGTCGGTGAGCGATGAGAGCGAGTGGGCGTAAGTTTCGCCGAGAAACTCCACGCGGCCGGTTGCGGCGAGTTTCTTGAGAAGGTCGATAAACTCGGGCACATACTGCTCGCACTGCTCGAGGGCCACGCCGGTGATTGACAGGGCGCACTTGAACCCGGGATAACGCTCTATCATGCGCAGCAACGATTCGGCGGCCGGTATGTAGGAGTTGCGTGCTATGCGGGTCACGATGTCGTCGTTGGCGAAATCATCGTAGTAGTAATGGTCGTTGCCTATATCGAAGAAGCGGTATCGTTTTAAGCGAAATGGCTGATGAATCTGAAAATAGAAACAAATTGCTTTCATGATTATGAGATTTTTAGTTTTTTATTCTAACGGTGAAGTACTTTGTTGTAGATGTCGATGACTTTGGCGCCTGCCTTGTCCCAGGTAATGCGGTTCACCTCTTCGAGGCCGTCTTCGCGGAGCTGGTTGTACATGGCCGGATACGATATGATAGAGTTGATGGCGTCGGCCATGGCATCGATATCCCAGTAGTCGGTCTTGATAACGTTGTCGAGAATCTCGGCGCAGCCGCTCTGCTTCGAGATTATCGAGGGTACGCCCATCTGCATGGCCTCGAGCGGCGATATGCCGAAAGGTTCGGACACTGAAGGCATGATGTAAACATCCGATGCCTTGAGCATCTCATACACCTGCTTGCCCTTCTGGAAGCCGGGGAAGTGGAAACGGTCGGCAATGCCGCGCTCGGCGGCCAGGAGTATCATTTTATCCATCATGTCGCCCGAACCGGCCATCACAAAGCGCACGTTGTGATTGTTTTTGAGCACTTTGGCTGCGGCCTCAACAAAGTATTCGGGGCCTTTCTGCATGGTTATGCGGCCCAGGAAGGTCACAATCTTTTCTTTAGGTTTCTGTACTTCTACGGCAAGCAGCTCATCCGACAGAGGTGTCACGGCATTGTGCACCGTGGTTACTTTGGCGGGGTCTATGCCGTAGTTCTCTATCACCGTGCGGCGTGTGAGGTTGCTCACCGTTATGATGTGGTCGGCATGGGCCATGCCGTCTTTCTCTATGCCGAAAACGGTAGGATTGGGCTTGCCGCGCGAGCGGTCGAACTCCGTGGCGTGCACATGTATTACCATCGGCTTTCCGGTCACCTGCTTGGCATGGATTCCGGCCGGATATGTGAGCCAGTCGTGTGAGTGTATTACGTCGAAATCGAGTGTGCGTGCTATCACACCGGCGCATATCGAATAGTTGTTGATCTCCTCGAGCAGATTCGAGGGATATTTGCCGGAGAACTCAAGGCAGCCGAGGTCGTTGGTGCGCATGTAGTTGAAGTCGGCGTAGATGTTGGAACGCAGACGGAAATAGAGGTCGGGATCCATCAGTTTCCCGATGCGCTGTTCAACATAATCGCGGCTTACATCGCGCCATGCTATGGGTACCTGCGAAGTTCCGACTATGTTGGCGAACGAGCGGTCTTCGTCTCCCCACGGTTTGGGGATTACGAAGGTTATGTCCATATCGCCGCATTCCCACATGCCTTTAGTGAGACCGTAGCTGGCGGTGCCTAATCCGCCGAGGATATGAGGGGGAAATTCCCAACCGAACATTAATGCTTTCATGATACTGAGGCGGCTTAGAAGTTGAATTTTTTAAGTGTGGTGATGGTGCGGAGTATTCCGGCTACATTGGTGGCATGCGATATGGCGCCGCGGCCCGAGAAGGGCGGATTCCCGTCGTAGAGCTGTGAGAGGGAGCCCACGCAAGCCTGAGTCATCTCGTCTTCATAGCCTATGAGCATACGGTCAATGTAGCTTACGCCGCTGTGGCCGAATACTTTGAGATAGGCGTCGGCGTAGAAGCCGAAGAGCCAGGGACGAGCCGGGCCGTTGTGCAGTGCCATCTCGCGCTCTTCGGGCGAGCCCTGATATGCCGGACGATAGCCGTAGCTCTTGGGCGAGAGTGTGCGCAGACCCTTGGGGGTGAGAAGCTCGCGAGTCACAACGTCGAGCACCGACTTGCGCTGACGGCGGTCGAGCGGCGAGTAGTCGAGGCCTATGGCCACCGCCATGTTGGGGCGTACCGACGGGTCGGCGTAATTGTTTGACACGTAGTCGTAGAGATATCCGTAATCGTTGAGGAACATGTCGACGAATGCCGGTTTGATCCGGGCTGCAAGAGCCTCAGAGTCGGCATACAGAATTTCGTATTGCGGCTGATCCTCGGTGAGCTGGCGCGCAAACATCAGCGCGTTATACCACAGAGCGTTAAACTCTACAAGATAGCCGGTGCGAGGCACCACGGGGCGGCCGTAGAGCGATGCGTTCATCCACGATACCGGAGTGGATGAGCCGTCGGTATAGAGAAGCCCGTTTTCGTCGATATGGAGATTGGGGTGACGGCCGTCCTTGATATACGCTATAATCTCGGCCACTAACGGCAGATAGCGCTCGCGGCAGGCGTCGGTGCCGTATGCCTTGGCGTATTGCTGAAGCGCCCATACGCACCATAGAGGTATGTCGGGCAGGTCTATGCCCTGTATGCGGTTGTCGGGCTCGCCTGTCTCCATATATTTGCGCAAAGCCTTCACTGCAGTATCCATTATTGCCTCGAAGTCGGCGCGGTGGTCAATCGATATGGTGTTGCCCGGAAGAGCCATGAAGGTGTTGCGGGCCAGTATCTTGCCCCAGGGATAGCCCGAAAGCATAAACATGCCGTCGGGATCTTTGAGATAGAACTGCTTTGCCGAGTTCTTGAGGCAGTTGAAGAAGCTGGTGCGGCATGTGCGCACTGCTATTTCGTTTTGATACATCTTTGAGAGCGAGCGGGGACTTGCCTCCGACAGGCCGGCCGAGAAGATAATCGACTCACCCTTCTTGATGGGTATCTCGAAGTAGCCGGGCACCCAGAGATCCTCAACGTATGGCACGCCGCGCTCCATATCCTTGATATACTCGAAGCCGTTGTACCAGTTGGGCTCGAAGTGCCACTGCGGCTTGTGGTTGAACTGCATGTAGAGCGTGGGGTAGCCGGGATAGAGGCAGGTCGATACACCGTTGTCCACCGGGGTGCAGGTGCCGTTGAGGTTGCCGTTGGCCATGACGAGCTGATTCACTTCGCGGAAAGCGAGCATGGGGCGGAAACGGAGTGTTGTGGGCGAGTGCGCCTCGATGAGGGTATAGCGTATGAGCAGACGATTCTCGTTCGATATAAAAATCTTTTCTTTAGTGAGTATCACACCCCCCACGCGGTAGGTGGTGCGGGGCACGCTTTCGCAGTCAAACTCGCGTATGTATTTGTGTCCGTTGGGGCTGTAGACGCCTCCCTGATAGCGGTGCAGACCGAGATTGAACTGAGCGCCGTGCTGAATCACTGATACATCCATCGACGACAGAAGCACATGCCACGAATTGTCCATCTCAGGGATGGGCACTACTAAAAGGCCATGCTGCTTGCGGGTGTTGCAGTCTACAACTGATGTGCAGTGATAAGCGCCTGACTGATTGGTGCGGAGCATCTCTTTGAGAAGCGATTGCTCCAGATTAATCATCTGGTTTTTATCAAATTTAAGGTAACTCATGGATATGGTTGAATTATGGTATTTTCAGCTAAGGCAGTGATGTTGCTATAGATATGCGAAAATAGAAATTTTTTCGTTGTCTGTCAAGTTTTATTGCTATAAATCACACATTTTTGTCGATAATTCGCAGCTGGCGATATATCATGACGGCCGCAACAAGGGTGGCGACGAGGTCGGATATGGGAAATGAACACCAGATTCCCGGTAACTTGAAGAGACGCGGCATTATCAGCAACAGCGGAATGAGGAATAGCACCTGACGGGTGAGCGATAGGAATATCGATTGCCCCACCTTGCCTATCGACTGAAAAAAGGTGGTGGTGACAATCTGAAAGCCTACCACCACGAAACAGAGCAACGCGAGGCGGAAGCCGTCGGTGGTGACGCGCATAAGGTCGGCGTCGATGGTAAAGGCACGCGCTATGAGGTGCGGAAAGAGGAGCCCGAACGCGGCGCCTACGGCTACTACTCCCGTAGCCCAGAGCACAGCCGTCCAGTATGTGCGCTTGAGTCGGTGATACAGTTTCGCACCGTAATTGTATCCCACTATGGGTTGCATGCCCTGACATAGCCCCACTACTACCATGCACAGCAGCGAGGTATAGGTCACGAATATACCGGCTGCCGCCACGGCGCTGTCGCCCCCGTGCAGGTAGAGGGTCTTGTTCATGATCACGTTGATGAAGCATGAGGCGGCGTTGACAAGTGCCGGCGCGGCTCCTATGCCAACTATGTCGAGCACTATAGGCCATCGCAGCCTGAAACTGCCTCGCGTGAAGTGGAGGGTGTGTCGCTTTCGGCAGAAGTGAGCGATGGTGTAGACGGTGACGAGCGTCATGGCCAGGTCGGTGGCTATGGCTGCGCCCTTTATGCCGAGGCCGAGCGCGAATATGAATATGGGAGCTAAAATAAGGTTCGCCCCCGCGCCTATCATCATCGAAATCATGGCCTTGACAGGGTAGCCCGAAGCGCGCATTATGTTGGTGAGCGAAAAGCCGATATTCATGATAAGCATGCCCGGCATAATGTATACCATGAAATCGTGGGCATACGGAAGCGATGCGGGGCTCGCACCGAAAGCTATGAGGATATCGTCAATGAATATACGCATCAGCGATATATAGATAGTGGCGTTGATTACTATGAGCGTAAGCGAGTTGCCCAGTACAGTCGCGGCCTTAGGCTTATTGTCGGCGCCCATGAAAATTGACACGCGAGCCGAGGCACCCGCTCCTATAAGCACTCCTAAGGCAGCTGCGATATTCATGACCGGAAACGTTATGGCAAGCCCGGCTATGGCTTCCGTTCCCACGCCCTGACCTATGAAAATGCGGTCGATAACGTTGTAGAGCGACATTACCAGCATACCTACAACCGCCGGAAGGGAGTATTCCCACAGCAGGCGTCCGATATTGCCCGTTGCAAGCAGTTGTATATTGCCTTTAGTTGCGCTTTGTGTAGTATTCATTGTAGGTGTGATTGTCGGTTATACTTGCCTGAGCGTATGCGGTAAAGGGTCTCTCGCGTCATGCCTAAAAGTGATGCCATCTGGGTGGCGTTGAGGCGCTTGTTGATGCCCGGATAACGGTTGAGAAGCCAGTGGTAGCGCTCGGCGGCTGTGCAGGTCTGAAAGAGAATGAGTCGCTCTTCGAGCACCAGACTGTAGGCAAGCAATGTCTTTATTATCACCTCCGCGAAGCTGCCGAAGAGGTCGGGGGTGGTGGTTCTGAGCAGCTCGTGCAGCTTGTCCATTGGCATGAACGCCACCTTCGAGGTCTCTAAAAACTCCACGCTGGTTGCCGCGGCGGGATTTTCGAGCAGCGACTGAAATACGGTGAGAAACTCGCCGTCGAACGCCACCGAGTAAGTGTGCTCGCGGCCGTTGCGCACGAAGTAGAGGCGCGCCCCGCCCTGGATGATAAACATCGACTGGTGACGCAGTTCGCTCACCGAGTCGAAATGGTCGCCGCGGCGAAACTCGCGCACCACCACGAGTCGGTTTATCTGCTCGTCGAGGTGCGGATGCAGTGATAGAAGAGAGCGGAGTTCGTCTAAGTGTCGGAGCATGGGGCGAGCACGATATAGTTGAGGCGGCACTTCACACTATACGGGTAGCAGCGTGTGTGCGTGCGCGCCGGGGGTGACTGATGAAAATAAAAGGTGCGTTGCGAATCCCACGACGCGAAGTCGGCTTTGCGAGTCTCGCCGGCGGGAATGTCGACCGGCAAGGTTACGGTGCGCTGATGCAGCATGCGGCCATCCTTATCCAGATAGTCGATGGTGATATTGATTGCCGAAATTGCCGACTGGCTTTGATTCGTTATGAAAATACTCTCTTTGGTTGCCCTGAGTGGTTTGTCATACCCCGAAAGGAGCACGAGCGAATCGGCCGGGCTGAAGATTGTATCGGCAACAAGTCCCTCGGCCGCAGCGCTGACGCGCGGATTGAGATGGCGCCGCGTGGTGCGTTGGGCCGTGGCTTGAGCAGTGACGGCAAGCGCTACCGCTGCGAGCACGGCACATCGTATGATATGTTGGCTTTGGAGCATAGGCACTTGTCAAAGGTAAACAGGCTCGAGCGGCGGCGTCGGCTCGGGATAGAGCCGTAGGCACCCTCTTCTGGTGATGTTCTGATACTCGGGCGTTATCGGGTATCGCCAGAGGTAGGGGGCAAATCGCCACAGGAATATTTCGAGAGGGGAGTTGTGTTTGCGCAGCGAGAATGAATTTTCCGAGTCGTCGAGATTGATGGTAAACGATTTTGGCATCGTAAGATACCGGCCTACCGACTGTGTGTAGATTCGGGCCGTATACACTCCCTCCGAGCCTCCGTGCGAAATATGCCCCATCACCGTGCCGGGCATGATACAGCGGTTGGGCGCCGTTACCACTATCATAAGATAGTGTGGTGCCCTGTCGCTGCCGGCGGTCTGATAGAGCCCCTGGCGCACTATGGCAATCTGTATGTCGGTATCGGTATACTGCCACACCCCCTCAATGTGATGGCGTGGGAGTTGTGATAGGCGGCTCACTACATCGTTGTAGCTGAACCCTGTGATTGGAGCCTGCGAGCGTGCCGGCAGTTGGTCGACAAATTTTTTGGCCTGCAGTTGAGCGGGTAGCAATGCCGTCAACGCCAATATCAGCACTATTTCCGGCAGGCGCTTCATCATACGCCGAAGTGGTAGGAGAAGCCGAAGCTGAATATCTCTTTTAACTGCAGTTTGCGCCAGTTGGAGTCCTCTACGGCGGGAGTGGTGGTGTCGTAGCGGAAGTGTACGTAAAGGCGTGTAGAGAGGAAACGGTTGATATTGAAATCGATGGTATTTTCCCAGTCGGCGTAGGCGTAGGCGTAGTCGGTAAAACCGAACAGGCGCGTGGAGTAGATTATGTTGTAGGCCATCTTCCACTGCATGGTGAGCTCTGCGCTCGAACCTATTTTGTTTTTTACCCTCCGGCCGTTGTCAATGCCATACACCTCGGGGTCAATCTTGTGCGACAGGCAGGTTTTCATGTTCCAGCTCGCAGGCGAAATAGAAAGCCCGAGGTTGAATGTCTTTTTGGGATTGACATAGCTGTAGGTCATACCTAAACCGACGTTGAGCTCGCCCGGTGATAGGAATGAAGCCTTGCGCTCGCGCGAATTGGTTGGATAGCTGTTGAAGAGCTGCGTCTTGAACATTATGTTGGCCGAATAGAACCAGCGTCTTGCGGCCTTCAGACCCATCGTGGCGTTAATCTGGAAGATGTCTTCGGTGATGTTGTGCGAGTGTATCGAATCGTCGGGGGCGCTGTTGAGCGCAAGTTTGTAGCCTATTGAAAGGTCAAACAGATACTGCGGATAGAATCGCTGATTGAGCTTGAGCGAGTAGAGCAACTGCCCTATCATGTTGAGGTTGTTGTTGCCGCCCTGATACCAGTTGGGCGAGATGTAAGCCTGTGAAAACTGCAGGGAGGCATTGAATGAGTTGAGCCATACGCGGCGCTCTATCTCGGGGGTGAAGTTGGTGGCACGGTCGTCAACCTTGATTTCCTCGATAACGATGCGCGATGTGGTCGGGTCGATGAATCCGTGATATGCGCGCGGTATGTCGGGTAGGGTGCGTGTATTGTAGCGCACTATCTGTGGGTGTGAGTATATCACGTTGTGACGTATATAACGGAGCAGCTCGTCGGAGTTGTTGTAGTCGGCAATCCAGTTGTTGGTCAGGTTGATGCCGGGCTGTAGCCCGATTTTGTCGTCCGGTATCAGAGCGGGCACGGTCACGCTGTCGTCAACAGTCGAGAACACCTGGGGAGCGAAATAGGTGCGCAGCATCGGGCGGGGAAGGCGTTGAGCCGCCACTATCGAATCGAAGTCGGGGCGGTCTATCAGCAGCGTCAGAGTGGTGTCTGTCTCAATCAGTGCTGGTATGCTGTCGGTGGCCGATACGGGATGCGGCCAGTATGGCGAGAGCGCCTTCTGGGCCCTAAGACTCACGGATATAGTGGCCAGGGCTATTATAATCAATGGGAGGCGTAGGGCTTTCATAATGTGAAATTCTGGTTGTGATTCGGTATGCGAGCCACGAAGGCTGACTGATGGTTATCTTCTCCTTTTCTTCTTTGACGATTTCTTTTTCTTAGGAGCGGCTTTTGTTGATTTCTTTTTCTTTTTGGGAGCCGAGGTGCTCGATTGCTTCGACGGTATCTTGAGCTTCTGGCCTATCGAAAGGCGGGTGGTGCCTTTGCTCATGTTATTGGCGCGCTGTATGGCGGCCACTGTTGTGCCGTTGCGGCGGGCTATACGTTCGAGCGTGTCGCCCGATTTCACCGTATAGGTGGTGTATTTCGGTTTCTCTTTTTTCTTTTTGGGTGCGGGCTGCGTGGAGGGTGCCTGTTTCTTGGGGGCCGGAGCCGGTGTGGTCACCGTCGACGGCTGAGTGGGTGTGGTTGAGGCGTTGGCAAGCAGTATGGGGTAGGTCTTGATTATGATTGTGTCGCCCTCCTTTACTTTACCTCGGCGCAGATTGTTCCAGCGCTTTATGTCGGTAGAGCTTACGGAGTAGAGCTTGGCTATGTCGCGGAGACTCTGCCCTCGGGTCACGGTATGATGTATTATCACAACGCTGTCGGCTACCTGAGAGGGTATGTCGACGTTGGTCGATGCGTTTTGCGACTGGTTTTGGGTGAGGTCGGCGTTCGACGACGGATTGTCGTCGGTGCGGCGTCCGGGTTCTACGTAAGTACGGCGGGCATACTGGTCGGCATTGTAGGCCAGTATGGCGTCCTGTGATACAAGGAAGCTCAGGCACTGCTGCGAGGGAAGCACAAGGTTGTAGGGATGGAAGTCGCCCGGTATTATATCTTTCTTAAACTGCGGATTGAGCATGCGTATCTCGTCTACCGGTATCTGGAGCACTGCGGCAATCTGATCGAAATGGATGCGGTCAGACACCTCTATGGTGTCAGTCACGAGCTGACGTTTCACCACTGTGGGGCGTATGCCGTAGCGGTCGTGGTAGTTCATCACATAGTTGGCGGCGATAAACGAGGGCACATAGCCGCGGGTCTCGGCCGGAAGATAGTTGTAAATCTCCCAGAAATCCTTGCCGCCGCCGGCGCGTCGCAGAGCTTTGTTCACGTTGCCGGGCCCGCAGTTGTAGGCGGCTATGGCAAGCGACCAGTCGTTGTATATATTGTAGAGCTGCTTGAGATATTTGATTGCGTTGGCTGTGCTCACGCGCGGGTCGCGGCGCTGGTCAATGAGTGAGTTTATCTCCATGCCGAGGCCGGTGGCGGTGGCGGGCATGAACTGCCACAGGCCTACTGCACCGGCGCGCGATACGGCTACCGGATTGATGGCCGATTCTATAACGGGAAGGTACTGGAGCTCGTGAGGTACGCCGGCACGGTCTATTTCCTCAATGAAGATGCGGCCGTAATACTGATGCAGGGCGAGCATGTTCGATACAAGTTCGCGCCGACGCCCCAGATACATGTCTATATACTTCCCCACAACGGGGTTGAATGGCATCTCAATCACCGTGGGGAGTTTACTCAGCAACTCCTCGTATTCCTTGTAGTTGCCTACCTTGGGAGTAGTGTCGGTGGCTACCCGCTCGGTGTAGTGTTTTAAGAAGAAGTTCTCCTGGAGCTCACGGGTCTGGGTCTCGAAGCTCTGCGGAGGTATTATGTTGTCGTCCGATATGGAGTGTTTGATATCAAGAATGTTGGGAAGGGCAAAGGCGGAGAGTGCCATTGCTGCGCTTGACAGGGTGATGAAAATACGTTGTAGAGAGTACATACTTCTGTGGGAGCGTTTTTGGAGGGGTTCTAAAAAGTGAAGGCCCAATAGAGTCCTATCGAGGGCCGTGAAGAGAGGTTATCGCGCAATATGGTGGGAGAGATGCGCATTGCAAGGTCGGGAGAGATGTCGAAATTGGTGAGAGATGCGTCGACGTAGGCATCGACTATAGACAGCAGATACATACCCACCATACCTATGATACAGAGGTCGCGGTTGCGGCGGAAGTAGTCTTTGCGGCGCTTGAGCGTCTGTTCGAGCCATTTGCGGTTGAGCGACGATTCATCAGTGGTTGGCGGGAAGAAGTCCATATACGAGTTGGTCGACGGGTCATTGTCCATCAGATCGTAATATGCACGTGTATAGTCGGCGAGCATCGTATTGTTCCACGACGCGCCGTAGCCCAGGCCCATGAATGCTCCCACCACTATAGGCAATTTCCAGTAGCGTCGGTTGTATATTTGGCCGAGGCCGGGACAAAGCGCCGAAAGCCACACTGCGCGAGTGGGATCGGGTATAAAAACGCGGCGCGACTGGTCGGGCAGCGAGTCAGCTATGGTTGAGGGGTCGAAAAGCTCAAGTTCCGGGCTGTCGACTATAGGTACCGTGTCTACCGGGGTGATTATTACCGCCGAATCGGTAGTCGTGATTTGGTCCTCAACCACCGCTGCGGGTAGGTTTACCGGAGCGTTGAGCAGTATGGTATCCGGAAGTGCGTCGGCCGCAGCCGAATCGGGGGCGACTGTGACGGGCTGCGGGGTGGTGTGGGTGCGTCGCTCGGGGCGAACGGGGCGCCGTACCTGTGGGGCTGAAAAAATGTTAAAGGGTGTCAACAGCATCAAAATTAAGATGCCGATGATTACTGCTGACTTCCCGAACCCGTCTATGTGGCTATTTCGCACTTTGTGATACAATCGGTATTAACATGTTGATATTCATATCTATGCGATATGAATTCGGGCGAAAGAGCCTAATCGGCTCAGCGCCCGGTAGGTTTTATTTGCTCAAAGATAGTAATTAATCTCTCAAGTTCAGCTTCATTTTTGAAACTAAAGGTGATTTTTCCTTTTCCCGATTTGGCCAGCGAGAAGCTCACGGGGAGGTTGAAGCGTTTTGAGAGATGGTCGCTCATTATGTCGAAATCGGCTTTCGCATCGCGGCTGTTGTCGGCGGCGGCTGCTTTGGGCTCGCGCATGGCTTTGGCAAGTTGCTCTACCTTGCGCACCGACAGGTGTTCTTTGAGTATGCGGTTGTATAGCTGCAGCTGTAGCGAGGGGTCGTCAATCGAGAGCAGGGCGCGGGCGTGGCCCATGTCTACGAGCTTGTCGCGGAGGCCGAGCTGCACTTCGGCGGGGAGGCGCAGAAGGCGCAGAAAGTTGGCTACCGTGGCGCGGTTTTTCCCGATACGCTCGCTCAGACGCTCCTGCGTGAGCGAATACTGGTCTATGAGTTTGCGGAACGTAAGTGCTATCTCTATGGCGTTGAGGTCTTCGCGCTGTATGTTTTCAATCAGGGCCATCTCCGTGAGCTCTACTTCGCTCACATTGCGTATGTAGGCAGGCACGGTCTCCAGTCCGGCCATACGGGCGGCACGGAAACGGCGTTCGCCAGCTATAATCTGATATGTGCCGTCGGGAGTGAGGCGCAGCGACAGGGGCTGTATGATGCCGAGCTCGCGTATCGATGCGGCAAGTTCGGCCAGAGCCTCTTCGTCGAAGGTGCGGCGGGGCTGGTCGGGGTTGGGTGTGATTTTTGAAAGAGCTATCTCGTTGATTGCCGATGATCCGCGGGCGGGTACATCGTCCATAGATATGAGCGAGTCAAGACCGCGACCGAGTGCGTTGCGTTTGAGTGCCATGTGCGTATTCGGGGAAAATTATTTGTGACGTTTGTGACGGGCTATTATTTCGCGGGCGAGAGCTGTGTGCGATGTAGCTCCACGGCTTTCAGGGTCGTAGAGCAGAGCGGGCAGACCGTGCGAGGGGGCCTCGCTGAGGCGTATGTTGCGGGGTATCACGGTAGTGAATACCATATCGCCGAAGTGGCTTTTCAGCTCCTCGTAAATCTGGTTTGCCAGTCGCAGGCGCGCGTCGTACATTGTGAGCAGAAAGCCTTCTATCTCGAGTCCGGGATTGAGTTTGGGCTTGATTATGCGTATGGTATTGATGAGTTTGGTGATTCCCTCGAGGGCGAAGTATTCGGCCTGCACCGGTATTATCACGGAGTCGGCGGCGGTGAGAGCGTTGACTGTGATGAGCCCGAGCGACGGGGAGCAGTCAATGAGAATATAGTCGTATTGCGGCGCGATGGGCGTAAGAAGATTGGCCATCACTTTCTCGCGGTGCGGACGGTTGATAAGCTCCAGCTCGGCACCGGCCAGGTCGATACGTGAGCCGATGAGGTCGAGACCTTTCATACAGGTGGGTACCTGCGAGCCTGCCAAGGGATAGTCATCTACCAGACATTCGTAAATCGAAGAGGTCATATCGGATGGCTTGATGCCGTAGCCCGATGTGGCGTTGGCCTGTGGGTCGGCATCAATGAGAAGCACTTTTTTACCCTCGGCGGCAAGTGATGCCGATAGGTTGATGGCAGTGGTGGTTTTGCCCACACCGCCTTTTTGGTTGGCTATTGCAATGATTTTTCCCATATCTGGAATTATGTGTTGATGTGCGTGATTTTTTCAGGAGCAAATTACGCACATTTTCACGAGATAGTATCGGAATTGTTGATAAAAGGAGGGGATTGTTAATAACTCGTGAAACAGTTTAACAATGTTTCACAGCAGCAGCTGGGCGTCGCCGTAACTGAGGAACCGATAGCCCGACTGCAGGGCGTGATCGTACATCTTGCGCCAGTCGCCGCCTGTAAAGGCCGACACCAGCAGCAATAATGTGGAGCGTGGCTGATGGAAGTTGGTCACCATTCCCTTCACTATCTTAAACTCATATCCCGGGGCTATTATGATATGGGTAT
>JAGAUN010000038.1 GCA_017620715.1 Muribaculaceae bacterium | reverse complement strand
GCCCCTGGGCCGATGAAGATTCTGCAGAGGCTAATCGCAATAAGCCCATCGACGGTGCCAACGACGGCGCATCAGGCGTGGCTGTTATTCTTGAGATAGCCCGACTGCTCGGTCTCACACCCGCTCCGATTGGAGTTGATTTTCTCCTGGTTGATGCCGAGGACATGGGGGCCCGCTCCGACGAAGATACTGTCAGTGAAGCCGACGGCGGTTGGTGTCTGGGAAGTGCCGCTTGGGCCAACAATCTTCCCTATCGGCCCATTGATCGCCCCGCCTACGGCATTCTGCTCGACATGGTTGGGGGCAAAGACGCCGTTTTCACCCGCGAGTACTTCTCAAATCAGCAGGCACCTGCAATTGTTGCCAAAGTATGGAATGCCGCTAAGAAAGAAGGTGTCACACGATTCGTCGACAAAAACGCCGGTGCAGTCACCGACGACCATATCAATATATCCCGCGCCGGAATCCCGTGCATCGACATTATCGAGTGCGCTCATCCTGCCACCGGTGCCTTTCCCCCATATTGGCATACCATGGCCGATAATCTCGATATTATCTCTAAGCAGACCCTTTCCGATGTAGGACGCACACTAATGCGCGTTATCTATAGCGAAAAACCCCAATAATACCCTAATTATAAAGCTATGACAATAAATCAGCTACAAGATCAGATAATTGATGAATTTTCCGAAGTCGATGACTGGATGGATCGTTACTCCATGATTATCGACCTCGGCAACACTCTTTCTCCGATAGATGAGAAATACCGCAACCCGGCTCACCTTATAGAAGGTTGTCAGAGCCGCGTGTGGCTCAACGCCGAAGAGCGCGATGGCCTCGTATATTTCACGGCCGATTCTGACGCAATCATAGTAAAAGGCATCATTGCAATGCTCATTAAAGTACTCAACGCTCATTCGGCCGAGGAAATTACCGATGCCGACCTTTACTTCATCGACCGCATCGGTCTGGCCGAGAATCTTTCGCCCACACGTTCAAACGGTCTCGCCGCCATGCTTAAACAGATGAAGATGTACGCACTCGCTTACCGCTCGCAACACAATAACAATTAATCACCCATACACCTTAACCACATGTTTAAAAACCAACCCAAAGGTCTGTATGTGCTTTCATTGGCAAACACCGGCGAACGCTTCGGTTACTACACAATGCTTGCCATATTGCTCCTGTTTCTTCAGGCCAAATTTGCCCTTAGCACCGCCGTGGCCGGCGCAATCTACTCCACATTTCTCGCCCTGGTCTATTTCATGCCCATGATAGGCGGCGTGATTGCTGACAAATGGAACTTCCAGAAAACCGTCACACTCGGTATTATCGTCATGTTCCTCGGCTATCTGGTCATGGCCATTCCCACTGCAATGCCCGACGGAAGTCCCTTTGCATCGCCCGCATTTTATATTATGCTTATCGCATTGTTGCTTATATCGTGCGGCACAGGCTTGTTCAAAGGCAACCTGCAGGTTATGGTCGGCGACCTATACAACAATCCGCGCTACGAATCGAAACGCGACATAGCCTTCTCGCTCTTCTATATGGCTATCAATATAGGAGCCATGTTTGCTCCGTCGGTCACCAAGGCACTCTGTGAGTCGGCCCTTGGAGCCGAAGGCCTCACATACAACCCCGAACTTCCGGGCCTTTGCAATAAATTTATTGCCGAAGGAGCCACTGCTGTAGGCGATAAAATCGCCCTTCTTCAGCAATATGCCGGTTCAACCGATCTTACCCTATGGTGTCAGCACTATATGGCCACCATATCCACCGGCTACAGCTATGCCTTCGGTGTGGCCTGCCTCTCTATGATTGTATCATTCATCATATACAAGCTCGGTCGTTCTACATACGCGTCTTCCAATACATCGGCCCAAGCCGGAAAGACTTCGTCACAGTCTGCTCCCGAACTCACACCCGCGCAGACCCGCAGCCGCATCACAGCCCTCTTCCTTGTATTTGCCGTTGTGATATTCTTCTGGATGGTGTTCCACCAAAACGGTCTCACACTCACCAAATTTGCTGAGGTATTTACACAGCCCGAAAGCTACGGCTTCACCCGCATCATGTTCAATATCTGGGCACTTGCCACAATAGTTGTGGGGGTATATGCCACCTTCAATATTTTCCAGAGTAAACAGGGTCGTACACGTATCATCTCCGGGGTTGTGCTTCTGGCAGCTTTGGTGGGCCTTTACTTCTTCTATAGCTATACACCCGATCCTCTCTCAGGACTCCAGCCGCAGATATATCAGCAGTTCAATCCCTTCTATGTTGTAGCCCTCACACCCTTCTCGGTGGCCATATTCTCTTGGCTCGCAAAGAAGAAAAAAGAGCCCAGCGCACCCCGTAAGATTGGCTTGGGTATGCTCGTGGCAGGTGTCGGATTTGGTGTTATGGCTTTCGGCTCGATAGGGCTCGGTGTAGCGCCCGTCGATGGCCAGGGTGACACTCTTGTATCACCCAACTGGCTCATCTCTACATATCTCATCCTCACTTTCGCCGAACTCTTGCTCTCTCCAATGGGTATATCCTTTGTAAGTAAGGTAGCCCCTCCCAAATACAAAGGTGCCATGATGGGATGCTGGTTTGGTGCCACTGCAATAGGCAACCTCCTTACCGCTATACCCGCAATGTTGTGGAATGTGATGGATGTAGCCCTGCTCTGGACAATACTTATAGCACTCTGCCTTATCTCGGCAGCCTTCATATTCTCAATGATGAAAAAACTTGAAGCAGCTACAGCCGACTCTGCGCCTGCGGTTGCCGACCCGATTGAAAACATCGAAGACGATGCCATCTGACATTCAGTCTGACACTATACACAACACATCGCTGTCGATTATACGATAGCGGTGTGTTGTTCACTTATCGACCTCCGTTTTATAAATTAATCATTTAAATATGAATGACATAGTTGTAGGTATGGGCGAAGTTCTATGGGATATTCTTCCCGAGGGCCGCAAAATGGGCGGTGCACCCGCCAATTTCGCATATCATGTGTCGCAGTTCGGATTGCCAGCATGTGTGGTAAGCGCTGTCGGAGTCGACTCTCTTGGCAAAGAGATTATTGAAAACTTCACAACAAAAGGGATTACCCATCTTATCGCTGAAGTGCCATTTCCCACAGGTACAATACAAGTAGAAGTCGATGAGAACGGAATACCGCAATATGATATTAAAGATAACGTGGCCTGGGATAATATACCCTTTACTCCGCATCTCGAGGCCCTTGCAAAAAAGACAAAAGCCGTGTGCTTTGGCTCGCTTGCACAGCGCAACGAAGTGTCGCGCGATACCATCACACGATTCCTTGAAGCAATGCCCCGCACCGACGATTCCCTCGTGGTCTTTGATGTAAACCTACGATGCAATTTATACAGCGAACAGACGCTCAGCCGGTCGATGAGCCATTGCAACGTGCTCAAAATAAACGACGAAGAACTTGATATCGTTAGCCGCATGTTCGGTTTCCCCGATATAGATTTCCACGATAAGTGCTGGATACTTCTCGCCAAATACAACCTCAAAATGCTGATACTCACATGTGGTATCAAAGGAAGCTACGTATTCACACCCGGCGATGTGTCATTTCAGCCTACTCCCACTGTTGAGGTCGCAGATACAGTAGGAGCCGGCGATAGCTTTACTGCCGCCTTCATCTCCTCAATTCTTAAAGGCAAAACCATAGCTGAAGCCCACGCAATTGCAGTGCGTACATCGGCCTACGTATGCACCCAGAAAGGAGCCATGCCGGTTCTTCCTTCCCACTTGACAGCTTAATGCATCCTTGTCGGTCAGACAACATCATAACCGGCAGTTTCGAACCCACAGCAAATTCTTATTGTTGTAATATCAAAGCATCGATATTACAAGTATTACTCTCTTTAATATCTTAATCAATGATTTCGCTCAGCACACATCCCTTTTTATACTGGCTCGCCATCTTTGCAATGGTAAGCATGGTCTCAGTCTTGGCATCGTTCATCAATCGAGCCCTGTATCGGCATAGTGCAGCAAAAAAATTGCTCGCCTCGAATAAAATCCACCCTAAGCGTACCAACATCCGATAATTTTAACTATCTTTGTAGCCGCAAAACGGGAAACCGACATTCAAAATGTCAACTCGGGGTGTAGCACAGTTGGCAGCGCGCCACGTTCGGGACGTGGAGGTCGGAAGTTCGAGTCTTCTCACCCCGACATACATAGACAAACTTTTGAAAATCAACAAATCAAAAGTTTGTCTATTATTTTACATCCATTCCAATTAGTCCAAATTATACCTGATGTGGCCCATATTCATACAGTGCCGTTTTTTAGGAAGTTAGGGTGCTGTTTTTACTCCTTTGAGGGGATTGGGCGCGGTAGCTTGGAAGTCTTTTAGATAAGTGGGTGTGCTGTAAGCTACGTCGAGGAAGTTCCTGCGTAGAAATTCTCTTTCTGCAAGCGCTACCATTGATGTGGCAAGCGGTTTTATGTCGGCTACAAAGTGCACATTGTCAGTGCTGAAAATTTGGCGCGCTTTGTCACTGCCGTCGCCAAACATGTATATTGGCCGTTTCGTCGCAATCAAATCGCCGTAGCTCTCAGCGTCGAGTATCAGCGCCTGCGGTTTCATCAGCGGTTCAAGGGCAAGATCGTAGGCCGCGGTATACACCTCCATGCGCCGTGCATCTATCATCGGTACCAATATGGCATCCTCCTCTATATCTGCACTAAACATAACCTCTACGCTCAATAGCTGAAGAGTATCTACTCCTATTAGCGGTATTTTCAATCCGTACGCGAGCCCTTTGGCCTCACTCAGCCCTATGCGCAGACCGGTATAGCTGCCGGGGCCCATCGACACGGCTATAGCATCTATATTAAGTTCAAGCTCCGCGGCGCGGTCGAGGCAACCCTTTATCATGCCGCTTAGCAGCGCCGCATGATTACGCCCTTCAAAGTCTTCATTGTGTGTCAGTATCATACCTTCGGCCGAAAGCGCAGCCGAGCAGACGGTAGTTGAAGTGTCGATATTGAGTATTACAGCCATGTGAGCTATGTTGAAATGATATTTTTATCCCGCAAAGTTACGTTTTTTCCCTGCTATTAGCTACTTTTGTGACAAAATATATAGTATCTGATGCTCTTATCAATGACCGGGTTTGGCAAAGCAGTTGCCGAGCTGCCCTCCAAAAAAATCAGTGTAGAAGTAAAGTCGCTCAATAGCAAGCAACTCGACCTTTCGATGCGTGTGCCGGCAGTGCTCCGCGACAAAGAGATTGAGATGCGTGCCGCCGCCGCTCACAAACTTGAGCGCGGAAAAGTTGAAATCAACATATATATCGATTCCCAGTCGGCCGAGCAGGCAATGACGCTCAATTTGCCCCTCATTCAGGCATACAAGAAGCAAATCGATGAGCTTGGCGCCCAGTTGGGGATACCTGCTCCTACCGATTGGTATACGCTGTTGCTGCGTTTTCCCGACACCGTAAAGGCCGTTGTGGCCGATCATGCCGACGATACTGAATACGAGGCTGCTCTCGATGCCATGCACCGAGCCATTGAAGCCCTAACTCAACATCGTGCCGCCGAGGGGGCCCGTTTGTACGACTTCTTCACCGAGCGTATACATCGTATTTCCGAGATGCTTGCCCAGGTACCTCGCTACGAAGTGGAGCGTGTAGAGAAGATACGCAGCCGCATGGCCGACAATCTCGCTTCCATACCCCAGGTCGATTACGACCGCGGACGTCTCGAACAGGAATTGATTTTCTACATCGAGAAGCTCGATGTTAACGAAGAGCGTCAGCGCCTGGGCCAACACCTCCGCTATTTTCTCGAAACACTCGATTGCGAGCCCGGACAAGGTAAGAAACTCGGCTTCATTGCACAGGAGATGGGCAGGGAAATCAACACTCTCGGTTCAAAGAGCAACCACGCCGAAATGCAACGCATTGTGGTGAAAATGAAAGACGAACTCGAGCAAATCAAAGAGCAAGTACTCAACGTACTCTGATATCCGCCATGGCACATCACGGAAAAATCATCATCATATCGGCTCCGAGCGGGTGCGGTAAGTCCACCATAATCAATAAACTGATGGCCGAATACAATCTGCCGCTCAAATTCAGCGTATCGGCCACCAATCGCTCTCCGCGTGAAGGAGAAATTGATGGCGTACACTATCATTTCCTTACCGATGAAGCCTTCCGTCAGGCTATTGCCGACAATCAGTTTGTTGAATATGAAGAGGTATATCCCGGCCGCTTTTACGGCACTCTTAAAAGCGAAGTGGAGAAAACTATAGCCGGCGGCGGAAACGTGCTTCTCGACATCGATGTAAAGGGCGGTTGTCGGGTTAAAGAGATGTATCCCGCCGACGCTATCAGCATTTTCATAGCCCCGCCGAGTATTCCCGCTCTACGCCAACGTCTCGAAGGCCGTGGCACCGATTCATCCGACGCAATTGAGACACGCCTGTCTAAGGCTGCCTATGAACTCACTTTCGCCGCGCGTTACGATGCCCGTGTCGTCAACGATAACCTCGATATAGCCGCACAGCAGGTCTACACTCTCATCAACGATTTCATCGCGCAATGAGCCCCTGCAATCGCATCGGCATACTTGGCGGTTCATTCAATCCCGTTCATATCGGCCATATTCAGTTGGCCGACTATATTGCGCAGACTCAGGGCCTCTCGGAAGTGTGGCTCATGCTCTCTCCCCGTAATCCACTCAAGCAATACTCGGAGTCAACTCCCGCCGATGACGTCCGGTTGCAAATGCTCGACATTGCGGCTAAAGCCTCTCCTCGGCTGAAAGTATGCGATATAGAGCTCTCTATGCCGCGCCCGTCATACACAGTCGACTCCCTTAACAAATTACAGAACCTGTATCCCGATACTGACTTCTCACTCATCATCGGAAGCGATAACTGGCTCGAATTCCATCGTTGGAAAGACTATCGTATACTAATCGACCGTTTCAGCCCCATAGTATACCCGCGCCCTGGATACGATGTCGACATATCTTCACTTCCGTCCACTGTCACATTGGTGAACGCACCCATGTGCGATATATCCTCTACACTGATACGCAGCGCTATAGCCGGCGGCATCGATATGAACCTTTTCCTTCCCACCGGCGTAATGCAGTATATACAACAGAATCATCTCTACCTATGACCCCTAACGAACTCTCATTTATAGCTCTCGCCAACGAGTATTGTACCGCTGTCACAAATCCCCCTGAGCAATCATCCGATTTTGTCGATGGCATGTTGCGCCTTCTTCCGCGCCTTTATATCACTGCATCCGATTTGTCAGTCACTTCGCTCTACGGCGAAGGATATCTTGAACAGGCCATGGATGAAACGCTCTATAGCGACATAGTAAATCGTGTGGGTGCTCTGATGGGTTACGATGATACCTATCTCGAAGTGTTTATGGCCGACATGAAATACTCTGAGACCCCTATTGCTACCACCATTTCCGAGGGACTGGCCGACATAGCACAGGTGCTCTATAACTTTCTGTCTACTGTGCGCGATGCTCCTGAAGAAGTTGTCTCGGAAGCGCTTTATGCCGTGCGCACTGATTTCACCGAATTCTGGAGTCAGACTCTCTGCAATGTGTTGCGTGCACTCAACGCCGTAAAATATCAATCCTGACCAATACCATGTATACCCCTACTCCCTTAGTAGCCGACCTGATGAAATTTCTCGACGGCAGCCCGGTAAATTTTATTGCCGTTGAGCAATGCATAGCCCGTCTCACCGATGCCGGATTCACACCTCTTGACCCGGCTGACGAATGGACGCTGCGTCCGGGCGGACGGTATTATATTACTAAAAATGATTCCGCCATCGTCGCTTTTGTGATAGCCGATTCCCCGGCACCGGCGATTCCCTTCAGCATCATATCGGCTCATAGCGATTCTCCCGGGTTCCGCATCAAACCTCATTCGGCAATGTTCACCGAAGGCGGTATTGTGAAACTCAATACCGAAGTCTACGGAGGCCCGATTCTGTATACATGGTTCGACCGCCCGTTGTCTATAGCCGGCCGTGTGATGCTCAAAGGCACCGATGCCCTCCATCCCGTCTCGCGCAAAATTATGGTGAAACGTCCGTTGCTCACCATTCCGCATCTTGCCATACACTTCAATCGGGCCGTAAACGATGGAAATCCGCTCTCGCGACAGAAAGACATGCTGCCCATAATAGGATATGTAAATTCCCAACTTGAAGCCGACAATCTTCTGCTCAATCTTATAGCCGAAGAATTGCACGTGCCTGCGGCCGATATCATTGATTTCGACCTCAGCCTTTACGATACCACCCCTGTCTGTCTGCTCGGCCTCAACAATGAGTTTATTACATCCGGCCGCATCGATGACCTTTCTATGGTACACGCAGCCATAACGTCACTTATTGCTGAAGCCTCCGTCCCATCCCACCGTACACGTATTGCCGCTATCTTCGACAACGAAGAGACCGGCTCCGGTACAAAGCAGGGAGCTGCTTCGCCAATGCTTATGCACCTCATGCGTCGTATATGCTTCTCCCTCGGAGGCGACGAGCAGTCTTATCTACGTTCCATCGCCGAATCCTTTATGATCTCGGCCGACAATGCCCACGGCTTGCACCCCAATTATCCCGAGAAGCAAGATCCCACCAACCATCCGCAGCTGGGTCGTGGGCCGGTAATAAAATACAATGCAAATTGCAAATATATGACCGATGCCGAAAGCGCTTCCGTATATATGTCAATTTGCAACGATGCCGGAGTGCAATACCAGACATTCGTAAATCACAGTGATGTGGCCGGCGGCTCAACCCTCGGCAACATTCTTACCTCGCAAATCGATCTGCGCGGAGTTGATATGGGTGCCGCAATATGGGCCATGCACTCGGTGAGAGAAACCGCATCGGCTGCCGACCACGATTCTATAGCCCGCACATTCCGTCGATTCTATACCCTATAGCAAACCCGTAATCTTTCAGCTACGCGATATCCGCAGTCCGTCGGCTGATACCGACATCTCCACAAACCGCGCATTGCGATTTACACTGTCGGCGGTCAGACGGTCTTGAATACGGGCTGCATCGTCGGCGCTTCGGGCCACCATGTATAGGAATCCTCCGCCTCCGGCCCCCGGCAATTTGCACCCGAGTATATATGGCGCCACAATGTCGATGATACGTTGCACCGACGGCGGATTGGTACCCGAATCGAGAGCCTGATTGAACTCCCATGTGCGCCCTATAAGGTGCCCGTACATGCTTATGTCTCGGCTTTGTATCGCTTTTGCCACCGCTCTTGCGTGCGGCTTCATTGAGTCAAGTATGGCCAGTGTGGGGCAGTCGTTCAGCATTATGTTATCTACAATCTCGCCTAAAATACTCTTGGCGGTGCGTGTTATGCCGGTGTAATAGAGCAGATGGCAGGGCGCCGATGCGCGGTCGGTGAATATATCGGTAGGCAACCAATTGCATACCGGCTCCTGATTCCAGCCGGGCGAAGTCCGCAGCATCTTTACACCCGAGAGTATGCCTCCATATTGGTCTTGCCATCCGCCGCAACTGCCTAATAACTGCTCGAGAGCAAGTGTGCGAGTGCATATCTCGCTGTCATCCCATCCGAGTCCGCAGAAATCGCTGAGTGCAGCCAGCACCGTAGCGGCCAGTATCGAGCTGGTGCCGAGACCGGAGCCGGCAGGTACGGCCGAGAGTAAAGTTATCTCTATTCCGCAGCCGAAAGCATCGAGACAGCTGTGAAGGTCATTAATGGGCGATGCCGAAAACTCGGGAAGAAATCCGGCAAGAGCTAGCGCGGCTTTCGGGATAGCGAACGGGCTGCCTATGGCGTTGAATTTTCTAAGCGATTCGAAGTCGGTGATTGTCTCTGTTGCTCCCAGGTCAATCGAGCGCAACACAATATGCCGCTCAATGCAAGGTTTCACAAATGCCTGCAATGGCGGCTGACCGCCCAGATCTACAGCCACATTGACTACCGAGCCACCGCGCAAAGTGGAATAGGGAGGTGTATCGGTCCATCCTCCCGCGAGATCGATTCTCACCGGTGAGCGGGCCCAGACTATTTGGTCGGAATACACACTGCACTGCGGATGCGGTCGCCGGGAGGGGAGTGATGATAGAATGCCGCTCCGCAGCAATTCGTAAGCTCGGGCATTGTTGTCTGATTTCTCACCCGAAAGCACGTTTACCCTTGCAAGCAGCGCTTCGCGGCGCATACGTTTGAGTATCGACGTATCTGCAGAGAGTTCAGGGGGGGTATCGAGCCCGAAATCATTCAACTTGTGTGCAACATCGTTGAGGTCAAGTTGATAAAATACGCTCTTCTGATAGTTGCGTGCCAGAATTGGCAAATCATGGCGCAACCATTGGCGTCGGCTGCGGTTGAGAGCGTCTATGTCGGTATTGTCGCATATATCGGCAGCGCTTATTTTTATGGCTTGCAACCATAAATCGCGGCCTGTTGCGTTTTCAGGCTCCGAAGTCATCCATTTGATTATATCGGGCGCCCGGTCGATATCTTCAATCAGAGGAAATAGGGGAGCGAAATAAATATCGTCGGTTTCATCAATGCTGATTCTACGCTCTTCGGCCCAGTCGCTCAATGGCATGCCCAGAAATTTAGTCCCCGCATCAGACGTTTTGCCCGACATCCTGTCATGATAGCCGTAAGGCCGCACAGCCATAGCGTCAGTCCCGTGATAGGGCGAGATATCTAAGCATACTTCAGAAGCCAAACTGATTTCCCAATCGTTTTCAGGCACTCCGGTCACCACGTTATGGTCTGAAAGTTGCCATCGTGATCCGACGCAGCTGTTCTCTATCCATATCCATTTGTTGCGCTCCGTAAATTTCACATCCACACTGCAGTTTTGGACGAATATGGTAGAGTTAGGACGGTCGTGATATGAGTGAATCAGTCGCTGGTCGTTTACTTTGCTCTGAAGGGCTACAGTCGATGAGAGCAACTCAGCCGTGGTGCCGAAATGCAGAAATTCTCCCTCAGGCAGAGGCAGGACGGCAACCGTGAGCTCCGAAAGTATGCAATCGGGCTTTGAAGGATTTACACCGAGAGCGCATCCGAAATCGCTGTAAAGATCGTAATAAGTTAGTTTCCCCTCGCTGCCGGTAGATTTTTGGCGTAGCAAAGCCATGGCTTTGTCGCTAAGCAGCCATAGCCCTATATCCATGAGCCAGTAATGCGACTGCGACAGCTTCTGTATAGTATTCACATCAGGTTTCTGGAGCATGAAGTCGAGCCCGTGCGAGTCATCACGGCTGCTGAAAAACACGCCGTGTCGCGACGCCTGCTCGGGTTCAGCCCAAAGGCCGAAACATATCACATCGGCCTGTGGCAACTGCTCCGTAATACCTGCCGAACGCAACAATACATCCCCGCTTGCAATCAAGGTGTTCACCCCCGGAGGTGTGTATTGCATTATGTTTTCGTATAGAGGCAACTGCAGATCAAGCAAAGTCTGGTCAATTCTCTCGCCTGTAGACCACCGCAATACCGGAATCGGGGTAAGTATCTTGCCTTGGGACGCATAAGCCGGCAGTCGTCGGCTTTGCCCGCAGCTGTGTATTATTATGCGCTTGGCCCGGTCATCTTGCTCGTCGCAACATTCGAGCCACTGGTCGAGCAGTGATATTGTGCCGCCGCCTGAACCGACCCGACATCCCGGAGGGTCTGACCCTGCAAACACCGGCAACGTAATTTGTCGCCGGGGGTTGCTGTTGAGTTCTACACTGGCTGCACGGGGCAGCGACAAAAGCAGTTGCAGGGGCTTGCTGTTCATTAGGCCGGATGGGGTGGTGGTATTCAAATAAGTTCCATGCCGCGCGATATGGCCTCACGGTTGGCGGGAAGTAGGTGGTGATGGCGTTCGGGCAGCGTCTTCTTCAATCCTGTCATTACCGACTCTATGCTCACTATGGGATTGATTTTGAGCAGGGCCCCGAGTATAATCATATTGTACGATTTGGCGCTTTTCAGTTCCATGGCGGCATCCATTGCCGCTACAGGATAAATGTTTATGTCGGTTCGGGTGGGCAGACGATGTATACCGTAAGGATCGTATATGAGTGACCCGCCCGGTTTTACCTTCGGCTCGAATTTGTCGAGGCTCTGCTGATTGAGTACCACTGCGGTATCGTAGCTGTCGAGCACCGGCGAACTGATAGGTTTGTCGGATATGACAACTGTTACGTTGGCCGTGCCTCCTCGTTGTTCAGGCCCGTACGAAGGCATCCAAGTCACTTCCAGATCATCGATAAGGCCGGCATAGGCAAGTATCTTGCCCATCGACAATACACCCTGGCCGCCAAATCCGGCCGCTATAATTTCTGTTTTCATTTTTGCGAATTGTTTTTGAGGTCGCCCAGCGGGTAGAAAGGAATCATGTTCTCTTCCATCCATTTATTGGCCTGGTCGGGAGTCAGTTTCCAGCCGCTGTTGCAGGTGCCCACTATCTCTACTACCGATGTGCCGTTGCCGGCAAGTGAATTTTCAAACGCTTTCCTGATGGCTGCTTTTGCCTTGCGCACTGCCGCCGGGGTGTGCACGGTCTGACGTGTCACATAGCATGTGCCCTCGAGTTCTGCCAGCAGATTCGATATTTTCAGAGGATGTCCGTTGAGGTCTACCCGTCGGCCATAGGGAGTGGTGGCGGTTTTTTGACCGATAAGGGTAGTAGGAGCCATTTGGCCCCCGGTCATGCCGTAGATTGCGTTGTTTACAAATATTATGGCAATGTTCTCGCCTCGATTGGCGGCGTGAATGGTCTCGGCGGTGCCGATTGCGGCAAGGTCGCCGTCGCCCTGATAGGTAAACACCAGACGCTCGGGGTTGAGGCGCTTGGCGCCCGTAGCCACTGCGGGAGCACGCCCGTGAGCAGCCTCAATCCAATCAATGTCTATATAGTTGTAGGCAAATACGGCACAGCCCACCGGCGCTACGCCTATGGCATTGTCTTTCTGGCCCATCTCCTCAATTACTTCGGCTACAAGTTTGTGCACTACGCCGTGCGAGCAGCCGGGGCAGTAATGCATCGTAGTGTCGTTGAGGAGCGTGGGCCTGCAGTATATTTTGTTCTCGTCGAGTTTTATATCTTCTGCTTTCATGTCTTTATTTTTTCAAGAAGGGAAAATGGCTCAAGGTAGCGTCAAACACTTCCTGGGGATTAGGTATCACGCCGCCCATACGGCCATAGTGGTATACGGGCACTCTGCCCTCTACCGCAAGTTTCACATCCTCTATCATCTGTCCGGCGTTGAGCTCTACCACCATCATGCCTTTTACACGATTGGCAAGACGCGATATTTCTTCGGTGGGGAAGGGCCAGAGGGTAATGGGGCGCAACAGACCTACCTTGATACCCTGCCCTCGCGCGTCTTCAATGGCTTTAAGACAAATGCGGGCTATCGAACCGAAAGCCACAAACACTACTTCGGCATCGTCGGTGAAATACTCTTGATACCTCACCTCGTTTTGCTCGATTTGGCGATATGTGGCCTGTAGACGACGGTTGTTCACCTCCATCTTGTCGCTCTCGAGCTCGAGGGTAGTGAGCACATTGGGTTTGCGATCCGACGGATTGCCTGTCACAGCCCACGGACACTGACGGGCTATCTCTTCAGCGGTACGTCGCGGCCGGGGTTCGGGAAGCACTACCTTCTCCATCATCTGACCTACTATGCCGTCGGCAAGAAGCATGGCCGGAGTGCGGTATTTGAATGCCAGATCAAATCCTAAGGCTACAAAATCGGCCATCTCCTGCACGGTCGAAGGTGCAAGCACTATATAATGATAGTCGCCGTGGCCGCCGCCCTTGGTTGCCTGAAAATAATCGCTTTGCGAGGGCTGTATGGTTCCAAGTCCGGGACCGCCGCGCATCACGTTTACCACCAATGCCGGCAATTCTCCGGCGGCTATATACGACATGCCTTCCTGCATGAGCGATATGCCGGGGCTCGACGACGAGGTCATCACCGCTTTTCCGGTCGATGCGCCGCCGTATACCATGTTTATCGAGGCCACCTCACTCTCTGCCTGCAGCACTACCATACCTGTGGTTTCCCACGGCATGAGGGCTTCGAGTGTTTCCAATACTTCGCTCTGGGGGGTTATGGGGTAGCCGAAGTAGCCGTCGCAGCCGTATCGCACAGCTGCATGGGCTATAGCTTCGTTGCCCTTCATGAGTTTTACTTCTTCTTTCATGCTATTTCTCTATTACGCGATACACTTCGATGCATGCATCCGGACAGACCATGGCGCACGAAGCGCATCCTATACATGCGTCCGGTCGTGCGGTATATGCAAAGTGATATCCGCGGTTGTTGACTTCTTTGGGCTGAAGGTCAAGCACCGAGGTGGGACAAGCCACCACACAAAGGTTGCAACCTTTGCAACGCTCGCTGTCAATGTCTACAGCTCCGATAACTTTTGCCATATATTGCTTAGATAAATAAATGGTGTGGCAGACTTTCTGCTACTTCTATGCAAATATAATGCAAAGTTTGAGTATGTGTGTGAAAAAAGTGTTAAAACCCACTGCTCGTGCGGTTTTTGCACACTCTTTACCGCAGTGTGCACACCTCTGTCACTCTCACTTTTTTGCCCTTTAGCCGCATTTGCCGCAGGGCTTCGGTGAGCGTGCGCAGATGCTTTGCCGGAACTGTAGCAAGGGCATAATGGTCGTATACTTTTATCAGTCCTATTTCGGTGCGCTCCACTATTCCCTAAGCCGCTATCATGCCGGCTACGTCGCCTTTTGAAATCTTCTCCTTTTTGCCGGCGCCGAAACAGATCATGGCCACGGCGGGGGAGTGGGGTGTGAAATGCTCATCCCTGCCTTGTGGAACAAAAAGGCGCATCTTGGGTGCATATTCGGGTGTCGTTTCATCCGGTCCGGTCAGAAGCCATACTCGACCCTCGGCTCCCTGACGTGCGGTACGGCCGTTACGGTGAGTCCATGTTTCCGCGTCAACAGGCAAGTGATAATGTATCACATCGGTGAGGGAGTCGATGTCGAGACCGCGTGCCGCCAAATCGGTTGCTACGAGTATAGGTGTCGCTCCGCTCTGAAGTGTGTCGATGGCCGTGGCGCGTTCGCGTTGGTCGAGACCGCCGTGATACAGTGCAATGGGAAATTTCAGACGACGGAGATAACTGGCTATGCGTTCGGCGCTTTCGCGGTGATTGGCAAACACTATGGCGCGGCTCTCAGGCTCAAAAGTTGCCAGTAGGTCGGCCAAGGTATTGAGCTTGTCTGCTACAAACGACTTCACCTCAACATATTCCACCTTCGGCTTGGCCGATGATGTCAGGTCAATAACCGTAGTTCCTTTTCGTAGTCCTATATAATCCGGCATCGGCTCAAGAGTGGTAGCCGATGTGAGTATCACACGCCCGGGTGTGCCTATCCGCGCCATTATTCGCTTTATTTCATCTTCAAAACCGAGTTGCAGAGTTTTGTCGTATTCGTCGAGCACGAGGCAATGGGGAGAGTGAACAATGAGATTCCCACGCTGCAGATGGTCAAGCAAACGCCCCGGAGTGGCAATTACTATATCCGGAACAGGTGTTAACGATGCAGTCTCATCGGCCACATTGTGCCCTCCATACAGCACTGTTGTCTTCAACCATTTGGCGAGCGGTTGCACCACGCTGTATATCTGCAGTGCCAGCTCTCGCGAGGGGCATATTACCAGTGCTTGGGGAGCGCCCTCCGCTTTCTTTCCTGAGATATTCCGGAGCATAGCCAGCGCAAAAGCTATGGTTTTGCCGGTGCCGGTGGGAGCAAGCAAAATCAAGTCTTTTGTTATGGGCGCTTCGTACGCTTTCTCCTGCATGGAATTAAGTGATTCAATGCCCATGCGGTTGCTGAGGGTTGAAAGTATCTCTGACGGTATTGAAATGGCTGACATATAATGGAATTGTGGTTTAGGTTTTGTGTTTAAGTCAACATTGATACAACAAACCTGAGAGGTTAAAGGCTCACTGAGCCTGTCAAAAACTATTGCAATATATAAGAGCCGGAACGGGTTACCTGCTCCGGCTCTTATATCGTTATCTTTCAGCGAGTGGTTTATTCGTGGGGAAGTACCATGGCTCCTTTTATGCGGCGCTTGGCAGAAAGCTGCAGAGGCATGGTGCGTATAGACGATGCTCGCGAGCGCATGGCGGCAACAGAGGGCTTGTTGCCCGAGTTGATCCAGGTGAGAGCGAGAGCCGATAGTGCATCGTCGGTTGTGCCGAAATCGCCCGGATAGTACTCCTCGTCGTCGCATACCACGTCGGGGGTAAAGCCGTTGGAGTAATCCTTAAACCCTTTGGCGTTTTCAATATAGAAGGTGATGGGGTAGAATTCGTAGGTTATGCCTCCGAATGCTTTCGAAATACCTTCCATGCCGCAGTTTTTACCGTTGGTAGTGGTGCCTATCAGGTTTACGGTAACATTCAGACCTTTCAGACCGTTTATAACGAGTTCCGATGCCGATGCAGTGTTTTCGGTGCAGATTACATAAATAGTGTTGAGGTCAACGCAGCTTGCCAGACCCTCGGTGATTTTATTGTAGCCGGTAGGCATTTCGGGCACTGAGGCAATGCCGAGTTTATATTCACCGGCCGGAGTGGTTGCTGAACGTGTGGCGTTGTAGGTGGTACGGCCGTACACTTTGCCTTTGTGGGTGTTGCCGGCAATGAGCGTACCCATAAGCAGGCTCGATATTACGTGGCCGCCGCCGTTGTAGCGAAGGTCAACAATAAGGTCGGTGATACCCTGAGCTTTAAATCCAGCAAAAGCCTGTATGAGCTGGTCGTCGTAACCGTAATCAAACGAGTCGTAGAGCAGATAGCCTACTTTTTTGCCGCTTGACAGTTGTAATACCTTCGACATGTATACCGACACATTGTCGAAAGTGGCGCTGCTGAGCTGGAGCGATTTGGCACTGCCGAGCGATACGCCGCCCTCCGAGCCGAACACTGGCTGGTGGTATGTGATATTGATGTTGCCGTTAACCAGTTTGTTGGCCATCGACTGATAGTTGCCGGTGGTGATATTTGTGCCGTCGATTGCCGATACCAGATAGCTGCGTTTCAGTCCTGCCTGAGCTGCCGGCGAGCCGGGGCAAACCATCTCGATTATAAGGCCTACGTTGTTGCCTGAGAGCAATGTGGCCGACATGAACATAACGCCTGAGCCCGTAGCCTGATCGCCGGAGCGGCTTCTGCCGTTAGAACTTTCGATATATGAATAGTAGTACTCGCGGCTGCCGTTGGCCCAGTGGCCATCCTCACGGTTGAGGTGGTCTGCTGCATCCACTCCGTCGAGTATCGCCTTCAGGTAGTTCTGGGCTGAAAGCGATGCGTTGATTTTCAGAGCGGGAATCGGTTCGTTCCACAGATAGTGGCTCTCCATATAGCTGCGTATCCATCCGTTTACACCTGCCACCGGCTGGTCAGATGATGCCTCCTGTGTAAACTTTACTGTGCATGCTTTTGCGGCGCCCGTCACGCGAATCACAATAGTGGTTGAGCGCTCTTTTCCCGTTGTATTGGCTTCTGCCGTAACCTTTATTGATGAGTTGCCGCTATTGCCTGTTGTAGGGCTTACGGTAAGCCATGTCGATTGGTTTATGACGTTCCAGCGGTTGGTCGCGTTGAAAGTAAGTGTTAGTTCCTGACCGGCGGCTTCGATAGGTTGGTCGTCGGTCCAGCTCGGAGAAATTACACCGGTATCGGAATTGCCACCGGGCCCATCAGGTTCGTCAGAAGAAGAGTCGCTGCACGATGTTAGCGACAGTGTCATAAAGCTGCTAAGCCATATTGCGGCCATAAACAGTATTTTACGAGATAATGTCTTACTCATGTGAAGTACTGGTAGTTATAAATGATTGAATTGTTATTATCCGAATTTAGAGATTTTGAGCAACTGCGGACGGTTTATGAGCTTAATCTGGCGCCCGTCTACAATAATCAGTTTTTCGTTGACAAATGCCGTGAGAGTGCGGATGGCGTTTGACGTAGTCATGTTCGACAGGTTGGCCAGATCCTCGCGGGCCATATATACTCGTAATGTTACGCCGTCGGGCTCGAATCCGTAGTGGTCGCTCAGCGTTATGATGGCGTCGGCCAAACGGCCGCGTATATGCTTCTGCGTGAGGTTTACTATGCGCGTATCGCTTGAACCGAGATTGCGCGAAAGCTCATGAATGAAAAACCATGCCACGGCACGGTTGCCGTCAATCACCTCCTTCACCACCGACATGGGCAACGCTCCGAGTGTCGACGCTTCCATGGCAGCCGCAGTGCTCACGTAAGGCTCCTGGGCAAAGTAAGCGCGATAGCCGAAATATTGCACCGGGCGTATCAGGCGCACTATCTGCTGACGTCCGCCCACACCGTCTTTATACAGTTTCGCTTTGCCTTTGAGCAGACACCAAAGATACTCGGGTTGCTCGCGCTCGGCATATATTATCTGGTTTTTCTTAAAGTGATGCAGCGAGAAACTGTCTATGACTTTGCGTTTCTCCTCGCCTGAGAGCACCGACCATATCTCCGACATGTCTTCGCTCATCACCTTTTCCAGCGCTGATTTTATCATATAAAACAATGTTGTATAACATGGCAAAGATACTAATTAATATTTAATATCCAACGCTCTCCCCCTCAATGTGTTGCAATGTGCCTTCAACAGACACTTCGTCTGTTAAAAGCACATTACCTAAATTCTTGCTTTTTAGACATTCAGAGCTTATATTTACGAAAATCCTCCTACATCTATCGGCGACGATAAATGACCTAATCCTATTATACCGAAAAAAGATTTGAGGGATAGCCAAAGTAGATACTTTGGCTATCCCTCAAAGTGGTCGGGGTGACAGGATTCGAACCTGCGACCACCTGGTCCCAAACCAGGTGCGCTACCGGACTGCGCTACGCCCCGATTCCGATATTTGGCTGCAAAATTACTGCATTTTTGCATCAATACCAAAATCTTTTGCGTATTTTTGCGGTGACTTTGGGCTACTGATACAGCCTGTTTTATACTCTAATTTAATTAATAGGATATCGATATGAGAATCTCTGTAAAAGCTGTTTGTGGTTGCATTCTCTGTGCCTCGGCGCTCTGTGCCTGCGGCGGTAATAATGATGAAAACGGTTCTACCACTGAACTCAATGCAAATTCAAAGCAGACCGATCCGGTTTATTATTCCGAGAACGAACTTACACCGGCTCAGATAGATTCTATAGCTGTATATCACCTCGATTTCCTCTCTCCGGGCGAAGGTGCAGGGCTTCTCTATTATTATTATACCAAAGCCGACCAAAGCCGTAGCGCACTCACAGCAGAGCAGATAAAACGCAAATACAAAGATATCTACGATATTCTCCGCGGTAATATGGGCTCGTCACTGACAGCCGCTATAGAGAAGGTGAAACGCGCGCATGGCGTTGACCTTTCGCTGGTGTACGACGAGTTTGCCGGACTGCTTGATACGGCCGATGATGGCGGCACTGCTATTTCGACCGAGTCTACCGATACGGCCGATGTGGATGTTGTGCCTGACGATGCTACTAATGTGGAGGTGACGGAATCAAACGGTATTATCACCGTCAATCCCACCGTTCCCGCAAAGGAATAAACAAATTAATATTTTAAGACTATTTAATATTTAAGACTATTTACTCTCCGTTTATACGGCAGGGTAAATATCGCCGCATGCTGCAAGCAGGGTGTTCTGCATAAGCGATACTATAGTCATGGGCCCTACGCCTCCGGGAACCGGTGTGATGTAGGAGCAGTTGGGGGCAACGGCGTCGAAGTCAACATCGCCACGCAGGCGGAATCCGCTTTTGCGTGTTGAGTCGGGTACGCGGGTGGTGCCCACGTCTATTACCACGGCGCCCGGTTTTACCATATCGGCCGTTACAAATCCCGGTACGCCTAATGCGGCTATGATTATATCGGCACGGCGGCATATTTCGGCTATCCCCTTAGTGGCACTGTGGCACACTGTCACTGTGGCGTTGCCGGGATTGGCCTTTTGCATCAGCAGCGATGCCATTGGCTTACCTACTATGTTGCTGCGGCCGAGCACTACCACCTCTTTTCCTTTGGTGTCGATGTCGTATCGGCTCAGCAGGGTGAGTATGCCGGCCGGAGTAGCGCTTACGAATGCGGGCAACCCGATTGATGAACGGCCCACGTTGACGGGATGGAAGCCGTCAACATCCTTACGCGGGTCTATAGCCTCTATGACTTTCTGCTCGGAAATGTGGCGCGGCAGGGGAAGCTGCACAATGAAGCCGTCAACATCAGAGTCGGCGTTCAGGCGTTGTATCTCCTCAAGCAGTCGTTGCTCGGTGACGTCGTCTTCAAAACGTATGAGCGATGATTTGAATCCGCATTCGGCACATGCCTTTACCTTAGCGGCTACGTAAGTTTCGCTGCCACCGTCGTGGCCTACGAGTATTGCGGCAAGGTGAGGAGCGCGTTTGCCGGTAGCTACTATGTCGGCTACACGGGCCGCTATTTCGGATTTAATCTGAGAGGAGGTTTGGCGTCCGTCGATAAGTGTCATCTCGTACTGTGATATTATGGGGTGGGGGATGTTTAGCGGCGTTTTTGCTGTTGGCGCATCTGGCGCATCATTTTCATCGGGTTTTTCATGGTGGTGGCCATCTTCATCACCTTACGCATCTGTTCGAATTGTTTGAGCATGCGGTTTACCTCTATGATGTCGGTACCCGAGCCGCGGGCTATGCGCTGACGGCGGCTCTGATTTATGAGTTGCGGATTGGCGCGTTCGGCCGGAGTCATTGAGAGTATCATGGCTTCGATTCCTTTGAAGGCGTTGTCGTCGATATCAACATCTTTAATGGCTTTGCCTACGCCGGGTATCATTGCGGCGAGGTCTTTGAGGTTGCCCATCTTCTTGATCTGGTGTATTTGATGGAGATAGTCGTTGAAGTCGAACTTGTTTTTCGCAATCTTGCTCTGGAGCTTGCGGGCCTCCTCTTCGTCGTATGCGTTTTGGGCACGTTCTACGAGCGACACGATATCGCCCATGCCCAGAATACGGTCGGCCATACGTGAGGGGTGGAATATGTCGAGAGCTTCGAGCTTTTCGCCGGTACCTACAAACTTAATGGGCTTGGTTACCACCGTGCGTATTGAAAGGGCCGCACCGCCGCGGGTGTCACCGTCAAGTTTGGTGAGTACCACGCCGTCGAAATCGAGTCGGTCATTGAATTCCTTGGCTGTATTCACGGCATCCTGGCCGGTCATGGCATCGACAACGAAGAGTGTCTCCTGCGGCTTCACGGCTTTTTTGATGGCTTCGATTTCGTCCATCATGGCCTCGTCGACAGCGAGACGGCCGGCGGTATCTATTATCACTAAATCGAGGTTGTGCTGGCGCGCATACTGTATGCCTCTCTGCGCTATCTCCACCGGTTTTTTGCACTCGGGCTCGGCGTACACGGGTACATCTATCTGGCCGCCGAGTACCTGAAGCTGATCGATGGCGGCCGGGCGATAAACGTCGCAAGCTACCAGCAACGGGCGCTTGGCTTTCTCGCTCTTGAGCTTGCGTGCGAGTTTGCCGGAGAGGGTGGTCTTACCCGAACCCTGCAACCCCGACATGAGTATCACGGTGGGATTGCCCGAAAGGTTGAGGGGGGCGGCTTCACCTCCCATGAGGGTGGCCAGCTCGTCGTGCACAATCTTCACCATCATCTCACCGGGCTTCACGGCGGTGAGCACGTTCTGGCCGAGTGCTTTCTGCTTCACCGTATCGGTAAAGGTTTTGGCTACTTTGTAGTTTACGTCGGCGTCGAGAAGTGCCCTGCGAACCTCTTTGAGGGTTTCGGCTACATTTATTTCGGTAATCTTGCCTTGACCTTTGAGGAGCTTAAGGCTGCGTTCGAGTTTCTCTGATAGATTTTCAAACATGTGTGTTGACGGTGTGTAAAGGGGTGTTTATTGATTGTGTTGTGCGGCGATTATGTTTATATGAGCCGGTTGGTGGCGGTGTCCGGGAATATCACTGTGGGCTTGAAGGTGCGTGCCTCGTCGATACTCATGGTGGCGTAGCTCATGATGATGACTATGTCGCCCGGATGCACTTTGCGTGCTGCCGCCCCGTTGAGACATACCTGTCCGCTGCCGGCTTCGCCTGCTATGGTGTAAGTATCGAAACGCTCGCCGTTGTTGTTGTCAACTATATACACGCGCTCGCCGGGCAATATGCCGGCGGCGTCGAGGAGCAGACTGTCTATGGTGATGCTTCCTATATAATCAAGATTGGCCTCCGTGACGGTGACACGGTGGATTTTTGATTTAAGCATCTCTATCTGTATCATAGGGCGTATGTGATATTGTCTATTAATCGTACCTCTCCGCAATATACTGTTACGCAGCCTACTGCTGTGCCCGATTTTGCATCGGCCCATTGCGTGAGCGGCTGCATGCTCAGCGAGTCTACTATCGTGAAGTATTCTACCTCAAGTCCGTCAATGGAGTTGATGGCGCGGGTTACGAATGATTCTACCTCGGCCACGCTTTGGCCGCGTGCCTGCTCCAGACTCTGTATCAGCACACGGTGTATTGAGGGCGCTATGGCTCTTTGGTCGGGTGTGAGGCGTACGTTGCGGCTCGACATTGCCAGGCCGTCGGGCTCGCGTACTATAGGGCAAGCCACTATTTCGATATCGAATCCCTCAATCTCTACCATGCGGCGTATCACGGCAATCTGCTGATAGTCTTTTTCGCCGAAGTATGCTTTGTGAGGGTTTACAAAGCTGAAGAGCTTGCTCACCACCTGCGCCACGCCATTGAAATGGCCCGGACGCATCGGGCCCTCCATAACTTCGGCTACAGGGCCGAGATTGAACTGACGTGTGTCAGGCTCGGGGTACATCTCTTCAACCGTCGGGATGAAGGCGAAGTCTACGCCTGACTTTTCGAGGGAAGCGCAATCGGCTTCTACGGTGCGGGGGTATGTGCGGAGATCCTCGGGATTGTTAAACTGGGTGGGGTTGACAAATATGCTTGTCACCACGATGTCGCAGTCGGTCCGTGCTTTTTCTATAAGCGAGAGGTGACCGGCGTGGAGAGCTCCCATGGTGGGCACAAGGCCAATTGTACGGCCCTGACGGCGAAGGTCGCCGATAGTGCTTCTCAGCTCTGCTACAGTGGATATTACTTTCATTTTCTGGTTGTTGAGTATTGAATGAAGCGGTTTGCCGTATGGCGGCTTCTTTCAGCCCACAAAATTAATGATTTTATTCTTAATCAACAAAAAGAGCTGACTGCCTGAGCCCCCTGTTATCACTGTTCTACACATTAAATATAACAGACAAAGCGGCCCCGTGTGAGGCCGCTTTGAGCATTATGGAGGGTGTGTATGTATTTACTGGTCTAGGTCTACGGCGTAGTAAGCGCGGCGGCCGGTGGGATAGATACCGGAGATAAACATTACGTGCTCATTCTCTTTCGGGGAGGTGACGGTCTGGAACACCTTCTCTATGTCGGCTACGGCCGATATGCGTACACCGTTGATTTCGACTATTATAAAGCCTTCGCGTATGCCTTGGGTCTTGAACGGGCCTGCGTTGACCTCCTCAATTTGCACTCCGTGCTTGATGTTGAGTTTCTTAAGAGCGTTTTCGCTCAGAGGTTTGAATACGCATCCAAGTTCGGATATTTTGGAGGTAGACTGCATCGAGGTGTTGCCGTCACTGTTGTAGAGGGTAACTTCCACGGTGCTCTTTTTGTTGTTGCGCACGTAGGTCACAGTCACTTTATCGCCGGGGCGGAAGCGGGCTACCTGTTCCTGAAGCTGCGATGAGTTGTGGGTTGGGTTCTCGTTGATGGCTATAATCACGTCGCCTGGCTTGAGACCGGCCTCTTCGGCTGTGGAGCCGGGTATGGTCTCGGCTACAATGAGACCGTCGGTAACGAGCGTGATGCCCTGCTCTTTGGCTATTTTAGCTGTGAGCTCGCTGAAACGTATGCCCAGTACCGCACGCTGTACTGTGCCGTATTCTTTAAGGTCGGTGGTGATTTTCTTTACTATTGAGGTAGGTATGGCAAATGAGTAGCCGGTGTATGATCCGGTCTGAGAGTATATTGCGGAGTTGATGCCTACCAACTGGCCGTTGAGATTCACAAGCGCGCCGCCCGAGTTGCCGGGATTGACGGCGGCATCGGTCTGAATAAATGATTCGAGTGTCATTTTGCCGCTTTGGGGCGACGATATGCTGCGTGCTTTAGCACTGACTATACCTGCTGTTACGGTCGATGTCAGGCCGAAGGGATTGCCTACTGCGAGCACCCATTCGCCAATTTTCAGAAGGTCGCTGTCGCCCCACGGAATTACGGGGAGGTCGGTGGCGTCGATTTTGATAAGGGCGAGGTCGGTGGTCGGGTCAGTTCCGATTACGGTTGCGCTGAATACTCGGTTGTCGTTGAGTGTCACCTCGAGTTTTTCGGCACCGTCAATCACGTGGTTGTTGGTGATGATATATCCGTCGGCGCTGATTATTACACCGGAGCCGAGGCCTGCTTCACGCAGGTCGTCGCCCGAACCCGAACGGGGAGGGGTGGAGCGCTGGGGTGCCTGTTCGCCGAAGAAGAATTCAAAGAAGGGATCGTTCATGCCGCTCATACCGCCATAACCATACGAAGGGGTTACGAAACTTTTGATGCTCACTACTCCATTGATGGTCGATTCGGCAGCAGCCGTAAAGTCGGGCATGGAGTATGTGCCCATTGCCGTTGCAGGGGTATCGGAGTTTTGTGCCGACGAGCCTGATGAGGCAAGCACCGGATACCAAGATGCAGCTACAGCTGCTATCATTAAAGCGGTTACGGAGAGGTTTTTTACGTTCATCGTTGATGGTGTGTGTAAAATTGAAATGAATGGTTTATGCAAAAATACGGTTTATTGCCATATATATTATATAGGTGTATAAGAAATTAAGTTGATTTAATAACGCGTGCGCAAATTTTAATAATTTTCACTTGCCGGGGTGCATTCATCAAAATTTGTTGTATTTTTGCGATATGGATGTAATGAAAAGCAAGTTATGTGCGGCTTTAGTGTCAGCGCTCCTGTGCATTGCGGCAACAAGTTGCGGTTCGTCGCAGCGTGTAGTGCAAGGTGGTGCCGGTAGCTCGCATTCCTATGGTCAGACAGTGCCGGCAAAACCATTGAAGCCGGTAGCCATACCGTCGGCCGCTACCCCTTCTATGGCTGCTTTGGTGGGTGAGGCCAACGGCTGGCTTGGCACCCGTTATCTATATGGCGGCAATACCCGTGACGGTATCGACTGTTCGGGACTGGTGCTTGCCGTGTATCTTAAGGCTCTCGATATCAAGCTGCCGCGCACATCGGCCCAGCAGCAGCAATTTTGCCGCACCATATCAAAAAGCGATATGCGCCCTGGCGATTTGATTTTCTTTACCGTACGTGGCGGCTCTAATGTAGGTCACGTGGGAATATATGTAGGCGATGGTAATATGATACACGCCTCTTCATCAAAAGGGGTTATTGTCACTCCTATCTCAAACGATTATTTTGTGCGTAACTTCCATAGCTGCGGCCGCGTGGAGGCGTATGAACGCCGGTTGGTTGCCGAGTCGGCAAAGCCGGCTCCCGCTCAGCCCGCAGCCCATGTAATGGCACAGGAAACTCCGGCTCAGCCCGAAGTGGTGGCGTCAGTCACTCCGGCTCCCCAGTCCGATCCGGCAGCTATAGTTCCCACGCCACAGCAATCCACGCCGATGCGTACGGTCAGGATAGCCAAAACAAAAGCTCCCAATACCTCACAGTCTGTTGACGATGATTTCTTCGATTGACCGTATCGCTCTCTCGGGAGTCGACGATAACGGTTTGTGGCAAAGTCGTACCGAGCGACTGCTCGGCACCGATGCTTTGAGCCGTTTGCATTCAGCTCGTGTGCTCGTAATGGGCATAGGAGGGGTAGGCAGTTGGGCCGCCGAAGCGTTGGTGCGCAGTTCGGTAGGACACATTACCATAGTCGATGCCGACCGTATTGTGCCCTCCAATATCAACCGCCAGCTCATGGCTACTACAAAAACGGTAGGCGAGCTAAAGGTCGAAGCGTTGCGGCAACGTCTGCTCGAAATCAATCCGGCAGCCGATGTTGTGGCTGTCAATCAGGAATACAATGCCGAGGCCGCGGCGTCATTAGCTATCGACAGTTACGATTGCGTGATTGATGCGATTGATTCCGTGGCCGACAAAGCGTTGCTCATATATGAGGCTACACGGCTTAAGGTGCCACTATTTTCCTCGATGGGAGCCGCACTGAAGTCTGACCCCTCGCGTATACGTATAGGCAAGTTCAGCGAAGTGAAG